>JAYWHV010000398.1:0-6328 GCA_043777615.1 Burkholderiales bacterium | reverse complement strand
CGATATTTCCTCGCGAAAACGCAGACCCGCTCGCGATTGATCTCGCACTGTCAGAGGTCGCTCGCGGCAAATTGATGATCGCCGCGAAAGATGGAAAGAGCATCCCGATCGGCTGGGCGATGGACGCCGACGGCCAGCCCACGACCAATCCCGCCAAGGGCTTGAAAGGCAGCATGGCCCCCGCAGGCGGCGTTAAAGGCGCAATGCTCGCGCTGACTGTGGAGCTGCTAGTCACGGCTCTTTCTGGCGCAAGATTCGGCTTCGAGGCCGACTCGTTTTTCGACGTCGAAGGCAATAAACCGCGCATCGGCCAACTGTTTTTAGTGATCGATCCCGGCGCGTTAGGCGGCGCAAAAATGTTCGCCGAACGCGTCGAAACGTTGGTACATGCAATGCTCGAAGATGGCGGCGTACGCCTACCCGGCGCGCGGCGCTACGCCAACGCCAGCAAGGCTCTGCGCGACGGCATCACGATTCCCGACGCGTTGCTGACTCAGTTGCAAGGGTTGGCTGCGTAGCGTCTTATTTGCCTAATAGCTTTTGTGTGAAAGCCGTATTTTAAAAGGGCTGCTATCAATAAATAGCTATAAGTCGACTAATAGAAAAAAAGCGTGAAAGCCCAATCAAATTGGGCGTCGTTGCAGAAAGTTATAGATAATTTTTGTGCGCTAGATCTACAAACCCTGCGGCGCAGCTCAACGCGCTGGGTTTATCAATCCCGGCTACTAAGGCTACGACGGAGTCCAAGCCTGCCAGTTGGCATCGGCCAGTACCATCTCAGCGCGCAACGCTGCTTTCATGGCGGTCACCTCAGCCGCTGTGGACGGCACCACTGCGGCAGGCACCGCACGCGGCCCAATACGGCGCGCCGCAGCAATTGCCGCCGCCGTTCGCGCCGCTGTGAGCGTTGCAACTGTCACCGTCGCGGTTAAAGCCCACACATTCGCTGCCGTGCCAACATTATTAGCCGCAGTGAACGCGCCACCGAGACCAAAATCGCATTGATAGGGTGTGCCGCGCACCTTTTGCCACCGCATCGTGCCTGACCGTTGCAGCAAGTCCGCCAATCGCGTACCCATGTTGACCGTTGCATCATTCCACGCTTGCAGGTGGGGATGATCGCCCGCTGGGCCACGATGCAAGCCCAAGCCCGTGCCAATCCTTTGAAAGGTTCTCCAGAAAATTCGAGCGGGCGCAGCGCCTTGCTGAGGTGGGTCTAACTGGCGCAGAGAATCGTCTTCGTTCTCCACAACTGTGCCATTCGCGCGCAGCCAGCGCAGCCTTGCAAAACTGAAATCGGTGGCTTGACCAAAGTTGTGGTTACTCTCGCCTGGTCCTGCGCGAGTGACTCCGCGTGGATCGAGTAACAATCGGTATTGCGTTTCAAATGTTCGCCGGTCTCCCGTGCGCGGCACCACACCCATCGCGATGCCGTGAGCCTCATGAACCGCATTGATGCAGGCCACAACTCTGTTGCGAAAGGCCGCATTAAAGGTCATCGCTGCCACCAAGGTGAGCTTGGCTTGCAGCTGCGCGTTGGTTGCCGCCACACATACCGTTATCCCCTGCGGCAACACGCGCAAATTGGCAAAGTCAGCGGGCACGCGCAACAACAAAGCCGCCCACGTGGCGTCCCCCGGCGCGATCAAGCCGGTGGGTGCGGGCGCAGCGCCGGTTGCCCCCGCCGCACGCGGCGGCGCGTTGTCGGTTTGAAAATCCTTTATGGCCGCCAGCGTGGTGGTGTCGTACGCGCCGTTGTAGCTCGCGAGATAGGCACCCGCCGCACGCCTGCCGTCAGCGCTGGCGGGGCGAGTCGTTTTCACCAATATGGCCTGCACCAGCGCCACATCATGCACCGCATTGCCACCGCTTGCGCCGACCGATCCTGAAATGAGTTGCACAGCCGCGTCCTTATTTATTCATTACACGAAAAGGGAATCACCGACGTCAGCGCAGGGCTTTGCACGTTTTGTTGGGCATAAGTAACGGTTGCTCGCAAGGCAATGCTGGCGCAGCCGGTGTTCGGCAGCAAAAAAGCCACGTAGCTCACGCCGTCAGCAGAAAACGGCCCGACCCGCGACCTTTGATCGAGCATCACGCGCGTGCCCCGCTTTTTGGTTTGCTCGGTGGCCACCAGTCGCACCTGCGTAAGCGGTAGCGAGCGCCTCGGCCCCGTGATTTTTACCTTGACCTTGACGAGCGTTGAAATTGATGCATCGTCAGTAGCGACGACATTGACCAGAGATGCGGAGGATTCGCCCAGCACGTCGGCTGAAATTTGTCCGGTTCCAGTCAGAAATAGGTGCGCCTGAATCGCGGCGACCGAGACATCAGGTGGCTCGGCAGCGTGGCTGGCAAGCGGCAGCGTGAGTAGCGCCAGCAGTGCCCATAATGCTGGCCGCACAGCTTTGCGGGTGCGGGGAAGCAAGGCGTGTGTTTTAAGCATGGCTTATCTTACCCGACAGCGCGACTTTAATATGACGTTCGCATTACCTACGCAGGCGGTAAAGATGAGCGTTTTGATCGTACTCAATTTAATTTCGCGCCTACGAAATGCGCAAGCAAAACTGATCGCGGCAAACGGCAGCTCGAGCCGCGCTGATTGGCGTGGTTTCATCTCGCACGAGGCTTGGTGGGGTGCTGGGTCTAGACCGTGCCTACTTCAAACACTTCAACGGCTGTGGCGGCTCAGCGCAGAAAGCCCAGCTCGTACACCTGCGGTTGCAGCTTGTCGGTCAGCGCAAGGTATGCGGCGGTGAACGCGGTGACATCGACTGGAGCGACGTCGCCGCTGGCGTTGCGGGACTTCAGGGCGTTCCTGATTTGATACCAGCCTACGTCGGGGCGATTCAGTTTCAGTTCGTCGCGGACGCTGCGCACGTCGGTGTGTGCGAAATACGCTTGCCACAGCGTTCGTCCCGCGAGCAATACGGCGCGCGCCTCGGCGGACAATGTTTTGCCCGCCAAATATTGCACCATGAAATCGGACTCGAAACGATCCGGCGCACCGACTTCCGTTTCCGTGAAGGGTATGAAGTGATTCACGATGGACCACTTCTTTCCGTTCCATTCGAGGTCGTTTGCGCTGGCGGTACGGTTGCAACGATTGAATAGCATCCACATCAAGCAATCAACCTTAAACTCGGCGGTAAGCGGCTTGGTCGGTTGCAAAAACTGATCACGATCATTCAGCCACGTCGGCTTAACCAATCGACGCACGGCAAAGACAGTCGCCACTTGCCAGAGGTTTGCAGCAGTAACAAAAAATCCACGCGCACTGCTGTACCCGGACGAAAAAATGACGGTTTGTTGCTCGGCATGTTGCAAGTCATTTCCGCCGCACAGCATGTACGCGATTGCATCGTCAGCCCACTTCGTCCCTCGTAGGTCTTTAGTTGCCGTTGCTGGTGTGACAGCATTTTTTAGCGGGATAACCGAAATTTGGTTTGTCTTTGGTCGAACGAACCATTCGCTCAAATACTGATCATTCGGGATATTGAAGAACGTCTTTTCGCCGATGGCTTTTGCGTCTTTATCCAGCACTTCGGTAACGATTTCGCAGATAGTTTTCTTTCCTTTTCGAAATGTTTTCCAAATGAGAAACCCAATAGGAAATTTTCCGCTCAATCCGTCAAACGCTTGGTTGTGAACCACGAAGCCACCCAAATAGGCTGCCTTCCATGCTTGGCGAAATGTCGCAAGTGTCGGAGCGTTGACGTACTTCAATGTGCTGAACATCGCAAGCGTGGCATTTGGAATTTCTTGCGCAACGCGAGCAACAAATTGCGTAAATAATTCGTTGCTGGCTTTGCCGTACTGGCTCATCCCTGCGGCTGCAAATTTTGTATTTGCGACGCCCGACTTATTTTCCGCGCCTTCCTCCAGCGCCGTGTTGCCGCGATTGGTAGCTTCCGCATACGGCGGATTGATCAGCACCAAAATCTTCTTGCCGTCCTTGATCGCTTTGCGCAATTCCGCTGGTACTTTGTTGGTCAGGCTGTAATCGATCTGACCAAAATCATTGATGTCGTCGTTCAAATAATCGTACTGAAAACGCTGCGCAGCGACGCAGGTTTTCGTCGCTTTCATCACGTCAATGTCCGCCTGATCGAGCGTGGACATAAAAATCTTGCGCGGGTTGCTGTGCTTTACTTCAAGGTTGCCGACGCCGCAGCACATGTCCCAGACGATGTAGTTTTTCTGCCAGTTTTTGCCGAGTGTATCGGTGAGTTTGTCGTAAGCCTTGTCGACCACGGCGAGCGGCGTGTAATACGCGCCTTTGAAGCTGCGCTCATCAAGCGGAATCAGGCTGTCGCGGCGTTCGAGCAGGTAATCGCGGTATTCAGATTTCGGCGGCTTGTGATAAATCGCCCAGAACTGGCGGTAGCCGTCGCGGTTGCCGAGCTCATAGTTCTTGCCGCCCAAACTGAAGACGGGCGCGCCGTTCTTGTGCAGCAATTCTGCGGACAAATTGGCGTGCGTAGATACCGTGCCGTCATGCATGATGTCGGCAAAAAATAGCAGCGCGTAATCGTCTTCATCCACACCGCTGATTTCGCGGCCCACCATCGCAACCCATTTGTCGAACACCTGCTTCAGGTTATCTGGCGTGATCTGCGTGCGGATGATTTCGCCGGACTTGATCGCGGCTTTGACGGTATTGATGAACTCGTCTTCGTGCGTGGCGATTTTGAACGATACGAAGTGGGTGCCGATGTGCGCGGAGATTTCGTCCAACGCTTCTTGCGTGTACTGGCTCGCTGACTTGCCCCACTTGATCGTCTTCTTCGCCAGAAACGGCAAGACGTCAGCGGTCTTCATGATCGCGGCTTTTTCAGTATCAATCACCGCTAAAAACGGTGGGGTCGTTTCGCCTTTGTTCAGCGCTATCTGGACATAGTGCAGCAGTTGCGTGAAGATGGCGTAGCTCGAATGCTTGCCAGTGTGCTTCGCCTCAAACCAAATCTCTTTGCTTTGAATGTCGATGAGGCCTTTGGTGTGGCCCTTTAGCCCCAACGCCTTGATGTAGGCGTCTTTAACATCTTCTTCGCTCTCGGCTTTTTGTAGTTGTGCGTAAAGGCTCATGGCTCAATTCAATCACGAGCCGGGGGATGGCCGAAGAAATGTTGAGCTTAGCGCTTGGAACTTAGCAACCATACAGATTGCATATGCATTCTGATCGATGATCGTTCAAAACGCATCTACAATTTGATCGTGATTACCTTCCACGAAATCAAGCGTCAAAGCAACATTGTCAAGCACGGCATTGACTTTGTAAATGCTGAGGCGGCCTTCGTGGGCGTCACCATCACGCGCGCCGATTCTCGTGATGATTATGGTGAACAGCGTCTGCAAACGCTGGCGATGATTGACGGCGTCGTTGTGTTCATCGTCCATGTGTCACGTGGCCATACCGACCACATGGCGATCACATTATTTCAATCCGAAAGGCTGAAAAACATGAAGAAAAAATCTACTGGCAGAACGCGCTTGGACGATAGCCTGAAGCGCGTGGTCAAGCGGCGCGATGACGACGCGCCAAGCACAAAGGTCGCCGATTGGGACGGAGCGGTGATCGCGAGAAACCGCGTGCCCGTTGCGGTGGTGCGCCTACGTGGCGCAGGCAAACGCCCCTCCAAGCAGCAGGTGGCGATTCGCTTTAGTCCTGACGTGCTCGCCGCGTTGCGAGCCAGCGGTCGTGGCTGGCAGACGCGAGTGAATGAGACGATGCGCGAGCGGCTTGGACTCGCCCGTGACGAGTCCAAAAGCGTTGCCTTGCGCACATAACTCGCTGCTACGAAACGCCTTTTACACAAACCCCAAATTCTTGTTAGCAAACGCGCCAATATTTGGCGCGACCGTTGCGAGCTGCGCCGCAGGCACGCCAAACCACGTTGCGAGCGTGGATGCGTATTGATCGACCGACGTGGTGGGCAACCAGCGACCTTCGTTGGACACGTCGTCCGGGCCGCTGAGGCGGTGTTCTGGGAAGGTGCCGTACATTGCGCCGCCTTTGACTGCACCGCCCATCACCATGTGGTGATTGCCCCACGCGTGGTCGGAGCCGCCGCCGGCTGCGGGCTTGAAGGTGCGCCCAAAGTCGGACAGTGTGAACGTGGTGACGTTGTTGGCCACACCCAAAGCGGCAGTGGCGTCGTAGAACGATTTCATCGCGGCGCCGACGTAGCCGAGCAGCGTTTGTTGCGTGATGATCTGATTGTTATGCGTGTCGAAACCACCTAGCGACACAAAGAATATTTGCCGCTTGAGGCCGATGGTTGCCCGCGCTTCAATCAGCTTGGCGACCTGCAGCAATTGCGTGGCCAAA
>JAYWHV010000397.1:0-23492 GCA_043777615.1 Burkholderiales bacterium | reverse complement strand
GCGCGCAGGACGCGGCCGAGGAACGCGTGCTCGATGCATTACTGCCGCCGCCAAGCGCAGTGAATTTTGACGATCTGAAGCCAACGGACAACGCTACGCGGCAGAAATTTCGCAAGATGCTGCGTGAAGGGGCGCTTGACGACAAGGAGATTGAGATAGAAGTGGCGCTCGCCGCGCCCCAGATGGAAGTCATGGCACCACCCGGCATGGAGGAGATGACGCAGCAAATTCAGGGCATGTTCGCCAACATGCATCGCGAGCGCAAAAAGTCAAAGAAGATGCGCGTCGACGAAGCGATGAAAGTGATGCAGGACGAGGAAGCCGCCAAGCTCATCAACGAAGACGAATTGAAGCAGACGGCGCTCGACAACGCCGAACAAAACGGCATCGTGTTTCTCGATGAGATCGACAAGATCGCGACGCGGCAGGAATCAAGCGGAACCGATGTGTCACGTCAGGGTGTGCAGCGCGATTTGCTGCCGCTGGTGGAGGGTACGACCGTCAACACCAAATACGGCGCGATCAAAACGGACCACATTTTGTTCATCGCGAGCGGGGCGTTTCACCTCTCCAAACCAAGCGATCTGATCCCGGAATTACAGGGGCGCTTTCCGATTCGGGTGGAGCTCGCGGCGTTGACTGTTGAGGATTTTGAGCGGATATTGACGAGCACCGATGCGAGTTTGACGCGGCAATACGCCGGCCTTTTGGCAACCGAACAAGTGACGCTCGATTTCAAACCCGATGCCATTCATCGCCTGGCCGAAATTGCATTCACGGTGAATGAGCGACAGGAAAATATCGGAGCCCGTCGCCTGCATACCGTGATGGAGCGGCTGCTTGAAGACGTGAGTTTTACCGCCGATTCGCTGACGGGGCATACCATCGATATCGACTCAAAATTCGTTGATGAAAAGCTCGCGGGCATCGTGCGCGACGAAAATCTCTCGCAGTTCATCCTTTGAGCGCCGCGTCCGTCTCGACGCCGTTGCCGCAGCGGGAATTCACGCTCGGACTCATGGCGCGTCTGTTTTTCCCATTCGCGCTCGCTTACTTCGCGTCGGTGCTGCTGCGCAACGTCAACGCGGTAGCTGCGCCCGAATTGATTCGGGATTTCGGGCTCAATGCGGCTGATCTGGGTTTGCTCACAAGCCTGTACTTCATCGCATTCACGCTGGCGCAATTGCCGCTTGGATCGCTCCTTGATCGCTTTGACAGCGCACGCGTCAACGCCGCTGCGCTCGTCGTCGCCGCGCTTGGAACGACGTTGTTCGCCTTCGCTAATAGCACCATGATGCTCGGTCTGGGCCGCGCGCTGATTGGGCTTGGCGTTGCCGTGTGCCTGATGAGTTCACTTCGTGCCTTCGCAATCTGGCTACCGGTACAGCAGCAGCCGATGGTCAACGGCGTCATGTTCGCGGTGGGCACACTCGGCGCGATCGCGGCCACGGTTCCCGCGCAGTGGGCGATTGCAAGTCTCGGCTGGCGCGTCGTGTTTTTGTACTGCGCGGGCTTTGTCGCCTTTGCGGTGGTGATGCTACTGACGGTGACGCCGCCTTGCCGCTCAAAAGCGTCCACCCAGCCCGCGGTCAGCCTTTCGACCGCTCTCAAATATGTCTGGCGCACGCGGCAGGCACGGCATTCTTTTCCCGCGGTCTCGTTTGCGGTGGGCGTGTTGTGGGCGGTGCAGTCGTTGTGGGCGGGGCCGTGGCTCATGCATGTGGCGGGGCTTTCGGGTGACCCGCTGGCGCGCGTGCTGATTTGCATGCCCGTGGGAATGTTGGTCGGCAATCTGTTCCACGGCTGGGTCACCGGGCGGCTGCGCGCGGCAAACCGTGATGCGTTTATCTACAACCACTGGATGTTGGTGCTGTTCGCGCTGACGCTGGCGCCGTTCGCGCTGAAGTTAAGTGTCGGACTACCGGTCTTGTTTTTTGCGTTTGGTTTTTTTGGTGCTGCGACCAACAATTATTTTGCGCTCCTGTCGCCGTATTACCCTAGCGGCATCGTCGGTCGTGCCAACGCGGCGCTCAACATGGGACTATTCGGCTCAATCTTTGCGTTGCAGTGGGGCATCGGCGGCGTGGTCAATCTGTACCGCAGCAGGACGGGCACGGGTTATGGTGCCGAAGGCTTCGTGATCGCGTTTGCCGCACTCTGCGGGGCGCTTTTGCTGCTCATCGTCTGGATGTGGCCTGCTCGAGATGACGCGAGTCGAGGCAGTCAGACATGAACATCGCGCTGCGCATTCTCGAAATTGTCCTGCCGGTATTGGCGATCATCGTGCTGGGCTACATCCTCGGCCGAATGTGGAAGCCCGACATGCGCGTGGTCAATCGCCTGAACCTTGATGTGTTCGGGCCGTTTCTCGTGCTTGCCAATTTGAGCGACAAAAGCGTTGATCTTTTGTCGCTATGGCCGCTGGTGGTGGCCTCAATTGTCATCGTGCTCGGGTCGGGTTTGATGGCGTGGCCGTACGCCAAGCTGTCCGGGCAGAATCCGCGCACCTTTGTGCCGCCGATGATGTTCAACAACTGCGGGAATATGGGTTTGCCGCTCGCGCTGTTCGCGTTTGGCGCGCCGGGCGTGGCGGGCATGGTGGCGCTGTTCACCACGTCCAATCTGCTGCATTTCACGGTCGGCGCGTTCATCGTGAACAAACACGCCGATCTCAAAGTACTGGTGAAGAGTCCGATGGTGTGGGCCACGATCATCGGTGCCGCGCTCGGTCTCACCGGCACGCATTTACCGGACAGCGTGCATGCGCCGATGAAAATGATTGGCGATTGCACGATTCCCGTGATGTTGCTCTCGCTCGGCGTGCGCATGCTGGACGTCAAGCGCGAGGATTTTTCCAATTCATTGCTCGGCGCGGCGATCTGTCCGCTGACTGGGTTGTTCGTCGCGGGTTTGCTCGTGAACTGGTTGCCGATGACAAAAGAGCAGATGGGGCTCGTGTTTCTGTTCGGCTCACTTCCACCCGCCGTGCTCAATTTTCTGGTCGCGGATTACTACAAACAGGAGCCGGAGAAGGTCGCCTCGATTGTGCTCGTCGGCAACATCGCGAGCGTGATTTTCATTCCCTTCGGGCTGTTGTTTGCATTGCGGTAGGGCCGCTTTCCACTTTACAGCTTTCGGCTGAATCAACGGCTGCATTGGGGCTGGATGGAATAATCGTCATATCTCGACTGTGGCTGTAATCTGGCCTTAGCCCACGTGCACAATGGGTTTTTCGAAAAAGCTGAATGCCAGTAGACCGCGCCAAAGGAGAGCCTGGCCCTACACTCCGTCCGACTCAAACCTTATTTCGTCAGACACACATTCCATGCTCAAAGTGCAGGCGTTTCGATGGATCATCAGCGGGCTCTGGGCATTTGCAACGTTTGCGGGCGCAGCCGTTGCGGCGGATGACGCAGCGCCAGCGGCGGTCGCGTACAAAAGCGCCGCCGAGATCCCGACGGCCGATTTTTTTCGCCTTCCGCGCTATTCACAAATGGCCATGTCGCCCGACGGCAAGCGGTTCGCCGCGCTCGCTCCGGTGAAGGGGCGGGACAATCTGGTTATCGTTGATCTTGAGCAGAAAACTTCGCGCGCCCTGACGACGCTTGACTACGTCGATGTTTCCGATTTTCTGTGGCTTGATAACCAGCGAATCTTTTTTCGCACGCGGGATCATCAGCTTGAAAATGGCGTAGCGCAGATCTACGCTGGTTACTTCGCCATCGACGCCGAGACGGCCAGCGCTCGCAACCTTCGGCTGGAGAGACAGTATCCACGCATCCTGGGCGCTGCACGCGATGGCGGTGGCGATTTGATCGTCGCCCGGCGCTCCAGCTACAACGCCTCCGAGGAAGTCGTTCGGCTCAACACACGCACGGGTCGAAGCGTCACGTTAACCTTTCGCAATCCCGGTGAGGTCGTCAGCTGGGCGCTGGATAAAAAGGGCGGCGTGCGCGCGGCGCTCAGGCACGATCCGCGCGAGTCGCCCGACCGCGCGCGCACCTACAGCCTCTGGTATCGCGAGGACGCGGAGGGCGAATGGCAACAGCTCGTCTCGCTGGCGAGCGACGCGCAGGTGATCCGCCCCGTGGCGTTTGATGCTGACGATCAGCTGATCGTGTCCACCCGCGCGGGCGGCAGCCACGCGGCCCTGTATCGCTTCGACATCGCGCAAAAGAAGCTCGGCGAAAAGCTGTATTCCCATCCGTGGCTGGACGTCAATGGCGGATTGATCCAGCATCCGGATACGCAAAAATTGCTCGGCGTGAAATTCAGCGCAGAAAAGCCGCAGACGCACTGGTTTGACGCGGACTTCGCGGCGCTTCAACTCGCTCTGGACACCGCCCTGCCGCAGACCGTGAACGCGCTCACACCCAGCAGTGGCAACGCCCGACGGATGCTCGTGTTCGCGCAGTCGGCGACCGATGCTGGCACCTACTACCTGTTCGACGCAGACAAACGCAATCTCGAAAGGATCGCGGCCACGCGTGAGTGGCTGCCCGCCGCGCTGATGCCGGAGCGCAAGTTTGTGTCGTACAAAGCGCGCGACGGCCTGATCATTCCGGCGTGGCTTACCTTGCCGAAAAACGTCGAAGCAAAAAATCTTCCGCTCATCGTTCACATTCACGGCGGGCCGTGGGTGCGCTCGTTTCACGGCGTGCAATGGGGGCGCTGGCCAGCCGCCCAGTTCTTCGCATCGCGTGGCTATGCCGTGCTTGAGCCCGAGCCGCGCGGCTCCACCGGATTCGGCGCTCGGCACTACAACGCTTCGATGAAACAGTGGGGACTCGCCATGCAGGACGACATCACCGATGGCGCAATGCAGCTTGCGAACGACGGCATCGTCGACAAATCACGCATGTGCCTGTTCGGCGGCAGCTACGGCGGCTACGCGTCGCTGCAGGGGCTGGTGAAGGACCCTGACCTGTGGCGCTGCGCCAGCTCGTACATTGCCGTGACCGATCTGGAGTTGCTGCAAACGGTGTCGTGGTCGGATACGGCGCAGCTAAGCGATTATTTTGAAACCGATTTCAAGCGCCGCGTCGGTGATCATGAAAAAGATCGCGCGCAGTTCGACGCCACGTCCCCCGCAAAGAACGCCGCCAAAATCAAGGCGGCCGTCATGCTGACGATGGGTGGACAGGACAAACGCGTGCCACTCATTCACGGCACGACGATGCGCGCCGCGATGGAAAAAGCCGGCAAGCCGCTCGACTATCACGTCTATGTCGACGAATCACACGGCTTCACCAAGCCGGAAAACGTGACGGATTTTTACGAGCGGACTGAGCGATTTTTTGCGAAACACTTGAAGTGAAGCGGCGGGCGTTGCGGCGCCCGCTGTCTGAGTGGTCTAACGAATATCGCGCTGTGTACTGAGCGGGTTCAGGTTGCCGAAGTTTTGTTGTGGCGAACCCGCGTTGTATTTGGCGACAGACAGCGCGAAGCCAATCATTGGCAGGCCGTAATAGGTGTGCGTCGCTGGTGTCCACGCCAATTCACCCGTAGCGTCCGAACGGGCAAGCACGAACGAACTGGTCGGTACGAGTCTGGTAGAGAGCGCCGGGGCCCCCATTTCTATACGGCCGCCTTCTCGTCCCAGCGGGGCGGGAATCCCGCGATTTTGCACGACAGCGAGACGCATTAGTCGCGGTGAATCAAACGCGGTCGGTGAGGCGGCGATACTGCCACCATACGAGGTGAAGCCGATCACGTTTGCCGTGCCGCACCACTGCACCGGCGGCACGTATCCCGGCGGTCGCACGCCGATTTCATCCGGTTGCGACCCGACAAACTCCTCACGATCAAGAGAGGTGAAAGATCCGTCGTCACACGCTGATCCCGTGGATGGCGAGAACGGGCTTTGATACGGCGCAGGATTTGCCGAGTAGACGTAGTACGGTTTCGTTGGTTGCGTGACCACGAATACGTTGCTGAGGACGCCATCCGTCGTAAATGCGTACTCGCCATTGATCGACGAACTCATGAACAACGCCGACACCGCGTCGATGGATCGCGCAAACGTCGAGACGTAGGTTTTGCCTTTGTCGGTCACCGTGATCGTGCCGTTGCCGCCGCTTGCGAGATCAGGCAATTTGCTGACCGATGAAGTGATTGTTGGCGTTGGCGCATCCACGCCCGTTTTCCAGAAGCCGTTGATGGCGGTGGCGTTATATGACACGCTCAGTCCGTCGGCGAGATTGATGAAACTCATGGTGCCGACGAAGCCGCCCGAGGGAGCCGCAACAGAGCTTGTCGGCGCGGCTTGGGGGTCCTGGAGCAGCGCTATGCTCGCGTCGTCCGTCAGGCGGCAGGCTGGAACCCCGGCGGAGTGAGTGACATCTTTGCCCAGACGACTGGCGTTGGGCACGGTGGCCATTTCGATCACTTCAAGATAGCCCTCCCGCGTGCGATCCAGCGCCGAGAGTGCGTCGGTCGCAAAGGCGGCATTCGAGAACGCCAGTGGAACCCGATCCGAACTCGTGCTCCCGGACAATTTGGGAAGTGTGCAGGAGTTGTCATTACTGATAATGGACGCCCCATCGGCGGTCGGCACGATGGCCGCCGTCCATACGTCTTGCGCGGAAAGAAACACGTTCAGCTGGGCGATGGGCTGGCCGCCGACCGACTCTCGCACCCGAACGCGCACGGCTTTGGCCGAATTCGTCTGGTTCACCAGCGACACAAACGATAAGGTGCCGTTGCGCACGGTGTAGTACGGAAAGATCAGCGCCTGACCACGTCCGCCAGTTTCGATGTGCATGGTTTGGGCGGCGGCGGGTGCAGCGAAGCCCGGGCCGATGAGCGCAAGCGCGGCAGCGATCACGGTTGGGGAGAAACGGTTGTGTAATCTGTTCACGTTCGTGGAATCCTCGACCGGCTTTGATCTTGAATGGGGCGATGTGGGTGGCGCGGCGAGTTCTGCACGGCGCATGGTTTGGGCGGCGTTCATCGGGGGCTGATCTGGCGCAGCGTTGACATCGGATACAGCGTCGCAAAATTTTGCTGCGGCGAACCGGCGTTGTATTTGGCAATCGACAGCGAAAAGCCCAGCATCGGCAGGCCGTAGTAGGTGTGCGCGGCGGCGGTCAAGGACATCTCGCCGGTGGTTGCGGAGCGCGCCAGCACCGATGAGCTGATGGGGATCAGAACCGCATTGACATTGATCGCCCGGAACGACAGTTGACCGCCCTCCTTGCCCACAGAGACGACAGGGAGACCCTGATTTTGAACGGCCTTCAGGATGGCGATACCTGGCGAATTGAACGGCCCCGGCTGTGGGGCGGGGTTGGAATCCGGATTGACCACGATCGAAAACCCCGCCACATAGGTGACGCCGCACCAACTGGGCCCCGGAACCCGGTTCGGATTCGCAACACCAAACTCGTCGGGAGTGAGTCCGATAAATTCCTCACGATCTGTGGAATTCAAGGAGGCGTCGTCGCAGGCCTTCGACGTGTCCGGGTTGTATGGGCGCTGGAACGGCGGTGTCGCGGTTATCGGGTCTGTCGGGAAGATCGGCTGAGTCGCATGGACGTAGTACGCCTTCGTGGGAAATGCCATCACGAGGTTGCTGCTGATGATTCCGTCGGTGGTGTATCCGTATTCAGCGTTGACCGTGCTGGCCATAAACAGCGCCGACACCGCATCGATCGAGCGGGCGAACGTGGAAACGTAGGTGCTACCCTCGTCGGTCACGGTCACGGTCGTGTTGGCACCGCTCGTCAAATCAGGCGTCGCCGCGGTCACGGGCGCAATGGTCGGCACCGGCGCGCCGGGCCCGGTTTTCCAGAAGCCGTTGATGCCGGTCGCGTTGTATGACACGCTCAAACCGTCGTTGACGTTGATGAAGCTCATGCTGCCGACCAGGCCGCCCGAGGGTGCGCTCAGTGTGCTCTGCACGGGCGCTGAGCTCGCATCAGCGACGGTTTTGCAGGCCGGCACGCCTGATACATGAACAATGTCCCTGCCAAGCGCTGTCAGGTTGGACACTGTGGCCATTTCGATGACTTCAATGGTGCCCTCGCGCAGCCGGTCGAGCGGGGCGGGCGCAGTGAACGGCAGATCGTTCACAAAATTTGCTTTTGAAAACACGAGGCCCGAGGCGCTGCCGCTGAGCGCCGGGAACGTGCAGGACTTGTCGTTGCTGATGATCGCCGCGCCCTCGCCCGAGGGCACCAGCGCCGCAGTCCACACATCTTTCGGCGACAGAAACACGTTCAGCTCGGCGACGGAGCGCCCGCCGATCGACTCGCGAACCCGCAGCCGCAGGGCTTTGCCGGAAGTCGTCTGGTTCACGAGCGAAATGAAGGAAAGCGTTCCGTTCCGCGTCGTGTAATACGGAAAGATGAGCACTTCGCCCGCGCCTTCCTGCGACAGTTGCAGCGTGTTGGCATGGGTCACGCCAAGTGCAAGCGTGGACAGGAGTCCGGCGGCGCACAGGGCTTTAGCGATCAGACGTGGGTGGTTTTTCATAAAGCTCAGGCAGCGAAAATCGTGGCCCGAGTCTAAGCCAATGTCATGAATTTTGTCTGTAGGAACGACTGCCTCCGGGGCTGGACGCGGTGGCGATTCGGCGAATGCGCAGACGCGGTTTTCGATCAGAAAATCCGAATGGGCTTTTTCGTAAATCGACCGCTACATTTGGGCTAGCGCCGCAATAACCCGAAAGTCGATATTTAGCGATTTATCGCTCTACCCCAATTACAGCAGTCGTTTTACCTATAAAGCTGTTACGCGAGTGTTGCCGCGAGATGTCTCTTTTGGCGGGCAGGCGTGGCGCGGCGAGTGCTGCTGGAAAGATCGTCTGAAACGGTCAAACCACGCTGCATAAAAGACAACCGTCCCTTGGACCCGCTCTTCTGGTAGTCCGCAAGAATGGCTTGCTGCGCGGTTTCAATGTCGATGTCGCCGTCTGAGACCAGCCACCGATACACCAGATCAAACAGCCGCTCCAGCGCAATCTTGTGCGTCGCGCCGGTGTCGGCGTAGAGCCAGTCGGCGAGCGCGAGGAAGCGTTCAAATGCGCTCGCAGGTTCCACCTGCAACACAAGCGGCAGCGTGTTTGTGAAGCGCCCGGAATTGCCAATCAGATCCCAGAATCGCGCAAAGCGACTGATGCGTTGCAAGTCGGCGAACGAGAGTTCGTTGTTCGACAGAATGTTGTACGGCGGCTCGGGGTTGTAGCGCATCACGAACGCGTCGGTGTGGCGAATTATCGGCGTGCCGCGAAGGCGTTTGAGCACGCCGACCTGAATCTCGTGCGGGCCCAAACGCGCAAGCGTGTCAAAGCCTTCGCCGAAGCTCGCAAACGTTTCCGAAGGCAGGCCGGCGATCAGATCGACGTGCATGTGCGCGTTGGAATTCTCGTGGAGCCAGCGGATGTTTTCCTTCGCTTTCACGTTGTTCTGCTTGCGAGAA
This sequence comes from Burkholderiales bacterium, assembly GCA_043777615.1. GTDB lineage: Bacteria > Pseudomonadota > Gammaproteobacteria > Burkholderiales > Casimicrobiaceae > Casimicrobium. Next base: position 14,072 of record JAYWHV010000397.1, on the reverse strand, counting down.
ATGTGGCCCTGAACTTCCGGGTTCCAGGTCTGGATTCCGATCTCGAATTGCAGCGTTCCGGGAGGAAATTTAGCGATCGTGTCCTTGAGCTTTTCGGGCAGATGATCGGGTACGAGCTCGAAGTGCGCAAAGCAGGGATCGTCCGGCTTTGCGTTGATGCGCTCAAGGAAGAAATCAAGAATCGCGAGCGAGGTCTTGATGTTCAGATTGAACGTACGGTCCACGAATTTGAAGGTGCGCGCGCCGCGGTCGTAGAGCTTGCCCATCTCCGCCAGAAAACGCTCTGTGTTGAACGGCTCGGCCGTCTTGTCAAGCGCCGACAAACAGAACTCGCATTTGAACGGGCAACCGCGCGAGGCCTCGACGTAGAGATGCCGCTGCGCGATGTCTTCATCCGTGTAGTACTCGTACGGCAGCTTCAGATCGTCCAGCTCGAACGCTTCGCCAACATGCACTTTCATGAGCGGGCGCGGGCCGTGCAGCAGAGCGCGCGCGAGCTTGTTAAGCGTCACGTCGCCCGGCCCGGTGATGACGTGATCGACGAGTGTGAAGATTCGCTGTTCGGTCGTCTCGAAGCTAACCTCTGGCCCACCGATCACCACCTTCATTTGCGGCGCAACGGCCTTCAGCATCGCGATCAGTTTGGTGGTTTCCTCGACGTTCCAGATGTAGACGCCGAACGTCACCACCTTCGGATTCAGCGCCAGCAATTGCTCAACGAGCACCTCAGTCTTGCTGCCGATCACGAACTCAGCGATCTTCGCATCCGCGCGAATGTCGTCGTCAAGATTCGCAAACAGGTAGCGCAAGCCAAGGGAGGCGTGGGCGTAGCGGGCGTTGAGCGTGGACAGAACCAGAGCCGGCATGATGCGCTTTGTCTTAAGTCCTAGCCAGCCGCAAACTTTGCCCGAATGGCCTCGACGCGTTGGCGATTGACGTCGAAGTCACGCTTGCCAAGGCGCGATGCCGAGCGAACGTGAAAGACGCCAGCGGTTGTGTCGACGCGGGCCTCGAAATCGTCGGTGTAGCGCATGGTTTTGCTCTTGAACTCGGCGTACAGATAGCCCTCTTCCAACGCGATGAGTGTTGCGCCGTCCATGGCTTTAACGATGGTGGCGAACCTCGCCATGGCGAGCTTGGGGTCGCCCGTAAACGCGATTGGCGGGATATAGGCCGGGTGAGTGTCGGCGACACCTTCGCTAACCACGCTGTTAGGCGTTTTCCTGGGGCCGGCGAGCTTGCCGTCCTTGACGCCGAGCGAAGAAGGCCTGCCACCGTACCACATGGAGCTTTCCCGACTGGTGAGGTTGACGACAATGATCCACAGCAAAAAAACGGCAACAACACAGAGAAGGGCGAGAGCGAGGACGCGGATGACAAGCATGTTGATTCCGGGATGTTGGTTTAACTATGTGCGTGCGGCGATCAGGCGACGCGCAAATTCGACGAAGCCCGCGCCACGCTCCATTGAGCAAACGTACGCTGGCGGTGTGGCGATCTGCTCGAGGCTACTCCGCACGTTGGCAACGCCCACTGAGACCGGAATCGACGCGAACAGTGAGGCGTCGTTGGGCGAGTCGCCGATGAACGCTGCGCGAGTATGCACTGTTTCACGATCCATGGCGAACGCGACTTTCATGAGTGGGTAGACGCCGTCGGCCTTCTGGTTCTCGGGTTTGTATGCGTGAATGTGGATGCTGCTGACTGCCGTTTGATATCCCTCGGCGCGCATCCATGCCGCGATGTCCGTGACAACAAGAGGACTCACACGGTGTGATTGTTCGGCATAGTCAATCGCCAGATCGGTCAGGCGATACGGTTGATCCGCACTCACGCGAACTTGCGGATATTTTTCTGCGATGGAATCTCCCAGAGCGCGCAGCTTTTCTATGTAGCCGCTGCCGCGATGTTCGGCGTGGATGACTTGTTGAACAGCAAGGCCCGCCGCGTCTTTCCATGCGATGACACCGCCGTTCTCGGTCACGCAGGCCTTGATCGGCCACGTTGAGAGCATGACATTACCCCAGCCGGACGGGCGGCCCGTGACCGGGATTGCGGTAATGCCCGCCTCGCGCAACGCGAAGAGCGTGGCGTAGGTTTCGGCATGCATGAGGCCGTGTGTTGTGAACGTTTCGTCGACGTCAAACAGAAGGTAATCAATGGGCGCTAAGGCCGCGTTGCCAAGTTCGGAGAGAGGCTGCATGCGCTCGGCGCCGTCTTGCGCGGGATCTATCGTAAGGAGGGCACTGCCCGCCGTTGTGCACGAGGCGGGCACTGCCCGCCCTACGATTACGGTCATTGCTAGGTCAACGCCTTTTCAATCGCACTATGAATGCGCGGCAATGCGGCGGGTGAAGCCAGTAAATTGGTCTTCGTCCGCCGCTGCAACATTGCTTGCGCGGAGAGCGCCCATTCGTGATCGCGCAGGTAGGGAATTTCCGCTTCGCTGAAGGTTTCGTCGAAGATTTCGCCCATGTCGGTGGTAGCGAGCTGATCTGCCGCCAGACCGTATCGATTGACAAGGCGATGCGCGTACCCTGCGCTGATGCCGCGTGCTTCGATGTCATTGCACAGTGCAGCCAGCGACGTGGCGGTTGCCCCAGTTTGCAACGGCGTGTCCGTCCACGACGCCTTCTTCGCATTCGGGAAGAACGGAAGCAGCTTCTCTATCGCGTGTTCGGCGAGTTTGCGGTAGGTCGTGATCTTTCCGCCATAGATATTCAGCAATGGAGCGCCACCTCCGACATGGTCGAGCTTTAGCGTGTAATCGCGCGTGATTGCCGACGGATCATCGCCACCATCGTCATACAGCGGGCGGACGCCGGCGTAGGTCGAGACGATGTCGCCGCGCGTCAGCGGGCTGGCAAGATACGTATTTGCGAGGTCAAGCAGGTATTGCGTTTCGTCATCCGTGATTTGCGGCGTCGCAAAATCGGTGACGGGCACGTCCGTCGTACCGATCAACGAAAAGCGCTCGAAGTACGGGATGACGAACACGATGCGGCCGTCTTTGTTTTGCAAAATGTAGGCGTGCGGTTCGTCGTGAACGCGCGGAACGATGATGTGTGAGCCCTTGATGTGTTTGACGGTTTCTTTGGTGGCGGGGGTGTCGATATGCGCGAGCAAATCCTTGACCCACGGGCCTGCGGCGTTGACGATGGCGCGAGCCTGGACAGTCTGCTCTGCGCCTGTTGTGCCGTCCCTGATTGTTGCGTGCCACAAGTCGGAAACACGTTTGGCATTGACGAAGGCGGTTCCAACGCGAATGTCTGCGCCACGTGCTCGTGCGTCCTTGGCGTTCTCTACGACCAGACGAGCGTCGTTCACCTGCGCATCCGAATAGACAAAACCTTCGCCAAATTGAGGCTTCAGGCCTGCTCCCCAATTCGATGCCTGGGTCGCACCAAGCTTTGCGGCGAATGACTTGGGCAAAGTCTGCTTTTGGCCGCTCCAGCCGCCGAGATGGTCATACAGAAACAATCCCGCACGCAGCATCCACTTTGGCCGCAAATGAGGCTCATGAGGCAGTACAAATTGCAGCGGCTTGATCAGATGCGGCGCAACACGAAGCAACACCTCGCGTTCTGCCAACGCTTCGCCAACAAGCCGGAATTCGTAGTGTTCGAGGTAGCGCAGGCCGCCGTGAATGAGCTTGGACGACCACTGCGAGGTGTGCGCCGCCAGATCATCTTTTTCAACCAGCAGAACAGACAGGCCGCGCCCAACTGCATCGCGCGCTATGCCTGCACCGTTGATGCCGCCCCCCACCACGAGGAGATCAACGGATTGCACAGATAGCGAAGGTTGCTGCATGACTCAATGCTAACCAAGCGGCACGCAGGGCGCGCGCGGAAGCGAATGAGAATGGGATGTAACAATAAAAAAGGCAGCCGAAGCTGCCTTTTTTCGTTGTCCGACTCGGGCTAACGAGCGCGCAATTTACGAATTGCGGCAAGCTGGGCAACCGCCGAGATCAACTCGGCCTGCGCCGCGGCTGCATTGACATCTGACTTGTTGTCACGCAATGCTTCTTCTGCGCGCTGTTTCGCTTCCATCGCTTTGGCCTCATCGAGGTCTTTGCCGCGAATGGCGGTGTCGGCGAGAACGGTCACGACACCGGGCTGCACTTCGAGAATGCCGCCAGCAACGAAGACGAATTCTTCGCCGCCATCGGCCTTCTCGATGCGCACCGCACCCGGACGGATGCGGGTGATCAGCGGCGTGTGCTTCGGCAGAATGCCGAGCTCGCCTGATTCACCCGGCAATGCGACGAACTTCGCCTCGCCCGAAAAAATCGAGGCCTCTGCGCTGACGACGTCTACGTGAATGGTTGACATGTTCTACCTGCGCTTAGACCAGTGTCTTCGCTTTTTCGAACGCTTCTTCGATCACACCGACCATGTAGAACGCCTGCTCGGGCAGGTGATCGCATTCGCCGTTAACGATCATGTTGAAGCCGCGGATGGTGTCTTTAAGCGACACGATCTTGCCCGGCGAGCCGGTGAAGACTTCGGCCACGTTGAACGGCTGCGAAAGATAACGCTGAATTTTGCGGGCGCGGGACACGGCCAGTTTGTCTTCCGGGGCCAGCTCGTCCATGCCGAGAATTGCGATGATGTCGCGCAATTCTTTGTAGCGTTGCAGCGTAGCCTGGACAGCGCGCGTGCAGTTGTAGTGCACGTCACCAATCACGAGCGGGTCGATCTGGCGCGACGTTGAGTCGAGCGGATCCACTGCCGGGAAAATACCGAGCGATGCGATGTCGCGTGACAACACAACCGTTGCGTCCAGATGCTGGAAGGTGGTTGCAGGTGACGGATCGGTCAAGTCGTCGGCTGGCACGTACACGGCCTGAATCGATGTGATCGAACCCGTTTTGGTCGATGTGATGCGCTCTTGCAGGCGACCCATTTCTTCGGCCAGAGTTGGCTGGTAGCCCACGGCTGATGGCATACGGCCGAGCAGGGCGGACACTTCAGTACCGGCCAGCGTGTAGCGGTAGATGTTGTCAACGAAGAACAGAATGTCGAGACCTTCGTCGCGGAATTTTTCAGCCATCGTGAGGCCGGTCAGCGCGACGCGCAGACGATTTCCTGGCGGTTCATTCATCTGACCGAACACCATCGCGACCTTGTCGAGCACTTTGGACTCTTCCATCTCGTGGTAGAAGTCGTTGCCCTCACGAGTGCGCTCACCCACGCCGGCGAACACGGAGAAACCGCCGTAGCTCTTGGCGATGTTGTTGATGAGTTCCATCATGGTCACGGTCTTGCCTACACCGGCACCACCGAACAAACCAATCTTGCCGCCCTTGGCGAACGGGCAAATCAGGTCAATCACCTTGATGCCCGTTTCGAGCAGTTCGGTCGTCGGCTTCAGGTCTTCCATCAGCGGCGGCTTCTGGTGAATCGCGCGGCGCTCTTCGGTAGCGATGGGGCCTGCGTCGTCGATCGGACGACCCAGGACATCCATGATGCGGCCGAGCGTGGCCTTGCCAACAGGCACGGAAATGCCGATGCCGGAATTGTTGATTTTCATGCCGCGGCGCAGGCCGTCAGAGGCGCCCATGGCGATGGTACGCACCACGCCGTCGCCCAGCTGCTGCTGCACCTCAAAGGTGAGACCGGCTTCAACGCCCGCGTGATTCGCGGAACTGTCGAGCGTCAGTGCGTCGAAAATTTTCGGCATCGCGCTGCGCGGGAACTCAATGTCCACCACCGCACCGATGCACTGAACGATACTGCCTTGATTCGTGCTCATCGTCATATCCTGTTTTTCAATAACTAATCAATTTTTTGGGATCAACCGACGGCCGCAGCGCCGCTGACGATCTCGGAGAGTTCTTTGGTAATCGCAGCCTGACGGGCCTTGTTGTACGAGAGTTGCAGCCCGCCGATCACTTCTTTGGCGTTATCGGATGCAGCTTTCATCGCCACCATGCGCGCTGATTGCTCAGACGCCATGTTCTCGGCAACCGCCTGATACACGAGCGCTTCAACGTAGCGAACAAGCAATTCATCAACGACCGTCTGTGCATCGGGCTCGTAGATGTAATCCCAGCTGTAGGCCTGCTTCTCAGCCTCTGACTGCTCGAATTTGTCTGATGTCAACGGCAACAATTGCTGCACGACAGATTCCTGTTTCATCGTGTTGATGAAACGGGTGTAAGCCAGATAAACGGTGTCGACCTCGCCTTTTTCGTAGGCGTCCAGTTGTAATTTGACAGCACCGATCATCTTTTCGAGATGCGGCGTGTCACCGAGGCCGATAACGTGTGAGACGACCTGAGCGCCGAGGCGGTTCATGAAGCTGAAGCCCTTGTTACCAATGGCCGTGACCTGTGCTTTGGAGCCAGCCGCTTCAAACTCTTTGAACTTGGCGACGACCGCACGCAGGATGTTGGTGTTCAAGCCACCGCACAAGCCTTTATCTGTCGTCACCACGATCATGCCAACCTTGTTCGCGCCCGTGCGCTTGATCAGAAAGGGATGACGGTACTCGGGGTTCGCGCCGGACATGTGAGCGGCAATGTTGCGCACCTTGTCGGCGTACGGACGAGCCGCGCGCATCCGCTCCTGCGCTTTGCGCATTTTGGATGCGGCGACCATTTCCATCGCCTTGGTGATCTTGCGAGTGTTTTGAACACTCTTGATCTTGGTTCTAATCTCTTTTGAGCCAGCCATTATTTGCTTTCGCTGTTCGTATTTGGCAAGTTCGGATTAGTAAGAGCCGTTAGCTTTGAAGTCTTTCATCGCGGCGGTCAGCGCGGTCTCGTCATCTTTCGGCAAGTCCTTGCTGTCTTCGATGCGCTTGGTCAGATCAGCGTATTTGGTCTGCATGAATTTGTGTAGCGCTTTTTCAGCGGCCAGCGCTTTGGCGACTGGCACGTCGTCGAAGAACCCGCCGTTGACACCAAACAGCGTGAAGGCCATTTCCGACACTGACAAAGGTGCGTATTGAGCCTGCTTCATTAGCTCGGTCACCAGACGGCCACGCTCCAGCTGTTTGCGAGTAGCTTCGTCAAGATCAGACGCGAACTGCGCGAACGCAGCCAATTCACGATACTGAGCGAGCGCCAGACGTACACCGCCACCGAGCTTTTTAATGATTTTGGTTTGCGCGGCACCGCCGACGCGAGACACCGAAATACCGGCGTTAATAGCTGGGCGAATACCGGCGTTAAACAGATCGGTCTCAAGAAAGATCTGGCCGTCGGTAATCGAAATTACGTTGGTCGGAACGAAGGCGGAAACGTCGCCCGCTTGCGTTTCAATGATTGGCAGCGCGGTCAGCGAGCCAGTCTTGCCTTTTACCGCACCCTTGGTGAATTTTTCGACGTAGTCTTCGTTCACACGGGCAGCGCGCTCAAGCAGGCGACTGTGCAGATAGAACACGTCGCCTGGGAACGCTTCGCGGCCCGGAGGACGGCGCAGCAGCAGGGAAATTTGACGGTAAGCAACCGCCTGTTTCGACAAATCGTCGTAAACGATCAGCGCATCTTCGCCGCGATCACGGAAGTACTCACCCATCGTGCAGCCGGCGTAGGCCGACAGGTATTGCATTGCCGGCGAATCAGACGCAGTCGCAGCAACAACGATGGTGTAGGCCATCGCGCCTTTTTCTTCGAGCTTCTTGACCAGGGTGACTACAGTCGATGCCTTTTGGCCGATAGCGACGTAAACACAGACGAGGTCTTTGCCCTTCTGGTTGATGATGGTGTCGATAGCGACGGCGGTCTTACCGGTTTGACGATCACCAATGATCAGCTCGCGTTGACCGCGACCGACTGGCACCATTGCGTCAATCGACTTCAGGCCGGTTTGCACGGGCTGTGACACCGATTTACGCGCGATCACGCCCGGTGCGACCTTTTCGATCACGTCGGATTCTTTGGCGTTGATCGGTCCTTTGCCGTCGACTGGTTCGCCGAGCGCGTTGACAACGCGGCCAATCAGTTCACGTCCGACCGGGACCGACAGAATGCGTCCGGTAGATTTAACGGTGTCGCCTTCGGTGATGTGCTCGTACGAGCCCAAAATAACGGCACCGACAGAGTCGCGCTCAAGATTCAATGCGAGGCCGAACGTGTTGCCGGGGAACTCAAGCATTTCGCCTTGCATTACGTCGGCGAGACCGTGCACGCGGCAGATACCGTCGGTCACCGAGACCACCGTGCCCTGGGTCCGCACTTCGCTGCCAACATCAAGATTTGCGATCTTGGCTTTAATCAGTTCGCTGATTTCAGAGGGATTCAAATTCATTACTTTTTCTCCAGAGCCGGAGCGAGTTATTTGGTTTCGTTACGCCTTGATTTGGCGTGACATCTTGTTCAATTGGCCAACGACGGTGCGATCAATCACCTGATCGCCGACGATGATCTTGGCGCCACCGATGAGCGCGGGATCAACTTCTTCCACGGTGTCGATCTGACGGGCATAGCGCTTTGCGAGCGCACCCTTCAGTTCCTCGCGTTGCTGATCGGTCAACGGGAAAGCTGACACGATCGTGGCGCGAGCCACGTTGTCGTTGTCGCGTTTCAACGCCTGAAAATGCTCGTTGATTTGCGGCAACAACTTGATGCGATCCGCATCAAGTAGCACGTTGACAAAGCTCGTGGTCGCAGTGTCCAGCCTGTCGCCCATCACCGTGGTGAACAGCGACTGCTTTTGCTCGACTGAGAGCTTGGGGTTGTCAACCGCCGCCGATACTTTGGCATCAGACGCGACCGCCGCCAGAAGGCTCAACGTGTCGGCCCATTTCGGCAACGCGCCGCCGTCGCGGGCAAGCGCGAACGCCGCTTCTGCGTACGGACGGGCGATGGTCGCGAGTTCAGCCATGGTTACAGCTCAGCCTTTAACTGGCCCAACAAATCGGAATGGACCTGTGGGTTGATTTCGCGCTTGAGGATACGTTCGGCACCGGCAACAGCCAGATCAGCCACGCGATCACGCAACTCTTCCTTGGCTTTGACCGAGAGTTGAGCGATTTCATCCGCAGCCATCTGCTTTTCGCGATCGCCAGCGGCTTTTGCCTCGCCTTTGGACGCGTCGATGGTGGCGGTGCGCTGCTTTTCAGCCAGAGCAACAATCTCAGACGCTTTGGCTTTGGCCTCGGCGAGGATTTTGTCGACTTCTTTTTGCGCGGTCGCGAGCGATGCTTTGCCTTTTTCGGCTTCGGCCAGGCCGTCAGCGATCTGACGGCGACGGCCATCTACCGCGTCAGCCAATGGCGGCAGCACGAACTTGTAAACGACGAACAGAAATATGAAAAAGCCAATGCCTTGCAGCAGGAGCGTCATGCCGAGATTCATGCGGCGACTCCGATGTAGAAGGTTGAAATAACGGGAATTACTTAACGTTCGAGAGTGCGTTCAGCAGCGGATTGTTGGTCGCAAGGAACATTGCGATACCAACGCCGATGATGAACGATGCGTCGATCAGGCCGAGCAGCAGGAACACTTTGCCCTGCAGTTGTGGGATCAGTTCAGGTTGGCGGGCAGCCGATTCCAGGAACTTCGAGCACATGATGCCCACTCCGATACAGGCACCCAGTGCGCCGAGACCAATAATGATGCCCACTGCAATGGCTGTGTAGCCCTGCACCGAAGCGATAACCATCATTTTTTGAATGACTTCCATTTTGTTTCCTTTTTTACAGAGAGATTGAGAAATAAAGTGACGAAAACTATTGCTACGTGAGGGCTAGTGGTGCTCGTGCGCCATAGCCAGATACACCGCCGTGAGCATCATAAAAATGAACGCTTGCAACGGAACAACAAGAAGGTGGAAGATGGCCCAGCCAGCGTGCAGAACGGCACCGCTGAGGACGCCGAAAATTCCGGCGCCAGCCAGTAGTGAGATCAACAAGAAGATGACTTCGCCCGCGTACATGTTTCCGAAGAGACGCAGCGCAAGCGACAGCGGCTTCGACAGCAGCTCAATCATCTGGAAGAGGAAGTTGATCGGCAACAGCACGATTTTGGCGATGATGTTGCTGCCGTGAAAAGGCGTCATCGTGAGCTCGTGGATATACCCGCCGATGCCCTTGACCTTGATACTTTCAACGATCATCAAAAAGATGACCGACAGCGAAATAGCGAGTGTAGTGTTCAGGTCAGCCGTAGCAACCGGCTTCCATGCGTGGGCGAACGAATGCGTCGCAACGCCAACGAAATCGACGGGCAGGAACTTCACCGAGTTCATCGCCAGGATCCACACGAAAACGGTGAACGAAACGGCTACGATCCAGCGGCGGTTGCCGGTAAACATGTCTTTCACCTGAGCATCGACAAATTCGTAGAGCAGTTCAAAGAACGCCTGCGCTTTGCCCGGTACACCCTCGGTCTTGACGCCGCGCGACAGGATCCATAAGCCGCCAAACACGAGCGCGCCAAGCAGCCAGCCCATGACGACGGTGTCGATGTTGACCATACTGCCGCCGACCGATCCTTGCAGGTTGGTCAGGTGGTGCTGAATATATTCAGTTGGCGATTGGGTAGCGCTGCTGGCTTCGGACATAGTTTTTTGTACCGCGTCAGTTGTTTCGTTTGTTACTTACTTGCCCGCGCCGGTGAACAAAGCTGCTCGCCACGCCAACAAGGTCACCAAAAATGTCGTAAACATGGCCGTGAAGACCACCCCATCGTAGAACCTCATGATTACACCGAGCTGAACGGCAATAAAAACAAGCTTCACGAGTTCCGCACGAAGGATCGGCCAGAGGCCTGTTCCGTTCGAGTGGCTTAAACCAAAGTTTGCTACGAACACATAGATCAGCGAGGCGAAGACGTTGGTCAAGCCGCCCAAGACGGCGGACACCGCTCCATGCTCCCCCGAGATGAACCCTGCGATCACAGCGAACCCGACGGTAATGCCCAACTGCCAATAAAGCATCCGGACAATGTTCGGGTTTTGCAGACTGATATCACTCAACATAGCGGACTAACAAAACGAGATTTCCATGAAGGCGGCGCTCCGATGGTCTGGCGCGCGGCGGTTTCCTGTAGTTTCATGTTGCCAGCGACGGTTTTGAGTCACGTCAATCCAACAAAGCCCACAATTATAGTCAGCTATCGGCAATTGTTGCAATGCACAAACCGCCCGATTCTTAAGCTTTCTCGATCATTTTAGGGAGCAGCTTTTGGCGGAAATGGCGACTGCATTGGGGCTACATAGCCGTTAGTTCAGATATCGACTCGTTGCAAAATCGGCTTGTAGCCCAGATTCAGCGGTCGTTTCAGATCAATGCCAATTGCCAGTAGTGCGCTAGTTACACGCCCCAACGATGCGGCAATCGCACCAACCCCTGCTCGCGCGAATCGCCAAGCACCGTGAAATCACGCTCTACCGTGTCATAAACACGCATCCCTTCCGGATCCATCGCATGCGCCCGCAGTTTGTATGCCCCAGGCAACAAGGCCCATTCCGAGAAAGTGAGCGCAAACTCAAAAGCGCCCGCTCCAGCATCACTCAGGCCGAAGCCGTCAATTTCCGAGGTCGTTCCATAAACCGGCGTGCCATCCATGCGCACGATGCCCACAGCAACCTGCGGTCGACGCCCATCACGACTTTTCAGGCGGCCGCGAACGCTCATTCCGGTCGTCGTGACGTGATCAAGTCGCAAATCAATGACGGCATATTGGCCGAGAGCAGATGCATCGCGATCATCGTTCGACAGCGTTTCCTGTTTCGCGAGCGCTTGTTTTGCCTCATGAAACGCCTGATACGCGATCGAAACATCAGCGGAGCTTCCCACCATCCGCATCGCGCCATGATCGAGCCACACGGCACGCTGAGTGAGCTTTTTGACGTGATACAGCGAATGCGACACGAGCAGAAGCGTCCCGCCCTCCGCGAGGTAGCGCTCCATCCAGGCGATGCATTTGTTCTGAAATGATTCATCACCAACGGCGAGCACTTCGTCGGTGATCAGCAAATCTGGTTTCAGCGCGGTCACCAGCGCAAAACCAAGGCGCACGACCATCCCGCTCGAGTACGTTTTGATCGGCGCATCAATGTGTTCGCCAATATCGGCGAATGCGATGATTGCTGCGAGTTGCGCGTCAAATGCAGCGCCAGTCAAACCCTGCAGCGCAGCCGATAGTTTCAGATTTTCACGACCGGTGTATTCGGGATGAAACCCTGCACCCAATTCCAGCAAAGCGCCGACGGTGCCAATCCGTTTAGCACTACCAGCGCTCGGTTGCAATACGCCCGCGATAATTTTCAACAGCGTTGATTTGCCCGCGCCGTTCTCACCTACCAGCGCAAACGATTCGCCGCGTCGCACACTGAAGTCAACGTCGGTCAACGCTTGAAATCCTTCACCGGAGGGCTTCGCGAAGAGCAAACGCGCCAATGCAGCAAAGCCCGCGCCGTGCCGCCCGATGCGTGGAAAGGTTTTGCTAACGTGGCTGACCGTGAGCAGGATTTCGCTCATAAATAATCATCCACGTGCGGCGCGACGCGCCTGAAAAACGCGTGGCCGATCAACGCAATCGCCGCGCCGCCCGCAAGCAGCATCGCGTCCACCCATGACGCGCCTGCGCCTGCAAGATACGTGTCATGCATGCGTGCGATGAGGTGCGTGAACGGGTTGGCCATCACAGCGTCGCGGTAAGCCGCAGGAATCGATTCAACGCCGTATTGAATGCCGCACACAAATGAGAGCAGCATGAACAGCGGCCCAAGAATTCCCTCGATATCGCGCACCAGAATCTGCGCGGTAGACACGATCCAGGCGAACCCGAGCGCGGCGAAAAATAGCGCGAACCATGCTGGCAGCGAGAACAATATCCCACTCAAATTCACTTTGAACCCAAGCGCTGCGAACAAAATCACAATAACCGTCAGCGCCAACCAGTTCAGCGCGAATGTCACCAGCACCGTCGATAGCGGCACAAACGCACGTGGCAGGGCGGTCTTCGTAATGAGCGAAGCCTGCGCGATGAGGCTACTCGCGCCGCGCGTCACACTTTCGGCAAAAGCGAGCCACGGCCACAGTCCGACGGCGAGAAACGCCACGTAGCCATCACCGTACTGGGCGGGCACGGGCGCCCGCATGAAGAGACCGAACACCAGCGCGTAAACCCCCAGCGACAATAAAGGCTGCGCCAGCCACCAGATGGGCGAGAGCACGCCACCGAGGAAGCGATTTTTGACTTCGCGCTCGACCAGCGCGCGCAGGAGAGGATTGACGGTCACAAGGGGGCTAAAACCGCAAGCACTTCGTCCGCTAACGCCTGATTTGACGCCGCCACGATTGTCCCATCGCTCTGAAGCGTGAGCGGCCGCCCGGACCAATCGCAGGCCACGCCGCCCGCTTCAACAATCGGATTCACCAGCGCCGCAAAGTCCACGGTCTTCAGTCCCATTTCAACGACCAGATCAACGTGACCTGACGCAATCAGCGCGTAGTTGTAGCAATCGCCACCGTAATAGACGCCCTTGCATGCCGCTTTCAACCGCGCGAAGGCAGCCGCGCCATCACCTGTAAATTGCTCCGGCGTGGTGACGAGCGCAATCGTCTCCGACAAGGGCTTACGTTTTGGGCTCACTCGCATCGGCGCACCATTAAACGTCGCCCCTGAGCCTTTCGCCCCCGTCCAACGCTCATCGGTAATCGGCTGATCAATCACGCCAATCACTGGTTCGCCGAGGTACGTCAGGGCAACCAGCGTGCCAAATTGTGGCTTGCCGCAGGTGAAGGCTTTAGTGCCGTCAATGGGATCGATGACCCATACCCATTCGGCATCGAGATTGGTGTCATCGTGCTCCTCGCCGAGCACGCCGTGCTTCGGATAAACACTTGCGATCTCTTCGCGCAGCCGCGTCTCAATCTCCATATCAGCCAGCGTCACTGGCGTAGCGTCGGGTTTGTCGATGACGGTGAGATCAGAGCGAAAATAGCGCTTCGCGATCGGTCGCGCGAGATCGGCCAGATGCGCCGCAAAGGCACTGTATTGAGAAAGGTCATGCATATCGACGATAATTTTCGCTGATTTGCCATGCAGGAGCGGCTCCGCCGCGACCCACGGCAGGCATCGCAACCCGGGTCGCGGCAGAGCCGCTCCT
>JAYWHV010000396.1:0-23545 GCA_043777615.1 Burkholderiales bacterium | reverse complement strand
GGTACGAACTCGGACATTGCTGGTGGTTGGCAGGTGAATCACGGAATCACCAGCCGCTGCCCCGGCTTGATCTTGTTGGCATCGGGGCCGATAATTTTCAGGTTGGCTTTATGGATAACGTCGTATTTCATGGCATCGCCGTAATACTTAAGCGAAATCTTTGATAGCCAGTCGCCCGGCGCGACAACGTGAATTCGTTGCCTGCCGCCCAAATGCGGGGCACCAGGTTGACTGGGGATGCTGAAGCCCGGTTTGGGATCAATCGGGCCTGCGGGTTTGGACAGGCGCGCCCTGCAATCGGATATTGCCTCGAAGAGATGCTTGAGTACCCAGCTTTGCACATCGGCGGAACCTGCTTCATCCATCGGCACGGTCACGTTCGTTTTGTAATCTGGCGCGCCCTCATCGATGACTCCCATAATCGGTTTGGACCAAGGCGTGCCGCCCATGCCACCATGGGTGCAATTGAATAATTTTTTCCGGTCCAGTCCATGGCCACCTATTCTGACTTCGCCGCAGTTTCCAAATGACTCACGCGACAGCATCGCAGGGTTGCGCTTGGCGTAAATTACGCGGCGAACCGTGTCAACAATGCTGGTGTCTTTCCAGCCAGTCAAGTCGTCCCCGGTCATATAGGTGCGATCAACGGGGTCGAACAGTACTAGGCACTCCACCGGTATGCCATCGGCTTGCAGCCATTTGGCGATCTCAATGACAGCTGCGCCACCGCGGCTGAATCCGGCCAGAAAGATCGCTCCCGCGCCTCGGCTCCAATCGGCTTTGACGTCCTCGTAGATCCGCCAAGCCTCAATGTAGGTCCAGGTACCCTGCCACCACGGCCCGCGCCGGTAATGCGCGGGGCCCTCTTTCCAGTATTGGGCGAGGAGATTGACGTGGCTGTTGGTAAACGTCTTCGCGTAAGGTCGATCAAAGAAGTCGCCCGTGCCGTCAACGCCGCCGAATATCATTTTGGTACTCATCTGCCCAGCTCCGTGGTTTAACTAGATGCATCGTCAAGCTTTACGGGAAAACGAGTCCGATTCAGACACGGAGGATGCAGAACCATGTAACTAAACGTGACGTCGTGGCACTAACGTTCGGACGCTTCCGTCTCTGCTTTAGGGCAGATAAACTATTTGATCGGTTGTGCAGTAAACGTGTAACAGAGGGGTTGATACGTGGAATTGACGCTTCAAGCCATGAAAACGCTGTCCGAACTCATGGATCAGGCGCTTGATCTGGATGCGGACACGCGGTCTCGTTGGGTGGCCGATTTGTCGACCGGGCCACACGCAGAATTGCAACCGTTCCTTGCCGACATGCTGGCCAGACAGGCGGACATGGAAACCGCGTTCATGGTCAAGCCCATCACGCTGCCCGACGCGCCGGCAGCGACGCGCCGGGTCGGTGCGGCGACAAGCGCGCTTGCCGCAAGTGCAGCGACGAACGCACTCGCGGCGGGCGTGCGCATCGGTCCTTACGTGCTGCAACGCGAAGTGGGGCAAGGGGGTATGGGCGCGGTGTGGCTGGCGACTCGTGCCGACGGCGCGATGACGCGGCAGGTTGCGCTCAAGCTGCCAACGGTGCATTTGACCGCAGTGCTGGCTGAACGATTTGACCGCGAACGCGACATCCTCGCGCAGTTGACTCATCCGAATATCGCGCGGCTGTACGACGCGGGCGTGTCGGAAACTGGCCGGCCCTATCTGGCACTCGAATACGTCGAAGGCAAACCAATCACCGAGCACTGCGATGCCATCAATCTGCCGACAGGCGAGCGCTTGCGGCGCTTCCTGCAAGTCGCCAGCGCCGTGCAATACGCGCACGCCAATCTGGTCATTCACCGCGACCTGAAACCCGGCAACATTCTGGTCAGTGAAGATGGACAGGTTCATCTACTGGACTTCGGTATCGCCAAGCTGCTCGATGATCCAAAAGGGCATGCGAATGAAACCGAACTGACGATGCTCGCTGGCCGCGCGCTCACGCTCGATTACGCGAGCCCGGAGCAGGTAAGCGGGCGGGCTATCAGCACTGCATCGGATGTTTATTCGATGGGGGTGGTGCTGTATCAGCTACTCACCGGACAGAAACCGTATCACCTCAAGCGGGGAAGCCGTGCGGAGCTGGAGGAGGCGATTCTCAACCACGAGCCCGTACGCATGAGTGAAGCCGTCACGCGAACAGACGATGCGCAGCTGGCCGCAGGCGGACGGTTTAAGCATCGCCTGGTCCGTGATCTACGCGGCGATCTCGACACGATCGTCAACAAGGCGATGAAAAAGGACCCGCAGCACCGCTATTCCACGGTGGCTGCGTTTGCGGAGGACGTTCAGCGGCATCTTGATGGGTTACCGGTTGAGGCGCAACCGGATTCGTGGCGGTATCGTACGGGCAAGTTTGTGCGGCGTAATCGCGTGGGGGTTGCCTCGGGTGTCGCCGTTTTGGCGGCGCTGACGAGCGGGCTGGCGGTCGCCATGTGGCAGGCGAGCGTCGCCACCGGTGAGGCAGGGCGGGCCGACCGTGAGGCCGAAGTCGCTCGCGTTTCAAAGTCACGAGCGGACGCAGAGGCGGCGACAGCAAAGTTCCAGAGTACGCGTGCTGACAAGGAGGCATTTGCAGCACTTGACGCAGCCCGGCAGGCGCAAGAGCAGGCCGCGCGTGCTGATCGCGCAGCCCTACTGGCGCGAGACGCTGCGGCGCAAGCTACGTCCGCCGCCGCAGTGGCCGAGCAGCAAACGGCTGCGGCAAGACGCGAAGCGGCGCGTGCGACCGCCGTACAGGGTTTCCTGACCGACCTTTTCAACACCAACAGCAACGATCAGCGAAACGCGATTGAGGTGCGCACACTGAACGCCCGGCAGTTGCTGGATCGGGGTGCGGTGCGGATGGAAAGCCAGGGCTCGGGTGACCCGGTGCTTGATGTCACGCTGTTCAACCTGATCGGCAATCTCTACGAAAACCTGACTGACTATGCGGCGTCGAAACGCTTGCATGAACGAAGTGTGAAAGCGGCTGAGGCGACCTTCGGTCGGCAGAGTAAGGAGTATGCCAATGCGATTCTTGACCTCGCCTGGGTCGAGTCGCACGACCTTGCGGGTAAGCGGCTGGACTTGATTGAAGAGGCGGAGGCGACGCTTCGGAAAGTCGCGCCCGACAGTCCGTCGCTGGCCCGCGCACTCACCATCAAGGCGCGCAATATTGACCGCGCTCAGCCCGCAAAGAAACTTGACGCTTCGCGTGAGGCTGTGAAAATTCTTGCGCTTCATCCGACCGAGATCAAGCTGCGCGCCGCCGCAGAAACAGCCCTGGCGCTTGCTGAGCGCGAGAACGGCAATTACGAGGCCGGACTGGCTGCTTTGCAGCGATCTGTTGACCTGTTCTCGCAACTGTCGGGCGCGGACAGTTTAGAGGCAGGCCAGGCGCTGGGCGGCGTCGGCAGCACCCAGCGTCAACTGCTGCGCACTGCTGATTCGGAACGCTCTCTTGCGCGTGCGGTCGAGATTTTGCGCCCGTTTCATCGGGACCCGATTGAAGCGACGACCTTCGGACGCGCGCTATATGTGGTGCGCGCGGGCGATGACGCCGCCGGCGCGCAGCTCGCGCTCGAAACCGCTTACAAGAATCTGAACGATTCGGGTGGAAAGGTTCACCCTTTGAAAGCGGGCGTAAGCAGCGCGCTGGCTACCATCGCTCAACTGCGCGGAGACAACCGCGCATCGCTGGAGTTGGCCCAACGCGCGTTGGCAGAGCGTGACCAGCGCAGCCCGAATCTGGTTGCCGCCGATTCACTGAGTATCGCCAATACCGCGATTGGATTGCGCGAGCTCGCGATTGCTGAAAAATCTCTCAACATCGCACAAAAAATTCACGACGAAAAGGGATTGCCGGTGCTGACGTTGCGCACGCTTGAGCGGGTGCGGGCATCTCTCGCCGCTGCGAAGGGCAGCCCTGAGAGCCTGCCAGCGGAAGCGGAGGTGGCGTCGGAGCCCAATACAGATGCAGGATCGACCCCATTTTCGCGGCTGCAGCGCAGCATTAGCCGAGCCAAGCTGAGCGCAAAAAAGGGCAACTGGGCGGACGTCAAGGCGGCTTGCGATCCCTGGCTCGCAGCGGGCAGTCCGTACGAGGTTCCGCAGTATTTGAGAGGCGAATTGCTGATGCTGGCCGCCGAAGCCGATCATCGCTTGAACGGCAAACAGGCGCAGATGTTGATCGCTGAGGCGAAGGCGATTTTCGAGCGCAACGACGTGCCTCACAGCCACCGGTTGGCACGCCTGCAAACGCTCGCCCAGATGTTTGCTGCCCGATAGATTTGATCTACACAATAGCTGAAAAAGATGAGTGAAATCACAACTTTGTTGCGCAATGCGAATAACGGCGACTCCGATGCTGCGAGCGCTGTCTACGCTTCGCTCTACCCGGAACTCCGTCGAATTGCCCACAGCCGGTTGCGGCAGGGGAGCGGGCGCGTTTCACTCGACACGACGGCGCTGGTTCATGATGGATATCTGAAGTTCGTGCAATCCCGGGCGCTTGACGTCAACAGTCGCTCGCACTTTCTCGCGTATGCATCCACCGTGATGCGCTCTGTCATCGTGGATTTGATCCGCGAATCCCAGGCCGATCGACGCGGCGGCGGACACTTTGACCTGACGCTAAATACCCAGATTGCCGACACGTCGCCCGCAGCGATCGCCGATGAGGCGCTGCATGTTCACGACGCGCTGGCCAAGCTCGAAGCCATCGAGCCGCGCATGGCGCGCGTCGTGGAGATGCGCTACTTCGCCGGCCTCAATGACAGCGAAATCGCCGATTGCCTGGGCGTCACCGAACGCACGGTCGGCCGCGACTGGGAGAAGGCGCGGCTGTTTCTCTATACGATGCTGAGCGACTGAATCGGCGCGATTTTCCAAAAGCAGCTTGTGGCTACAAACGCCGTTGCATATAGGGTAGAGCCGCTTTTCATGGATAGTCGACTTTTGCTCTTATGATCCTTTAGCCCCAATGGAATGGCGATTTCAATTAAAAGTTGATGAGCATTTTAGTCCTGCTGACTTCCTCTGAACCGCTTGGGCGGAGCGCATTTCAACGTTTGTTGCCGTCGTGTTTCTGGCGGGCGATGGGTCGGTTTTGCCTGTTTTGCCCGCGTTTGATGGCGTGACGTTCTGCACGCCTGACTTTGCCGTCGGCCGCCGCGCTCGCCTTCGTGTCGGCGACTTTTTGTTGTCCCGCCTTTATCCGGTCGGCGCTCGCGCGCCGAAAGTGAGCATCGCACGCCCCATCAGGCTTTACGCAATACAGGGCACTGCACTGACATTTGGGCGGCGATGTCTGAGTTGGGAGATCAAACGCGTAAAGCACTACATTGCCTCCGCCCTCGGGCTAAGCGCTGTTTGGCGTCGCGGGGGTTGGCCGTCGCAGCATCGCCGACGATCACGTTGCGCAAAGGAAATTTCAATGAGCTCTGTAATTTTGGCTGACGGTCGTGACAATGTCAGCATTGGCCGGTCGGCGGCGGGCGCGAATCAGTCCGGCAATTCGGCCCGGCAGTGCGGAACCAATGTATTCGCCGATGTAGTGTCGGCGTTGCGGCAGTGCTTGCCGACGGGCGTTGGCAGTGCCCGCGATACCGCCTTTTCAGCGGTGACCGCTGCCGCGTTCAACTAACTGCGATCTGGAAAGCGCGGTTGTCGCGGTTCACACAAGCTCGTATCCTTCATCATCAAATAACCTGTTCGAGGAAATTTCATCATGCACCGATTGTTTCAGCTGCGTATCGCGACTTCCGGGTTGCTTGCCGCACTCTGCGCAGCGCTTTCGTTTGCACAGACCGCACAGAGCGCCCAGAGCCTTTCCCCGCGCGCAGACCCTTTGCTTTCGGTAGACATGAACCGAAGCGAAATCGTTGACCGGCTCATGACGCAGTGGCAGACCGACATCGCCGCCGGACAACGCGAGAGCTTCAAACAAAAGCTCGCCGGCCTTCGCGCCGATCGCCTGCTCGCCGTCTCCCTGGTTGGCAGCTTCGACGGCGTCCTGCAAGTGCTCTACGGACAGGAGAAAGCCGATCAGGCCGCCGTCGTCCGCAACGCCCTCGATCACGCCAAGACGCTCGGCGACGCCAACATTGATCTCGTTTACGTGCCGATCACACCATGCCGGCTGATCGACACACGCAGCGGACAAGTCTCTGCACTCGGTCAACTCGGCGGCGTATTCCTGCCCAACACGACGCGACCTGTGGCACCGGCGGGCGCCTGCGGCATCCCGCTGAGCGGCGTCAAGAACCTGTTCTTGTCTGCCACCACGTTCAACACCACCCCCAACACCGGCGGCTATCTCGCCATCCTGCCGCCCGGAGGCGCGGTCACCACCGTCGTCGACGTCTTCAACTTCGGCTCTCAGTGGAGCAGCGGCAGCGCACTGGTTTCAACCGGCAGCGCGGGTCAGGTCGATGTCGTGGTCTCGCAAGCGACCGCGGACGTCATCCTCGACGTGGTGGGTTACTTCCGGGGCGCGATTCTTCCCGCGTTCGGCACCGTCACCAGTGTCGCCACCGGCGCGGGCCTTACTGGCGGGCCGATCAGCACGACAGGCACGATTGCAATTGCGCCGTCGTTCAGGCTGCCGCAGGGGTGTCTTAACGGTCAGTACACACGGTTCAACAACGCGAGCAACGTGTGGGACTGCGTGACGCCGAGTGTCGTGACGAATGTCGCAACCGGCCCCGGCTTGACTGGTGGGCCGATTACCGCGACGGGCACGGTGGGTCTGGCCACCACGCAACTGCTGCCGACGACAGCCTGTGCGACCAATCAGATCATCAAGTGGAATGGCGCGGCTTGGGCTTGCGCGAGCGAAACCGCATCGAGTAACGCGTGGACGCAGGGCGGCAATGCGTTCGGGGTGCCCGGCGTGATTGGGACCACAGACAATCAAGAGTTTAAGATCGTGGCCGGCAGCGGAGGCACCAGTGGGCGGCTACTTGCGTACCTTGGATCATCTTCTTCGAACGGTATGAAGATGGAAACCACATCTACGGTGACCAAGCCAAACACGATCAGCGTCACAGTCGGTTCGGCGAGCAACTCTTTTGGCTTTTTAGGTGCGACGGTTTCTGGCGGCGGTTACGGCGACATTAACTGCTACGACGTTGTTACCGCGCTAACGAATAAGTCGTGCGGAAATTCGGCCGCTGATGAATTTGCCGTGGTGGCAGGCGGCTTCGGCAACCGGGTGAATAAACCACAAGGCACGATATCCGGTGGCAACGAGAACACCACCGAGGAGACAGGCGACACGGTGGGCGGCGGCAGCCAAAACCGAGCTTGGGGACCGAACGCTACCGTCTCGGGCGGGCGAAGCAACCAGGCGACGTTTACCGACAGCACGGTCAGCGGTGGCGCCCTTAATCTCGCGACCAAGAGAGGCTCTGCGGTGCTGGGCGGCGTCAACAATCAAGCGACAGCACAGTACGCTACTGCGCTCGGGCGCGGCGCAGTAGCGCGCAATTACGGGCAGTTTGCACACGCCTCTAACGGTGAAGCTCTCGCGTCGCCGTTCGCGCCGGGTAACGCGCAATATTCGCGGATGGTGTTGTCATCTACCGGTGCAGGCTTTACCACTAACATGGGAGCTAGACCGCTTGCGCTCGGAGTGCCAGCCGGAGACGAGCAGATGCGATTCTTGCTGAATCAGTCGGCGTTTGTCGACGCTACAGTGCTCGCTAAAGAACCCGGTACGAGCAATGCGATGGCCTGGACGATCAAGTGCATCGTGATGGTCGATTCCGCGGGCACGATGACGCTGTCGCCGAGTCCCTGCGTACCGGCTGTGCAGCAGCAAACCAGCGCCCTGCCGTGGACGCTGACCACCGGGCAAAGCGCCATGGGCTTGTCCGGCACGATACTCACGATTCGGCAAAATTCACCGGTCGGCATCAAGTGGGTCGCGACGGTGAACGTGACGGAGTTGTTGGAGTAGTTCTTTGAGCCGAACTCGGCAAACAGCTTTTTTCGCAAAGCGTCATCCAACTTGGGATCAGCGGAATTATTGCGATAAGTCGACTATCTCAGTAAATAGTTAGTAGCCCAAATAAAGAATGCGTTTCAGCAAAAAGCTGTTGTTGGTTAGCAAGATCAAGTCGTGCTCGGAAATCACCCCAACGACGGATCTAGTCCGCCTATGACTGGAGCGAAAGGATGAGCGTCGAGGGCGTGCATGTCAACTGCCGCGCCGAGACCGGCAGCGTCCGGCATTTTGTAAGCGCCGCGTTGAAACGTCGGCACCGAGCCGTGCACAGCACCGACGAAAAGCGCGCTTTCGCCCACCTGAAGCTCCAGAAAATCGCAGTCGCTTCCGACAATGCACGCTTGCAAGCTGGCGAAGTTGCAGATCGGGCCGGTGGGATTGTGTGGGGCAGTTTGCACGCCGTGCTTCGAGGCCAGTCCCGCGATGCGCAGTAGCGGTCCGACACCGCCGCAATACTTCACGTCCGGCATGATCGTGTCGTAGAGCCCGCCCTCGATAAATGGGCGGAAGCCTTCGACTTCAGATTGCATTTCGGCACCGGCCAGCCGCACTTCCTGCGCGTTGGCGTAGTCGCGAATCGCGCGGATGTCGGCGTGACATTTCGGCTGTTCGCTGATCGGACATTCGAGCCAGTGCAGCTTCACTTCACGCAACGCGTCGAGCACATGCCGTGCCGTCTTTGGCGTCAGCCGCCAGTGGCAGTCGACCATGACCTGCACGTCAAAACCCACCGCTTCGCGAACGGCGCGGATGCGGGCGAGTGCGGCGTCAATCAGTACACTGCCCGCGGCGGTTTCAGCGTTGGTTGGCAACACGCCGTCGAACGGGGCCAGTTTGATCGCCGCAAAACCTGCACGGATGGCAGCGGACGCGCTCGTAGCAAATCCTTCGGGCGTGCGAGGCCGCGTGGCACGGTTGATGTTGGCGTAGACCTCGACGCTGGGTCGTTTCGGAGCTCCGAACAATTGCCAAAGCGGTACCGCGTGATGCTGGGCGAGCAGGTCAAGCAGGGCCTGCTCCGTCGCGCTCTTGATCGAGTGTTCGATCAGCCCGCCCGGCGAGTGCAAGTTCAGCCTGCAAACCGCGGCGACGTCGACGATTGAATCGAACTTGTAAGAAGCTACTTCGGCGGCAAACTTCAACGCATATTCGCGTTGCAGGGTTTCCCATCCATTTAACGAGCATTCGCCCCAACCGTTTTTTCCGTCGTCGCTTGCAACCCGGATAAACGACCAATTTGTCTTGTCGCTGACGTGCAGAACATGGAACGTGAGGCTTAGGATATTCATGGGTTAAGGATAATCATGTCAAGACACGCAGAACAATCAGGAGGCTCGAAATGAAACATTGGTGCGCGGCGGTGCTCGCCGCATGTATGACGATTGCCGTGGCGGCTCAGCCGTTTCCGTCGAAACCGGTGAAGATCATCGTGCCGAGCGCGCCGGGCGACGGTTCGGACATTCTGGCGCGGGCGATTGGCCAGAAATTGACTGAGCGTTGGGGGCAGTCGGTGATAGTCGAAAACCGCCCTGGCGCGGGCGGCGTTGTCGGCACCGAGGCGGCCGCGAGGTCACCCGCCGATGGCTACACCGTGATCATGGGCAACGCCGGCTCGCATGCGATCAATCAGGCGCTGTATCCAAAACTCTCCTACGACGTGGTGCGCGACTTTGCCCCGATTACGCTGGTGGCCTCCGCGCCCAATGTATTCGTGGTCAATCCATCGGTACCAGCCAAAACGGTGGCAGAGTTCATCGCGCTGGCAAAGAAAGAGCCGGGCAAGTACGCGTTCGCCTCGGGTGGTAGTGGATCTTCAGCTCACTTGAACGGGGAGATGCTCAAGGTGTTTGCCGGCGTGGACATGACGCATATTCCGTACAAAGGCGCGAGCCCGGCCATCACCGACGTGATCGCCGGGCAAGTGCAGCTGATGATCGGTAACTTGCCGCCCATCTTGCCGCATATCAAGTCGGGAAAGCTCCGTGCCTTGGGTGTGACGACAACCACACGATTTGCGGCTACGCCCGACCTTCCGCCGGTTGCTGAAACAGTCGCCGGCTATGAATCGTTGGCGTGGTTCGGTTTGTTCGCGCCCGCTGGAACGCCAAAAGAGGCGCTCGCGAAGTGGCATAGCGACACCGTGGCCGTACTCGCGTTGCCGGATATTCGAGAGCGTATCGCCCAGCTCGGGTTTGACGTGGTCGGCAACACGCCAGAGGCATATGCTGTACTGGTGAAAAGTGACATCGCGAAGTGGCAGCGCGTAGTCAAACTCTCGGGGGCGAAGGCGGATTAAGCCTCAAGCCTCAGGGCACCGTGCTGTAAACGAAGAAATACGTTTCCAGCGCTAAGGGGCTAGCTTCAATGTCCTGAGCCATTGCGTCATCTCCGACACTGCTGCTTCGTACGACAGTGCGCGGCCCGCCTCCCCCATCTTTGCAAACAGTTCCGGACCTAGCGCCACGCTCGCCTGTTCAATCAACGGCGCCAAAAAGGCCACATCGGGCGCATCCCGTCGGCGGCCCATCTGCACCGTGTGAATGTCCGCTGCCGCGTCGAAGCGCGGGGTGAGCGGCCAATGTCCGAGTGCCGCCGCGAGCCCGGCGCAAACCTCCATTACCACCAGACGCCCTCGCCGGGAGCCAAGTTCGTCCGAGATGGCGAGCGATTCAAGCAACATGTCGCGCGCTCGGGCTGGCTCGTTCATGACGACGGCGCACATCGAAAGATTGTTAAGCGCAATCATCGTGCGCAGTCGGTCACCCTCCGTTCGCTCTCCGCGCAAACCCTCCTCATACAGCGACTTTGCCGCGGCGACATTGCCTTCAACGCGTTCAAGTTCGGCGAGGGCGTTAGTCGCGACATCGACGACACCATTCCTGGTTGGCAACGCACGGGCGATGGCCACGCTCTCCTCCAGATTACGACGTGCTGGAACGCGCTGACCCAGGCTCAGATGCGCATAGCCAAGGCGCGAAAGTGCCAGGGCCAGTTTGGCGGAAAGCCCGTTTTGTCGCGCGACAACAATGCTTTTTTCGAAGTATCCGATCGCCTCGGAGTCCAGCCCACGATAGGAGAACAAATGTCCCGCTTCAAGGAGCGCGTCACAAAACAGGTGTTGAAAATTTTCTGCGCCGGGTCGTGCCAGAGCCTGGAGTGTGGCTTGTTGACCCTGCACCATCATGCCCCGACTGAGCCAGAAACGGCGAAGTGATGTGACCAGTTTCAGCCCGCGCTCTGTGCCGTCCTCGGCGTGATCACACCAAGCCTGCGCAGCAAGCAGATTGTCGCGGTCAATATCGAGTCGCGCGAGCCACGCTCCCTGCTGCGGCCCCTCGAGCGGTGCCGCGGCCTGTTCTGCCAGATCAAGGCAAAACGCGAGATGACGTTCGCGCGTCATTGCTTCGTCGCCAGACTCCCTGATTTGTTCCAGCGCGAAGTGCCTCATGGTTTCCAGAAGTCGATAAGACATCTCGCCCTGCGCATCCGGGTCGGCGGCAACAAGGGATTTTTCGACCAGCGCACCCAGATGATCGAGCACCGCCCACGCATCAATAGCGGTGTCGCTCGCAACCGACTGGGCCGCTTCCAGGCTGAATCTTCCCGACATCACGCCGAGCCGCCGGAACACGATCTGTTGCTCGGACGACAGCAGGCCATGACTCCAGAGCACCGCCGCCCGAAGCGTTTGGTGGCGCGAGGTGAGGCCATGTGTCGTGCGGGAACTGCTGAGTAAGCTCAAGCGCTGTCCGAGGCGATCACGCACGCCGTGCACGCCGAGCAGCGCGATGCGCGCCGCTGCCAGCTCGATGGCGAGGGGCACTCCGTCGAGCTGTGTACAGATGTCAACGACGGTCGCAACGTTTTCGTCGGTGAGTGCGAAGCGCACATCGGCCTGCCGCGCCCGCTCAACGAACAAGCGAACTGCGCCCGACTGCTGTGAACCACGCAGCGTGATCTGGTCGGGCAGGTCAAGCGCGCTCAGGCGATAGAGCTGTTCGCCGGGCAATTTCAACGGCTCCTGACTGGTCGCGAGCAGATGAAGTTGCGACGCTGAACTCATGAGTTCATTTACAAGCACCGCTACCGGCAGCAGCAGATGCTCACAGTTATCGAGCACGATGAGCAGGCGCCTTGCTACCAGTGCTTTTGCCAGCGCGCTCGCCGCAGGTTCGGAGCTGAGCGTCAAGTGCATGGTGCGGGCGATCGCGGGTACCAGTTGCCCGCCATCATCAAGCGCAGCCAGATCAACTACGCAGACGCTGCCATCGAACGCTGGTTTTGCCTCAAGCGCGACCGTTTTCGCGAGTTTTGTCTTTCCTATGCCGCTAGTGCCGATGATTGTGATGAGGCGATGCGCCGTGAGCCACTCTTGCAATCGGAGTAAATCATTTTCACGCCCAAACAGTGCCTGCGAACCCTCTTTGGATGCGTTGGCAAATACCGGGCCGGCAGGCTGAGTGGCGATTGCGTGAGCGCCAGTGTCGTTGCCGGAATTTAGTGACGACGTAAAGCGATATCCGCGCCCCGGAATCGTTGATATTGTCTGCGTTCCCAAGAGCTTTCGCAGCGCCGAGATGTGCACCTGAAGGTTGTTTTCCTCGACAATCAAACCGGGCCAGACGACGGCGAGCAGCTCGCTCTTGCTGACAACGCGATCTCGACGCTCGATCATTGCTACCAGCACATCAAACGCGCGGGCACTCAGCTTTGCAGGGGAGCCGTTGACAAGGACTTGCCGCGATGCGCAGTGGACAATACGGTTGCCAAATGCAAACGTCGTCTCGCCCACGAAGCGCTCAGCGGTGCTGGCGGATACAGCGGTGGTGGCTGTGAGGCCGCTCAAGCGGCGCGCTCAGTGCTGCGTCGGTCGATTCCGAGTGCAGCACGAACCGTCGCTTCATCGGTCATAACTGCGCCTTCAGCGAAAAGCGTACTGAGCTCGCGCGCGGGAAACGCACCTCGCAGGAGGTCGAGTGTCATGCGAACTGCGCGCAGTTCACTCTCTTCGCGTTCGAATCCCGTCGCGCCGAAATTTGCGTCCGAACGCCCAAGCAATTGCGCGGCCTCCCCCAGGCGCCCGAGTTTGCAGGCGAGCAGAGCAAAATGATCTGCATAGGTGCGTAGTGCGCCTTCGTGCTGTATCAACGGGAAAGCTGTGTGAGCGGTTTGTAGCGCCTCGTTGAGTTCGTCGTTAAATGTCAGTGCCGCACACAAGTTGGCGAGGTTTCCAGCCGCATAGTTCACCCGCCGTGTACCAATGCGTTGCACGACTTCGCGCCGCACTTTGATGGCCTCTACGGCCTTGCCTTGCACAAAGAGATTTTCTGCTAGTTGCATGAGCGCGTGATCGAGTTTGCGGTCGTCGCCGTGCACGCGCATGAGCGCCACAAGGTCTGCGATCAATGGCTCACCCTCGGCAGCACGGCCCGATACTTCCAGCCAGTAGGTGCGCGCGATCAACAAGCCCTCGCGCATGACAGGTGGCCACGTTGGGTCGTAAAGATCGCCGGCCTCCAATATGGCCGTGTCGGCTGCCGGCAGATCGTGTTGCCAGATGTGTTTTTGCGCAAGCACCGTCAGCGCCTCATAAACGCCGCGTTGATCATCAGCCAACCGATAGAGCGAGATTGCCCGACGAAGCGCTGCGAGTTCGGCGCCCGCCTCCGATTGGCTCGAGAGAACGGCAAAGCCCAGCAACAGCCGCGCCTCAATCGCTGGCGGCGTCTCGGCTGGGATGCAGGCGATTGCTGCTCTGTTCCAGCGCAAGCCCTCCGCCGCCGCATTGGCTGGCTTCCAGAACCAGTTCGCAGCGCCAACGAGGGCCGACAGGCACGCCGGATCTCCGTGGTCGCTCGCAGCCCATGCGAGAGCCTCGCGCAGGTTGTCAATATCGGGCAGAGTCGTTGCCAGTAGCGCCGCGGTATCGGCCGCCCAGCGCGCTGTGTGAGCGGCTTCGAATTGCGCCAGCACTGCCTCGGCGAGGCGACGCATGGCTTGACCGTGATCGTTCGCTTTTTGCAGACGATCCAGCGCAAAAGCGCGGGCGCTTTCAAGCAACCGGTAACGTGGTGCCACGCCGGGTTCACTAACGATCAACGACTTGTCAACCAGCGCAGCCAAGTGGTCGAGCACAGCCCATTCGTCATGGTCGCCGTCGGCTCCCACAATTTGCGCGGCACCAAGCCCAAAGCTGCCCTTGAAAACTGCTAGTCGCTGGAACACCGTCTGCTCGCCTGGCGCCAGGAGCGCATGGCTCCATTCAAGCGCGGCGTAGAGCGTTTGCTGGCGTTGTGGTGCGAGGCGCGAACCTCCAACGAGCAGGCGAAAACGATCATCCAGTCGCCGACGGAGACCCTCTACACCCAGAAGCGGCAGTCGCGCAGCGGCGAACTCAATCGCCAGCGGAATGCCGTCGAGACGCTGGCAGATTTCGACGACTGCTGCCTCGTTGTCACCGCCCAAAACGAAGCGCGGCGTTGCCTCGCATGCCCTCGCGGCGAACAGGGCCACAGCGCCGTAGCATCGGTTGTCTAGATCGCGCTCCTGTCCCTCTACCGGCAAACTGAGTGCTCCGAGGCGCATGACGTGCTCATCGACAACCTTCAAGGTCTCCTGACTGGTGGCGAGCATGTGTACGTTGGGGGCACT
Source organism: Burkholderiales bacterium (assembly GCA_043777615.1). Lineage (GTDB taxonomy): Bacteria > Pseudomonadota > Gammaproteobacteria > Burkholderiales > Casimicrobiaceae > Casimicrobium. Next base: position 8,860 of record JAYWHV010000396.1, on the reverse strand, counting down.
GCGCATCATCGCGGTTGCGATGTTCGCCACGCACGCGGCCACATGCTCGCAGTTGTCGAGCACCATCAACATTTTCCGGTCGGCGAGGCGCTTCGCCAGCTCATCGGCACCGGCGTTGCCGTTGAGCGCAATGCCGACTGCGCGTGCGACGCTAGCCAGTACCAGATGTTGATCAGTAACGGGCGAAAGCTCGATCAGCCAGATGCCATCCGGAAAAGCCGAAACATCCTGACGTGCGGCAAGTGCAGCCGCCTGAGCAAGCCGTGTTTTACCCATGCCGCCCATGCCAGTAATGGTGATCAGGCGATGTGAGCGTAAAAGCAATGCGAGCGACGCCAGTTCGGTTTCCCGCCCAACTAGCGGCGGCAAATTCGATGGCAGATTTCCGGCAAAAGCACCGGCGGTAATCTCCGCGGGTTTGGGTGCGCCGGAGCCGGGCGAATGGCGAGTCTCGAAATCGCCGTGGAGAGAGGCGGCGAATCGATAACCCTGGCCCGGAACAGTGACGATGGTCTGTGGCCCGAGCAGTTTTCGCAGGGTTGAAACATGCACTTGCAGGTTGTTCTCTTCGACAACCAGACCCGGCCAGACGAGATCCAAAAGTTCGTTTTTGCTGACGGCCGCGCCGCGACGCTCAACCAGCGACATCAGTACATCAAATGCGCGTGCGCCGAGTCTGGCTGACTGCCCGTTGATGAGCACCTGCCTCGCCGCGCACTGAATGACAAAGCCGTCAAAAGTCAGCTGGTTTGTTGTGTTGCCGGAAGGAGGAATACCAGGCGCAAACACTCAGATGATCTACTTGCTAAGGGATTTCTTAGTTTACGACACAGTTGTGCAATTAAGAACGTTTAAGGATGCAACCAAAGACTTAATCTGTCCGCAAGAAGATAGTTCATGCCACAACCGAACGCCACAATTCAATCACGAGCTTTCCATGACCAATCATTGGCATCAATCAGCAGCAACGGTCGCGTTGTGCGTCAGCACGGCGGTGGCCGCGCAAAGCGCCGGGGAGCGTAAGGAAATCATCAATTCGACCCAGGCAAGCGAACTGGCACGTCTGGCCGCAGAAAGCCAGGCGAAATTCGAGCGCGAGGAGGCGCGTGTTCTCGTGTACCTGAGCAAGCATCCCGACCAACGCCGTTCGTTTGAAAGAAACGGATCGACTTATTACCTGGCCCGCCTGGATGCGGACGGCAATCCTGTTTACATCAAGCCCAGAAACGGCCACAGCATAACGCCTACCGCTCCCGCTCGATCAACGACGTCCGAGTCGTCGCACGGTGGTGGCTCGCGCTAGCGTCGCTCCCACACCAGAGTACAAAACCGGAAACTACACCGCCCCAAATTCCTTGTCACTTTTTACGTCAATCCCCCCTTACCAAGGAGCAATCTATGAAGCACAGATGGCACTACCTCGCGGCAACCGCCGCGCTGGGCATCAGCGGTATCGCCGGAGCACAGTCCGTCGCCGATCGACTGGCTGTCAGCCAATTGGTCAATGCGGACTCCCTGCAGCAGCTGGGCGCTGAATTTCAAGCTGATTTTGATCATCAGGAATCGCGCGTGCGGGAATATCTGGGTCGCAACCCCGGTCAGTCGCGCTCGTTTCAGAAAATCGGCGCAACGCACTACCTGTCGCGACTGGATGCGGAAGGAAACCCGGTCTACATCAAAACTAAAGGCGGCGTCAACGGCACCAAGAGCAACCGCGAATCGGGCGCGCTTATCAAAGCCGACCAGCTGTATTCAGGAGGCTCCATTGGTGTCAATATCACCGGCGCAGGCATGGTGGCAGGTGTTTGGGATCCCGGTCTCGCGCGCGAAACTCATGAGTTGTTGACCGGACATGTGACCAATCAGGCCGGCCAGAGTCTGGCTATCGACAACCATATGACACACGTTGCGGGCACCATGGTGGGCAAAGATATTGCCAGCCGACCAAGCGCGCGCGGTATCGCTTTTGGCGCGACCGCTTTGTCCTACGATTCGCAGAATGATCTCGCCGAGATGGCGCCGTTTGCTGCGAAGGGATACCTGATTTCCAATCACTCGTACGGTCTGGCTAACGACGCGACGACCCCGGTTTGGCAGTTCGGTGCGTACGATGAAGAGGCACGCAACTGGGACACACTCCTTAAAAATGCGCCGCACTACCTTCCGTTTGTTGCCGGTGGCAATGAGCAGCAGGCCAACGGCAACATGGGCAAGGTTGGCTACGACCTGATCACCGGCGCGTCAGCCGCAAAAAATGTGATGACGGTCGGCGCCCTCAATGCCGACAAATCAATGTCTGACTACAGCAACTGGGGTCCCACCGATGACGGGCGCATGAAGCCCGAGATCGTCGCGCGTGGCACTGGCATCGACTCGGCCCAAGCCTTCGACAAGGGCACGCCAAAAGCGCCGTGCGACAACTGCTACAGTGGCTCGGGAAGTGACTCGAGCGGCACGTCCTATGCTGCTCCAGCCGCTGCCGCTGCGGGTTTGTTGCTTCAGCAGTACTACAAAACCCTAAATCCGAACTACATGCTGTCATCAACGCTGAAGGCGTTGATGATGGGTACTGCGGAAGATCTCGGCAATCCTGGACCCGATCACAAGTTCGGGTGGGGTTTGCTCAACGTGGAAGCGGCTGCCAACGCCATCAAGCATAACGGTGCTGTCGGCTCTCTGGGTGCGAGTAGGGGTGCGGCGATCGTCGAGCGCACCACCAATCCTGCGGCGGACTCAACCAGCGAGGAAACGTTCAGGGTATACGCCAAAGGTGGTGTTCCGCTGGTCGTGAATATGGCGTGGATTGACGATGAAGGTCCCGAGCAGAAGGCCACTGACGGTGTCGACCCAACCGTGTCACGGTTGACCTACGAGTTTGACATGGTCGTACGCGGTGGTTCGCCTTCGGCTGAGGTTCATCCCTGGAAAATTCCCGGAATGGCCGACCGTACGGCCAACGCAACGCAAGGCACAGCGTGGTTCGACGGCAACGGCGATATCTTCAAGCAAGTCATCATCGGCACCCCTGTTGCTGACGGTGAGTACACCATTGTGATCCGCAAGAAAGCCGGATCGCCGGCAGCCGCGCGCACGCTCTCATTTGTGATCACCGGACTTAAAGAAACCGCCGTCGATCTCGGTGCGAAAACGAGCATGGTGGAATATCTCTATGGGTCGCTCGGCTATTACTTCCTCACTTCGCGCGCCAATGAGATCGCGCTGCTTGACACAGTGCCTGCGTTTACGCGTACCGGACAGAGCATTCCCGTGTTCGTCAATCGTGCCGCCGGCACGCAACCGATCACCCGGTTTCGTTTCGACAAGATAGCCCTGAACGGCGGTCGTGACGGACATTTCTATACGTTGGTCGATGCCGAGATTTCTGCGCTGAATTCATTGAATCCTACGAATACGCCGGGCCCGAAACTGCCGTTCAGCGAAGGGACGGACTCTTACGCATATTTGCCTGTAGTCGAAGGCGTTGGCGGATCCTGCGCCGTTGGTTTGACCCCGGTGTTGCGCGTGTTCAGGGGCGGCGCAAAGTTCCCGGATGACCCGAATCATCGCTTCACTACCAGCCAGGCGATTTACGACGAGTTCGTAGCCAAAGGCTGGGACGGCGAAGGCGTGAAGTTCTGCGTGCCAGGATAGTCCGCGAGTTGATGAGGCGGGCCGGGCCTGCCTCATCTGCGCGCGGATTCATCCGCTGAAGTCCTGTTCAACGGTGACGAGGAGGAGGAAAAATTGTGAAAAGTATGCGTGCCATCGTGGTTGTCAGCGGGGCCATGTGGTCGTTGATTGTGGCAACCGCTTCGGCCGGTGATCCGGCGTTTTTCCTCGGCCGGACTTGCAGTGAGTTGATCAGGGACATCGCAGCCGTCAACCGGGCGGATGCCGTCGCGAACGACGCAATCACGAATGCAAGGGATCGAACCGCGAGAGAAAAGGGGCTCGCCACTGCGTCGGCAGTGCTTGTGGAGACTGGCGGGCGGTCGTCGGCGGATCGCGACAGCACAGACAACATCGTGTCCCAGATTCGCGCCCGGAAGGCCCTGATCGCGCGAGCCTTGCAGCAGAAACAATGTGCAGCCTGACGGGGCGCGGCCTTATCGTATCCGCGCGATCATCAAACCATGCCCGAACACCCTGGTAATGTGACGAATTTTCGCCGGACTGACACGGCGCGAACGGGGCTGATGACTGCTGTCAGACAGCGCAGCGTCGAAGTGATGGCGCTGCTTTCAGGCGACCGCGTACTGGACGTCGGATGCGGCACTGGATGTGGCATCCGCGCGCTTGCGGATAGGGTGCGTCCGGGCGGCATGGTGCACGGCGTTGACTACGACGTCGCCATGATCGCAGAGGCCCAGCGTCGGGCAGGCGTTGATGGCCTCGACCGGTGCGTTTCGTATCATCAGGCGAACGCGGCGGCCTTGCCCTGGCCCGATGCCTACTTTGACGCCTGCCGCAGTGATCGGGTGATGCAGCACATGCTCGCACCGGAGCGCGCGTTCAGCGAACTGCTTCGCGTGACGAAGCCGGGCGGAAGGATTGTGGTCATTGATGGCGACTGGGCCACGCTGGGCATCGATCCGGATGAGGCTGACGCTGAAGTAGACGCAGCGGGACGACGTGCCCATTTTTTGGCGACACTTCACAGTCCCAACCCCGTTACTGGACGGTGTTTACGTGGATTGTTTGTCCACCACGGACTGCTCGACATTGAGCTTTGCGTTCAGCCAGTGTTCGACGGCGACAGCGACGCCGACTGGTGCTGGCAGCAAAGCCGCACGCGCGAATCCGATGTCGCAGGAACGTTCGCCAGCGCCAACATCGTGATGGTTTCGGGGCGAAAGGCCTCGGCTATCGCTTAGCTAAACTTTCGCCTATAGCTTTTAGCTAAAAACGCCGCTGGGTGTGAGGTTTAAGCGGTTTGTGTCAATAATCGACATTTGCATCAAGCGGTTGCCATGACATGAAGGCTCCGAACGATTCCGCCGCTGCCGCCGATGACATGCGTCCGCGTGGCGTTTGCCAGTGTTTTGCCCGTGCTCTTCGTCCTGGTTCCCAACTGCGGGCAGTAGGCGCATTCGGTCACACTTCAGTTGTGCATCTGCAACAAGGTGCGCTTGACGCGGCTTGTGGCCCTATTGCTTGTTTATGGCGCTCACAATCTTGGGAATTGCGCCACAGCGCCACATTACTCGACTGTCTCAGTTCGAGTCGGGCAAATTTGTCGAACTATGGCGCATGTTGGCCGCGCTCTTTTTCACGGGCTCGACCAGTACCGATCTGATAGCGAGCCTTCGACAAACGCCGGATATTGGCGTAGCTCCCCAGATGTTTAAGGGGCGGCGAACAGGCATCGCCAATTTTTGCGTCGAGCAAATCAACAACGATGCAGTTGTGATTCTTGAAACTAAAAGCGGTAGGCGTTCCTATGGACATTGGACGCTCGTAGCGGGTTGGGAAAGCTACCGTGAAGCGTCGGCGAACTCGCGTGCTGCACATGCGGCACCGCCAGCGACTCGCGCCTTGTTGTGTCTCGACCCGTCCCAGACCGAGCTGGTTCTTACCGCGTACAACGCAAGAATCGAAGTAGAGTCTTCGGCGCGCTGGCCAGGAACCTACCCAGTTGTCACGAGCGACCTGTCAACTGATCGGATTTCATTGGAAGGGGCAATTGCTATTCGCCGCGTTGAACGCGCTGATTGAGAGAACGAATTCGCGGTTTCGCATGCCCTTTCCATCGGTTGACTTGGGCTGAATATAATTACAGTTAATTTGTCCAGCTCTCATCTTCGCTGATCGGAGTGCGCACTGCCACCAACCGCCGAAATTCTCGATGAGCAACCACGACCTGATCGCCCAGGTGAGCACAATGCGCGTCGGCGTTCGCGACCTTTGCGATTTCAGCGCTCGTTCGGGTGATCTAGATTTGCGGTTCGGCATGTCTCCCAACGCTCGGGAGGGCGTCGCTGGACATCTGGTTGTAGCCAGTCGACGAGGTGCCGATTACAAAAGCGAAGTAGCACTTAAGGGTTCGCTCGCCGAACTAGCGATCTCGGGTCGCGCGGACGGATATAGCGTTGCGCAAAATCGTCTTGAAGAAATCAAAACATTTCGGGGCGATTTGGCGCGCCAGCCAGAGAACCAACGACACCTGCACTGGGCGCAACTCAAAGTTTACGGCTGGTTGCTGTGTGAGCGTGACTCGTTGGCAGAGATCACGCTCGCGCTTGTTTATTTCAATATTGACACGCAACAGGAATTCCCGTTCGAGGAACGCTGCACTTCGGATGCACTGCAAGACTATTTCATCGAAATGTGCGGAAGTTACTCGCAATGGGCACAGCAGGAACGCGCGCATCGCGCCCGCCGCGACGCATACCTATCAACGCTCGCCTTTCCTCATGACGCGTTTCGAGCCGGGCAGCGTGAATTGGCGGTCGGAGTTTTTCGCGCCGCCCGCGCTGGTGCGAGTTTGCTAATTGAGGCCCCGACGGGTATCGGAAAATCCATCGCGACGCTCTACCCCATGCTCAAGGCGATGCCAGTACGCAAGCTGGACAAAGTGTATTTTCTTTCGGCCAAAAGTTCGGGACGACTGCTGGGGGTCGAAGCATTAGCGAGGTGTAGCGTCGCTTCGAGCGTGGATACAAGTAGCTCACCCGTCGCAGCGGAAGCGCACGCCGTGATTCGAGTGGTCGAACTCGTCGCAAAGGCGAAGGCGTGTTTACATCCGGGGCAGGCTTGCACCGGCTTGACTTGCCCGCTCGCCGCTGGCTTTTTTGATCGACTTCCAGCTGCGCGTACGGCATGGATACAGAGCGACGCGAGTGACGCTAGCGCAGTCACGACAGCGGCGCGTGACAATGAGGTATGCCCGTACTACCTCGCACAGGAACTCGTCGCCTGGGCGGATGTCGTGGTCGCTGACTACAACTACTATTTCGACAGCAGCGCAGCCCTCCATACTGCGATGGTTGAGCATGAATGGCGGGTCGGTGTCCTCGTTGACGAGGCGCATAACCTGATCGAACGCGCACGCGCAATGTATTCAGCGGAAATGAAACTTTCGGACGTCGACGCGCTAAGGCATGTGGTGCCGGAGCTGAAGCGCACATGGACGCCGCTCATTCGAGCGTGGAAAGGTCTCGATCTATCAGATGCCGAGAGTTACCGGGTATTGAGCGACACCCCGACCAAGTTCTTGAAGGCACTGCAAAAGTGCAGCGAAGAGGTGGGCGACTACCTCGCGGAACATGCCGAAGGCGCAGCGCCGTTGCGCGACTTTTATTTCGCCGCCATCCATCTGCTTCGGCGGGCGGAAGCATTAGACGATAACAGCGTGTTTGATCTCACTTGTACGACGAAACGCACGGGACGCGGTGATGCCGAACTGGTGCTGCGCAATGTGATACCTGCACCGTATATTGGCCCGCGCCTTGCTGCGGCGGACAGCGCAGTGCTGTTTTCTGCGACGTTGACGCCTGTCGATTTTTACCGTGGCATGCTCGGGGTGGCTGAGGATGCGACCGTGTTGCTTGTGTCATCGCCATTCGACTGTACACAGTTGCGGGTCAGCGTTGAACGCCACATCTCCACGCGATATCGCGACCGAAGTGCGTCACTGAGCGCGATTAGCAGGTTGATGGCTTCGACACAGGCAAACAGACCAGGCAACTATCTGGCGTTCTTCAGTAGTTTTGAGTACCTGGAGCTGGCCGCAGACCATTTGCGCGCGTGCTACCCGCATCTCGTGCAATGGCGACAGACTCGGGACATGACAGAAGCCGACCGACACACGTTTGTGCAGTCGTTTGCGACCGATGGTGTCGGCATCGGGTTTGCGGTTTTGGGCGGTGCTTTCGGCGAGGGTGTCGATTTACCTGGAACCAAGCTCATAGGCGCGTTCATCGCGACACTCGGTCTACCCCCGATTAACCCAGTCAACGAGACTTATCGTCAGATTATCGAGCGCAAGTTCGGCAACGGCTACGAATGCACGTATACCTACCCCGGTATTCGCAAAGTTGTTCAGGCCAGTGGTCGCGTCATACGGACGCTGAACGATCAGGGAATACTGCACTTGATGGATGACCGTTTTGCTACGAGCGATGTACGCCGATTGCTTCCTGCGTGGTGGTCAATCGAGTCTTAAGGCCAACCGCGTTCATGGCGTTCGCCCGCAATCGAAGCGCGATGCTTCTCGATAAATTGCATTTGTTCGCTGTTCCTTTAAAAAGGCAACTCAGGCCCGTCCTTGGGCACCGCAAGCGCGGAGCGGAAAAGAGCTATGAACTAACAGAGATATGCGCTCGCATGCTGCGTCTCATGCGTCGAGGGTTCGGGTAGAAACCCGCTTTAAAGATAGTTAAAACACACTCACTTTGGCGCAAGGCAGGATGGGCTGTCGCGCGAGCGCGTGAGACTCATATCGCGCCTCTTGACTCCGTCCCCATCGTGGATTCGCCGGTGATGTCTACGTAAAGGCGAGGGCGATACCTCGGTGCAATAGTTGACGCCGAAATGGGTCGCTACATTTCGCAAAGGCCGAAAGGCAGCGAAAGTAGTCTTTGATCTAGTTGCGTGGAACGGTCGCTGCGACTTGAGAGCCGCGCCACGATATCGAGCTTTACGACCGCCATTCGTCGAGAAGTCTGTTCACGGCCTGGGGCGCCCGGACGGTTACAGATTCACTGGTGCCACGCTGGAATCAAGCTGGCCGTGAAATCTGCGCCACGGGGTCTGAACCATTTAGCTTCAGGCGGCAAGCAATGCGCGGACTCGCGTCTCGATGAAGGCCCGGTCCTCTGTCTGATTTAGCGGGTTACCGGCTCGATGACCCCATGCAGAA
>JAYWHV010000395.1:0-1904 GCA_043777615.1 Burkholderiales bacterium | reverse complement strand
GCCGCCTGACTGATTCACGTCCGTGCCGCGATACACGCCGTTGTTGTTCATTACCACCACACACACAGGCAGGTTGTAGCGGCAGATGGTTTCGACCTCCATGCCGCTGAATCCGAAGGCGCTATCCCCCTCGACGGCGAAGACCTGCTTGCCGGTGACCACAGCGGCCCCGACCGAGAAACCCATACCGATGCCCATGATGCCCCAGGTGCCCACGTCCAGACGCTTGCGCGGCAGGTACATGTCAACGATCGAGCGCGTGAAATCCAGTGCGTTAGCACCCTCGTTGACGAGGATGGCTTCCGGGTTGTCCTTGATAATGTCGCGCACAACAGCCAGCGCGCTGTGGAAGTTCATGGGCGAGGGATCTTTCGCCAGGGTCTCGGCCATCTTCGCTATGTTTTTGTTCCTGCGCTCAGCAATGCCACCCGTCCATTCGATCGGTGGTTTAGCCCAATCGGAGCCGATGCCTGCGAGCAGGGCCGACACGCAGGAACCGATGTCGCCCACCAACGGCGCGTCGGTCGCCACGTTGCTGTCTGCCTCTTGCGGCGAAATATCAATTTGAATGTACTTCTGACCGCCCCAGGCTTTATGGTCTTTTCCACCCCAAGTTTTGCCCTTACCGTGCGAGAGCAGCCAGTTCAGACGCGCGCCTATCAGCACCACTACGTCGGCCTCGGGCAGCACGTAGGAGCGGGCGGCAGCTGCGGATTGTTCGTGCGTGTCAGGCAAGATGCCTTTGGCCATCGACATCGGAAGGTACGGAATGCCAGTCTTCTCGATCAAGGTGCGGATGTCGGCGTCCGCCTGCGCGTAGGCCGCGCCTTTGCCGAGCAGAATCAGCGGCTTTTTCGCGCTCTTGAGCAGATCAAGCGCACGCGTCACGGCGTCAGGCGCGGGAATTTGCCGAGGCGCTGCATCGACGACCTTGATCAGCGATTTCTTGCCTGCCTCGGCGTCCATCGATTGCGCGAATAGTTTGGCCGGGAGGTCAAGATAAACGCCACCCGGGCGACCCGACAACGCAGCGCGGATGGCGCGAGCGATGCCCACGCCGATGTCTTCGGCATTGAGTACACGAAACGCCGCTTTGCATAACGGCTTGGCGATGGCCAGTTGGTCCATCTCTTCGTAATCGCCTTGCTGCAAATCGACGATTTCACGCTCACTGGAGCCGCTGATCAGGATCATCGGAAAGCAGTTGACCGTTGCGTTGGAAAGCGCAGTCAGGCCGTTCAAGAACCCCGGTGCCGAGACCGTCAGGCAGATACCCGGTTTTTGCGTCAGGAAACCGGCGGCAGCCGCAGCGTTACCCGCGTGTTGCTCGTGGCGGAACGAGATGACTCTCATGCCTTCACCTTGTGCCATGCGCGTCAAATCGGTGATCGGAATGCCCGGCAGGCCGAAAATGGTGTCAATGCCATTGAGTTTCAGTGCGTCAATGACCAGATGAAATCCGTCGATCTGCGCCGCTGAATCGGATGATTGCGTGTCGTTTGTCATGTTGAGTGATCTCTCCGCCTTGCCTTCTGTTTTTTGAAGTTGAAACCGGGCCGCTTCTTCCCAGTTTCGAGACTCCCGCGACACCCGGTAATGCGCCTACGATGAAGTCAGAAGTATCATAGGGGCCGCACGTTGCATGTGCTCTTGACCTTGGTCAATATTCGCCACAAGCTAGTGCAATCTTCTTGATGAAATTTACGTACTGTAGCGATGTCATCTATTGAAAATCATCCCGAAAAAAACATCATTCGCGCGCAGTTGCGGCAGAACGTTGTGCTCAAGGGAATGAGCGCGAGCGAGATTGCCGAACTTGAGCCGTTTCTTTCAGTAGTGGACTACCAAAAAGGTGATTCTCTGTTGCATCAAGGCGTACATGACATGGAGCAATACTTCATTCT
>JAYWHV010000394.1:0-5000 GCA_043777615.1 Burkholderiales bacterium | reverse complement strand
CCACAGTCAAAGCAGCACGAATCAGTGGCCTTCACAGGCCTCAACCCGCGCGGCGCTTGACCTTATATGGTTGAATTTCCTATCCGTTCAACCTCATGAGGTTCAATTTCATATCCGTATATCCGTCACGCCTTCATGTCCACCATCGCCATCGCCGCAACCGTCGTCTTCTGTTTGACTCAATGAGTCCTGAGCCTAAACGCTGAATAGACGATTGGTTTTGGTTGGCTACGACGTGCCATCAAACGCCATGAATGTTGGTTTCGGCAAGTCCAGACTGATGGCGTTTTTATACTTTTATGGAGTAGTTGCGAGCAAAGACAGTCTGCCCGGCGCGCAATCCTCGACTTCCGTGCCCAGCCCGTTGGCTAATCTTCGTCGCACGCGCCACCACGTGATGAACGTCACTCGGGCGAACCGACGCGTGAGTAACGCCAGCCCTTGCAACACAATCAGTCCCTCGACGACATGAAAGTTGGTCGCGCTTGCGCGAGGTGGAATTAGCGCTGCTAATTTTTTCCGAGCTGCGCCTCAGACGAAGCCGAGATTCCAGGTCGATTGGTTATAGTTGCCTATGTTCGGCAGCACTGTCGACATGTCGCTGTTTGACACGCCCAGCCATGTTGCCAGCGTCGATGCGTATTGGTCAACAGAGGTGGTGGGAAGCAGGGACCCCTGACCCACGTCATTGGGTCCTTTGAGGGCGATTACCGGCGCTTCCCCATAAAACTGCCCGCCCTTCACGGCACCACCCATCACGAAATGGATGCCGCCCCAGCCGTGGTCGGACCCGTCGTTATTACAGAGTGTCGGACGACCGAAATCGGAGCTGGTAAACGTTGTTACCTTGTCAGCGACACCAAGTTCGACCGTGTGGTCATAAAATGCACGCATCGCACTCGCCACGCGCTCAAGCAAGATTGGTTGCGTTTCTACAAGGTGGCTGTGCAGATCAAAACCACCCATCTGTACGTAGAAAACCTGACGCTTGGCGCCGAGTGCGCTATTGATCGAGATCATGCGTGCAACGGTTTTTAGCTGGTCGGCCAGCGGATTCGGAATTGTTTCAACCCCAGGAACTTTTACATCCCCAGGATATTTCGTCATGAATGCTGGTGCATTTTTCAACTCCGAAAAAAGCAGCTCACCCGTCTCGAGCGCCCGTTTACTTACCTTGGCGTGTTCGTTTTCAAAAATGTTCGCGCGTGATCCGCTCATCAGGGCTTTCAGGGCCGGCAGGCCATTACCCCCATAAGTCGATCCAAACAGGCTACTGTCGGGGGCCAGTGGGATCGGTCCCTTAGCGCCCACCGAAAAACTGAATACGGATTTGCCGGAAAGGAACGCGGCGTTGCCTGTCGCACTGATGCACGTTACCGCTGGTTTGCCGTTGCCGCTTTGCAGCAAGTCGCCGATGCGGCCACCCCAACCCGACACCGCGCCTTCAGGGCTGGATGACAGCCAGTAGCTTGACTGATCATTGTGCGAACCCAGCTGCGGCGGGAGCGGGAAGCCGCGCTCCTTAAATTGCGCCATTGTCGTCGGCCGGACGAGCGTTCCAACATTGAGTATCACTGCTAACTTTTCTTGCTCGAACAGCGGTAGGAGAGGCTTCATTGCGGGTGCCAGTGCATACTGCCGCCCATTCAACGAGGTGTGCGGTTTAAACAAGGTGTTCGTATTCGGCTTCAGCAAGGTCGCGGTCAGGTCGTCGCGCGAATATGCCAGTTGCGGCCGAAGCGATTGGTAGCTTTTATAACTGTCCGTATCATATGGCGTTACCGTGTTGTCCTGATCGTTGCCTCCGGCCAAAAATATGCACACGATTGCTTTGTAACCCGAGCTCTCCTGAGCAGCCGCTTCACCAATGGACGCCAGAGTCGTGACGAACGGGGCCGCAACGCCAGCGAGACCCAATTTCGCATTCGTCTGCAGGAACGCGCGGCGTGTTTGATTATTTTTCATCATCATTCCTCTTATTTCTGTGTAATATATTCCGGAGCGGCCATCACGAGCAGAATGGCCAGGCGAACCCGGTTGTATGAGCTTCTGAAGTGGGTCGGGAGAATGGTGTCCACCCCCGCCTTGATGGTCGCTACGGTCTCAGCGCTGAGCTGGCCCGCTGCGAGCAAGAAGTTGAGCTCATTGACCAAGGCCTGTGAGTCGCCCGCTTTTGTCAATAAATCAGTGTAGTTTGGCTTGGCGTCATTGGCACCCTCACCAATTATGCCGATCATGAAGTTGACGTAAGAGATAACGCTGGCTTCGGTGGTGATCTGAAACTCCGGCGCGACGAGCCCCGCCGATGCGATCGCCGTGTTGGGCGGCTTGTAACCTGGCCTGAAAAAGTTAAATACGCTTGGGGCACGACCAATCATCTGGCCAAGGCCGGTGGACGGATTGCTAGTGTCGCCGATTAACCACTTGTCGCCCTCGCTCTTGACACCGAACGCGCGGGCCCAGTTGGTAAGGCGCACGACGGGTGCGCGCAGCTTGCCGAAGCTGGGGTTGGTAAGCCCTGCATCGCTGCGTGCATCGGTATCAAGCAGGATGGCGCGGATGACAGCTTTGAGGTCGCCGCGCACACCCGAGCCGTTGTTTGCAAACACGGCCGATACGCGTCCGACATATGCCGGTGAAGGGTTGCTGGTGACCAGCCGCTGGATCAGCTGCTTCGAAACGAACGGCGGGACGTTCGGGTGGGCAAAGATCGTGTCGAGCGCGATCTTCAAACTCGCAAAACCGTCGGTATTGGCTGGAATGGTTGCGCCCAAAAATGTCTTGACGCCAAGTTCATGATCCGCGGCGTTCTGGGCAAGCGGAAGCCGATGAACATCCGGCTTCAGCCGGACGTAGGAGGGGTCGTAGCGGAATCCGGTAAAGACGCGAGCAAGTCCAGACACGTCATCGGCTGTGTAGGTTTCGATCGGCTTGCCGTTTTCCATCTGCACGGTGCCGTCGGGGTTCAGCTTGACGACACCCAGCGTGAAAAGCTGCATCAACTCACGCGCATAGTTTTGATCAGGTTGCGACCCCGTTTTCGAGTCGGCCTTCTTGCTGTTCAGGGACGTGAGATACACCGCCATCGTGGTGCTGGTCGAAATTTTTTCGATCAAGTCGCGATAATTGCCGAATGCGTTGTCCCACAAAAGGTCGAGATAGGCGGCAGCTGCTAAATGTGGAAAGTTTGTCTGCGTCAACCCATTCGCCGATACCACAAGGAAATCGAGCAGGGAGACACCAACGCGCTGGCGAAGCTGGTCGTTACCTGTGATCACCATACGCCAGACACTAGGGTTAAAGCAACTACCATTATCTCCGGTAACAGCACTTTCTTCGCCACATCCGTGAGAAAACATCCAGTCGTACAGCCGCATCTCTCGTTGCATTGCAAACTGTGCACTGATCCAGTTGTCATAGCCAGTGGCCTGAACGGCGTTGATCTCTGCCTTGGTTGCACCCATGGTCGACTGGGCAAGGAACCTTCCGGCCTGAACGCCGGTGGGAGGGGCAGATGGCGGCCCGGCCGACGGAGACCCGCCCTCGCCCTCGCGATCACGACCACCGCAAGCTGCCAGAACAAGAGCCGGCGCAATTACGGCGGCAATGCTGGTGATCGATTGGGGGGCGTCAGGAGATTGCTCAGTAACGTTTACGTCAGTAACATGCTGATCTTCAGTCAACTGCTGCATTTCATCGTGCATGGTGATCTCCCAATGCCGCTGATCCAGTGGTGAGACACGTCGTGTCCTTGACTGGTGAGTTACCAATTTGATATGCGAAATTCATATGTTTCTCCGAAAGTAGTTACGTACAGCGGCTCGTGAAGATTTTTACATGTTTAACTTTTACCGAAAATGACATTTTTGCCATAAATAGGCCATTTGTAACTTTATGACTCGCCCAAGGCCTACTTGCCTTCGCCGTTAGCCGCATAGTCTAAGCAGTCTGTGTGCGTGGTGGCCGCTTTCAGCCGGTGCAAATAGTCGTTCCATAGCTGTGTTTGCTGCTCGCCTAGCTGGTACAGGTACTCCCATGTGAACAAGCCGGTGTCGTGGCCATCGCTGAAGACGGGTTTGACTGCGTAATTTCCCACTGGCGAGAGTTCAACCACCGTGACATGTTGCTTGCCTGTTTGCAGCACTTCCTGGCCAGGCCCGTGTCCCTTGACCTCAGCCGAGGGCGAATACACGCGCATCAATTCAAACGGGATTTTGAAAGCCGCGCCGTCTGAAAAGCACACTTCCAGCACACGGGACTTGCTGTGCACGGTGAACGCGGTAGGCGTTGGAGCCTGTGAAGATGGAATGCTCATCGGAAAGTGCTTTCGAGTCGGCTCAGGAACGGCTTGATCAAGACGCCAGTGCCTGAGCGATAGAACGATTTACGGAGGCGCACTTTTCGAGTGTTTGCGCCAATTTTTCAGTGTTTTCAGCGCGCTGCGCGATTGACCAGGTCGACGCCGGGAAATGCGAGTCCCAGTCAAACCGGGCAACTACATGCCAATGCAGGTGCGGCACCATGTTGCCCAACGCGGCCAGGTTGATTTTGGTGGGCTGCAATTGCTCGCGCAAGATTTTTTCAACCGATACCACGGCGTTCATGCAGGAATTGCGCTCATCTACAGACAAGCTTGAGAACTCCGCAACATGCGCATTCCACACCACGCGGTAAAAAGCCGGAAAACCAACCTCAGCGGCCTGAATGACGCGGAACTGGTTGTTCTTGAAAATCAGCAACCCGCCATCGGTATCGCAAAGCGGACAGTCAACTACTTTCAAACTAAAACTCGCTCAATACCGCCATGATTGGCGGAGTCAACATAGGTCTGCAACCATTCTTTGCCCAAGATTTGATTGGCCATTTCGACCACAATGTAGTCGGCTTCCAGCAGGCCGTTTTTCATGTCGTCCTGGTAGCGCGACAAGCCTTGCAGGCAGCTTGGGCAGCTGGTCAGAATTTTGACGTTTTGTTTTTCAGAGACTGAACCCGATGCCCTT
>JAYWHV010000393.1:0-6385 GCA_043777615.1 Burkholderiales bacterium | reverse complement strand
TTTTACGGTTTGATGACGGCCCCCCTCTCTAGCGCGTAAGCGTCAGAGAGAGTCTGAATGAATCACTTCTCCACCTTCGATCTTGTTCCCGCGTTCGCAGTCGACACATCGCAATTAGCGTCTCGCTACCGCGACGTGCAAGCTGCCGTTCATCCTGATCGTTTCGTCAACGCCACTGATGCCGAAAAGCGCATAGCCATGGAGCGTGCGGTCGAGGTCAATGAGGCGTTTACGACGCTGAAGGACCCAGTGCGCCGCGCGATGCATCTGCTCGCGCTCGTCAACATTGATGGCATGGACGAGAAAAATACCGTGATGCCGTTCGATTTTCTGGCTGAACAGATCGAGTGGCGCGAAGCGCTCGCCGACGCAAAACTCAAAGAAGACGAGGAGCGGCTGGAAGAGATGCTGAGAGAGCTCGAGGGCATGCTGGCTTCGCTCGGCGATACCTTCGCCGCAGCGTATCGCGGCGAGCACTACTCGGTGGCAACCACGCTTGCGCGCAAGATGCGATTCGTACAAAAACTCATCGAAGAAGCTGCATCGGCGCTTGCTGATTTGGAACAATAGCGCTCATGGCTTTTCTACAAATTTCCGAACCTGGCGAAAGCCCCGAACCTCATACGCGGCGTCTCGCGGTCGGCATTGATCTCGGCACGACGAACTCGCTCGTAGCGACGATTCGCAATGCAGTCCCTGAATGTTTGCCCGATGGCGAAGGCCGTCCGATGCTGCCGTCTGCTGTGCAATACGCCGAAGGTGGAGCCGTCGTGGTCGGCCATGAAGCGCTGAGGCATCGCGGCGATGATGCGCTCAACACCATAACCTCTGTCAAGCGCTTCATGGGACGAAGTGTGGCTGATTTACGTGCCGACACCGAAGCACGCTACAACTTCACAACACCGAGCGGGGATGGCAAGGGTGCTCTAAAAATTGTGACACGTCAGGGTGCGTTGTCACCGATTGAAGTGTCCGCCGACATCCTGAAAGCGCTCAAAGCACGGGCCGAGGAAAGCCTTGGCGGCGAGCTGTACGGTGCGGTGATCACGGTGCCTGCATATTTTGATGACGCTCAACGTCAGGCAACCAAGGACGCGGCGAAGCTTGCGGGCCTGAACGTGCTGCGATTGTTAAACGAACCGACCGCCGCGGCAGTTGCATATGGGCTCGATCAACATGCGCAGGGAACATTTCTAATTTACGACTTGGGGGGCGGCACGTTCGACGTTTCGATTTTGCGCCTGTCACGAGGCGTTTTCGAAGTGCTCGCAACGGCGGGGGACACGAACCTGGGTGGCGACGATTTTGATGCAACGCTTGCGAAGCATGCATTCGATACGTGGGCGTTGACGCGGGCGCTGTCGCCGACCGGGCAAGCCAATTTGCTCGCAGCATCCCGCACCGCAAAAGAGACCCTGACCAACGCCGATGTCGCCACCATTCGCGTTGATTGGGGCTGCGGTTTCGACAGCAAGGTTGATGTCACCCGCGAACAATTTTCCGCGTTGACACAGCCTTTGGTTGACCGCACGATGAGTGCCGTGAAGCGCACATTGCGCGACGCCAAGATCAAAGCAGACGAGATTGATGGCGTCGTGCTCGTCGGTGGCGCCACGCGCATGCCGCAAGTACGTGCGGCGCTTGAGGCACACTTCGGAAAGCCGCCGCTGGCCACCATGAACCCGGATGAAGTCGTCGCACTTGGCGCGGCGATTCAGGCCGATCAATTAGCGGGCAACAAGTCGGGCGAAGGCGAATCGCACTTGCTGCTAGACGTCATTCCGCTCTCGCTGGGCCTCGAAACGATGGGCGGCCTGGTCGAAAAAATCATCCCGCGCAATTCAACGATTCCGGTCGCCAAAGCGCAGGAATTCACAACATTCAAAGACGGTCAGACTGCGATGGCGCTGCATGTCGTGCAGGGGGAGCGCGAGCTGGTTTCCGACTGTCGGTCACTCGCCCGGTTCGAGTTGCGCGGCATTCCGCCAATGGTTGCGGGCAGCGCGCGTATTCGCGTGACGTTTCAGGTCGATGCCGACGGTTTGCTCTCGGTGAGCGCGACCGAAACGACCAGCAACGTGCGCGCCGAAGTGACCGTGAAGCCGAGCTATGGCCTCGGTGACGGCGAAATCGCGAGCATGTTGCAAAGCGCATTTGCCAGCGCGAACACCGACATGCAGGCGCGCGCGCTGGCAGAGGCACGGGTTGACGCGCTGGCGCTTGTGACGGCTTTATCCAACGCGCTGGTCGCCGATCGCGCGCTGTTGAGTGACCCCGAGAACGCCGCGCTCAATTCACAAATCGCTCACCTCAAATCGCTCGCCGAAGGCAGCGATCATCGCGCCATCGTACGCGCGTCTGAAGCGCTTAATCTCGCCAGCACCGAGTTCGCCGGACGACGCATGGATCGCGCAGTGCGCGAAGCGCTCACCGGGCGGGACATCGAAAAAATTGTATGACCGTTATCAAAGTCCTTCCCCATCCTGACATGTGCCCGAACGGCGCTGAAATCAACGCCGAAAAAGGCATCTCCGTCTGCACCGCGCTGCTCAACAATCACATCGAAATCGAGCACGCCTGCGACCAGTCGCTCGCGTGCACGACATGCCATGTGATCGTGCGTGAAGGCTTCGCGTCGACCGGCGAAATGAGCGAGGACGAAGAGGATTTGCTCGACCGCGCCTGGGGCCTGACCTCGGTCTCGCGACTGTCGTGCCAGATGAAGGTGGCGGACACACCGCTGACCATCGAGCTGCCGAGATACACGATCAACCACGCGCGGGAGAATCACTGATGGCCGCCTTGAAGTGGACCGACACGCTGGAAATCGCGATTCAGTTGTCGGAGGCGTATCCCAACGTCGACCCGATGAAACTGCGCTTTACTGATCTCATGGCGAAAGTGACGGCCCTGCCTGAATTCGACGATGTGCCTGAGCGCTGCGGCGAGCGCATTCTCGAAGCGATTCAACAGGCATGGATTGACGAAATCGAGTAACAGCTTTTTTCTGGAAGCTATTCCGGATTGGGGCTAGAGACCGTTTTTTCAATTTCTTGACTTTTGAGAATATCAGGCCTGAGCCCATATTCAGAAACCCTTATAGCAAAAAGCTGTATAAATTGTGTGTGAAAAAAAAGCCCCGTCACCGGGGCTTTTTTATGCGCAACTGGCACGCACTTTCAATCGCAAAGGGCTTCGCCTATTGCGGATTTGGCGGCGCTGCATTACCGCCGGTTTCCACCATTTGCATTGGCTCTGCGGGCGCTGTTGCGCGCGGAGGCCGTGCACGACCACGCTTGACCGGCTCATCCATCACCAACTGTGCTGGCGCACTGTTCGCTTTGGTTTCCATCATCTGCAAACCAGCGTCAGTGGGCAAGGTGTAGCTGAACGCTTTTGCAGGCTCGCGCTTGACCTCGGGGGTCGGAGCTGGCGCTGCCACAACGGTTGCTGGAGCAGGCGCTGGAGCCGGTGCGACGTAAGCCGGAGCCGGCTGCTGTGCAGGCGCGGACATTTCAGGTGCACTTGCTGCGGCTGCGGCGCCTGAAGATTCGCTTTCACCGCGATCGCGACGGCCTTCGCCGTTTTGATCATGTGCTGCGCCACGATCGGGACGGCCTTCACGGTCGCCACGATCACGACGGCGTGAGCCACGTTCGTTGCGCGGTGGGCGATCCGTGCGCTCTTGCGGTGCCGAGACAGCATTGGCATCGCTGCCTTCACCCATAGCGGCAGCGACGACCGGTGCTGCCGTGTCATTCAGCGGCAGTTCGCCGTTGACGGGGGCAGCATTGTCACGCGGTGCACGGTCGCTACGCTCGCCGCGTTCACGACGCGGGCCACGCTCGCTGCGATCAGCGCGCGGCTCTCTTGGTTCGCGTTGCTCCCGCGGCTCTCGTTGCTCACGGGGTTCGCGCGGTTCACGTGGCGGTTTGCTGGCTTCGATGTTGGCGACATTGCCGACGTTGGCATTGAGCATGTCGACCGTACTTGAACTCGCAGCTTTCGGATCGCGCTGTTGCCGGTCTGACTGACCTTGACCCTGGCCCTTGCGTTCGCCGCGATCATTGCGGTCGTTACGCGGGGCTTTGGCCTCGGCGCCACGATCATTGCGATCCTTGTTGCGATCACCGCGACCGCTTCGGTCGTTGCGGTCATTGCGATCACTGCCGCCTTCGCTACGACCGCGACGCCCATTGCGGTCACCACGGTCATTGCGGTCACGGCTGCCTTCGCGCTTTGGTTCCTGTTTTGGCTCCGCAGCTTTGGCAGGTTGAGTGACCAATTCAGTCGCCGTTGAGCTACCGCCAAACAACGATTTGAAGCTCGCCCAGAAGCCCGTCTTTGGTGCGGGCGGCGGTGGCGTAATCGCGACCGGCGCAGCTGGCGCAGGCGCGGCCTTTGGCTCGACCATCGGTGCCGACTGTGCAGGCGTAATGCCTTTTACAACCGCTTCAACGCGAACTTCGTTGGCTTCCTGCTTGATCGCTTCGACCACGTCAACTTCGACTGGACGTTCAACCATTTTGAAGCTGAGCGGAAGCGGTTCTGCGTGATTTAACTCGTCATGCTTTAAGCGCTGAACGGTGTAGTTCGGCGTCTCCATGTACAGATTCGGGATGAGTACAACGTTGACCTTTAAGCGCGATTCGAGCGATTGCAGATCGACGCGTTTTTCGTTCAACAGGTACGTTGCAACGTCGACTGGAACTTGAGCCACGACTTGCGCGCTGTTGTCCTTCATCGCTTCTTCCTGAATGATGCGCAGGATGTGCAGCGCAATCGATTCGGTCGAACGGATGTGGCCGGTGCCGTGGCAGCGTGGGCATGGCAAATGCGCACTCTCACCGAGCGAAGGCTTGAGGCGCTGGCGTGACAGCTCCATCAAACCAAAGCGCGAGATTTTTCCAAGCTGAACGCGGGCGCGATCAAGCTTCATCGAGTCGCGCAGCTTGTCTTCAACTTCGCGTTGATGCTTTGACGATTCCATATCGATGAAGTCGACGACGATCAGGCCACCCAGGTCGCGCAGACGCAACTGGCGGGCAACTTCGTCGGCCGCTTCCATGTTCGTATTGAACGCAGTGGTTTCGATATCGCCGCCTTTGGTGGCGCGTGCCGAGTTGACGTCGACCGAGACGAGTGCTTCGGTGTGGTCGATCACGATGGCGCCGCCCGACGGCAAGTTCACGGTGCGGCCAAACGCGGACTCGATTTGATGCTCAATCTGGAAACGGGAGAACAACGGCACGTCGTCGCTGTAGAGCTTGACGCGATTGACCGTGCCCGGCATCACGTGGCCCATGAAGCCTTTGGCCTGCTCGTAGATGTCTTCGGTGTCGATCAGAATCTCGCCGATGTCAGCCGTGTAGTAATCACGAATCGCGCGGATCACGAGGCTCGATTCCTGATAAATCAGGAGTGGTGCTTTGTTCGCCTTGGCGGCACCGTCAATCGCGGTCCACAGTTGCAGCAGGTAGTTCAAATCCCATTGCAACTCTTCGGCTGTGCGACCGATGCCTGCGGTGCGAGCAATGGTGCTCATGCCGTTTGGCACTTCGAGCTGCGCCATCGTGTCGCGCAGTTCGTTGCGGTCTTCGCCTTCGATACGACGCGAAACGCCGCCACCGCGGGGATTGTTCGGCATCAGGACAAGGTAGCGACCCGCTAGCGAGATGAAGCTCGTGAGTGCCGCGCCCTTATTACCGCGTTCGTCTTTTTCGACCTGAACGATGATTTCCTGACCGACGCGCAGATTGTCCGCAATTTTGTTGCGGTTCATCTCGCCGTCGATGTTTAAGACCGAGCGCGAAATTTCCTTGAACGGCAGGAAGCCGTTGCGCTCCATGCCATAGTCGACGAAACACGCCTCAAGAGAGGGCTCGACACGGGTAACCGTGGCTTTGTAAATATTACTTTTGCGCTGCTCTTTGGAAGCAGATTCGATATCAAGATCGACCAGTTTTTGACCGTCGACTATGGCAACGCGCAGTTCTTCAGACTGGGTTGCGTTAAACAGCATGCGTTTCATGCGTACCTTCCTTGTCCAGTTTTCGGGCAGGGCAGTCGTTACGCGATGGCCTGTGACGCAATTACGATGCGCCGCTTTAGTCTCTAGGACTTCAGCAGCGTCGGATGCGGGTATTTGAGGCGAAAAACGTCAGTGAGGGAATCGGCAGATGACCAGGCGACGCCTCTGCTGGCCAGGCGTGTATTGCCTGGGGGAGAGTGTTTTGACTGATTCGTCCGCTAAGTGTTTTCGCGGATGAACCAAAAGCGCTGGTGCGCGGATTCATTGACAATTATTTTTCGTGTGGGCCCGCCGCGATTTGCGACGCACCCCTATCAAACTTTTCACAGGCCAGCGAGCAACATTTTGCGATGC
>JAYWHV010000392.1:0-23666 GCA_043777615.1 Burkholderiales bacterium | reverse complement strand
GGTGAGCGAGGGGTGAATGCCCTTGATGCCGCCCTTGACTGCGCCGCCCAGGACAAATTGGGTGTTGGCCGTGCCGTGATCGGTGCCGGCGCTCTGGTTTTCTTTGGCGCGGCGACCGAATTCGCAGTAAGTGACGACGAGCGTGTCCTGCCAGCGGCCCAGTTCGACGCTGGCGTCCTTGATCGCCTTGATGCCTTCGCCGAGTTGCTTGAGCAGGCCCGCCTGTGTGCCGAGCTGGCCCTGATGGGTGTCGAACGAGCCGAGGCCGACGCGCAATGCGGCCACGCCCGGAGAGGCGGCGACGACCTGCATCGCGGTTTTGACCTGTTGACCAAAGGCATGCGCTGGGAAGTCGGTTTTCAGCGTCACTTTGGGGTCAATATTCAGTGCTGCCGACTGCGCTTCGCCCTCAATTTTCAGGATGTGTTGTAGCGCTGCGTTGCTCGCGCGACCATGCGGATCGGCGAGCTTGGCCTGACGTAAAAACGCGTCGGTGGAGGCGATGGATAACGCGCGTGAACCCATCGCGCCGCCCGCAAACGGACCCAGATCGCCGCCGCCAATCGCAATGCCGTCAGCGACGAACGATTTCGGCGGCGCCACCGAGTCGAACGCGCGCGCGAGCCAGCCTTCGTTCAGATATTGGTTCGAATTCGAACCCGTGTCCCAAATCTCAATCGAGCGGAAGTGCGACAGATTTGGCTGCGGATAGCCAAGACCGGTCACAGCAGCCATCTCGCCCTTGTTCCAGATCGGCATCAGCGTGTCGAGCGCCGGATGCAGGCCAAACTGGTCGGAGACTTGCAGCACCTGATCGCGCTTGATGCCAATGGTGGGGCGCAGCGTGGCGTACGCGTCGTCGGCGTAGGGAATGAACGTGTTCAAGCCGTCATTCGCGCCTTTCAGCTCGACCAGTATTAAGAGGCGCGTGTACCCACTCGGAGACGTGGATTGTGCGAACGCTGGAAAGCCCGGCAAGGCCATCACGCCAACACCAGCGCCGACCGTGGTCAAAAAATTTCTGCGGTTCATCATGATCTGACCTTGCTACTTGAGTTGATACATCGGGTCGAGTGCGAGGCTGCGCAGGCCGACTAACGTGGGCGGCACGTCCTTTGACGCCTGCACCGGCGGGCCAGCGAGCACCGTGCGCCAGATGATGTCGTCGTTCATTTCTCGCTGCTTCGGTTGCTGCGCGAACCACTGCTCCGCGTTGAAAAAATATTGTCCGCGTAGCTGATTGGCGACGCCGAAAGCGGGGAGCGCGGCGGTCATCGCATCCGCTCCACTGCTGCCAGCCCCCGTACCTCGCGCGGCCAGTCGCATTTGCGCGCGCTGACGATTGGCACCGACCAGGTCTTTGTCCATCAATTGCGCCGTACTTTGACCGACCATCGCCATCGAGTCCATCGGCTGACCGACCGGTTTGGCATCCATGGTCGATGGGTTCGTTGCGGTCACACCAGCGCCAGGCTTCACCATCTCATCGGCGCGGAACAGTCGATTCAAGAATCCTTTTCGCGCCAGCAGCGTGGTCGTGTTGAGCCACGCGTCGCCGCCCGGCCAGCCCTTGACGTTGGGTGGGTTGAAAAGATCCTGCCCGAGCTGGCGCAGGATCACGGCAAATGGCGCCGGGTCTTCGGCTGAAAACCGGAATTGACGCAGCGAACCAATCACCAGATCAACCGGGGACTTCACCAGCACAGCGCGATTCTCCGGCGCCCAGAAAGCATCCGACATCAGCATCTCACGCAGCAGTGGTTTGATTTCGTAATTGGCCGCCCGCCAGTTGCCCGCCAACTTCTTGACGGCAGCGGTGTCCGCGGCGCCGTTGGCATCGGGCGACACAAATTCGCGCCACAGCTTGCCGACGACAAATTCACTGGTGGCGGGCTGCTGCAACAAGATCGTGATCATGTCGTCGCCATTGAAGCGGCCTTCCTGCCCGAGCACCTTTTTCACGCCGTCATCGTGTATCGCCCGACGGAAACGGAATTCGCCCGTGTCGCCGTCAATGCTCCAGCCGGTGAAAGCACGCGCGGCCTCCTTCACATCCTGCTCGGTATAGTGGCCCTCGCCAAGAGTGAAGAGCTCCATCACTTCGCGAGCGAAGTTTTCGTTGGGCGCGCCTTTGCGGTTTTGCGCGCCGTCGAGATAGATCAGCATCGCCGGATCTTTGCCGACCTCGCGCAGCATCGCGGCGAAATTACCCGTTGAGTATTTACGGAACAGCACGTTCTGCCGGTACATCAGCGTCGCGGAGCGCGACTTCTGCTGCGATGTGGCGAAATGGTTGTGCCAGAACAGCGTCATGCGCTCGGTGAACGGCGACGGGGTTGAGAGCATTTCGGCGACCCACCAGGTGCGAAGCTCCAGCCCGCGCTCGACCAGCTCGCGACGATTCGCCTTCATGCGCTCTTCCTGCGTCATGTCGGGGCGATACGGACGTACGTAGCTTTGCGACCACGCGGGCGGCGGGTAGCTGGCCTGCCGTCTTGTCTCCGCCAGCAGACGATCTACCGCTTCAGCGCGGGTGAGCCTGGCAAATTCATTAATCTCGTCGACCTGCGCCGCGAAGCTCGTGCGGTTCAACAGGTGCCGGGCTTCATCGAATCCCATCTGCGTCGCCGCTGGGGATTGGGCGTTCGCCGGTGCGGTCGCTGCAACAAAAAGCAGCACGGCCACGCTCAATGCCAGCCACCACCAAGGATTTGATCCGACCCGGATCACACCGGGTTTTGCGCTTTGCGGCACATTCATAAGCACTCTTTCGCGATCACGTTTCAGGGACAGGCAGCGTTCTGATAACGCGCGTGATTTTTGAACGCAATGATGCGCGATTTCGCCGACGATTTGCGCCGTTTGAGCGACTCGGGTTGTAAAGAGTTGTTACCCGACAGCTTGCGGATTTAGCGCATCGGAGTTGTGCCAGATTTTCTGTCTCCACTTGGAGACGTCATTTATTGTTTGTAATCAATGACTTACGAAACCGACCGCAAAACTGTGTCGGGGTCACCCGACAAAAACAAGCTCAAACTCATCGAAAACTGCACTTTTGCACAATTTTTCGCGATGAGTGTCACTTAAGTCATTGAAACAACGTCTATTTATGTGAATGGCACGGAAGCCGCTATATGAGTCCGTCACTGATAAGGAATGTTATGGATATGTTTTCACCCCACGCTTATGAGTTCGCTCAAAACAGAGCTCAGGAGCCCGTTGCTCCCGCATCCGGCGCTTTAGCCGATGACGGCGAGAGCAAGGCGCTTCGCGAGCTTGCCGCGCTGGGTGATCGCGTGTCCGCTGCCCGACTTATTGTCTGACCACGCGGGGGTGTTTTCCTCCCCCGGTCACCCCTGCGTGCACTTCTCGTGATCCCCTCGGGCCCGCTTTATGCGGGCCTTTTTTATTGTCGCCCGCTTTATGCGGGCCTTTTTTATTGCTGCCCGCAACGGGCTGCTTCGTTATTTGTCGCTGATCGGATAACTGATTAACTCCGCCTATTCCGCCAGGATGAAGGTGACCTTCATGTTGACGCGGTATTCGACAATCTTGCCACCCTTGATCACGACTTTCTGATCCTGTATCCACGCGCCTTCTACGTTCTTCAACGTTTTCGTGGCGCGATCGATGCCGACCTTCAATGCGTCGTCAAAACTTTTCTTGGACGACGCGGTGATTTCAGTAACGCGGGCTACAGACATAAATCCTCCTTATGGATCGTGAGAAAACGGCGCAACACTGCGCAGGCTCAGGTTTTACGCCGCACCACGGGGAATGTCTATTGAGAAAGCCCGCGGACCGAATGACGCGGGCGACAAGAAGAATTGTCTGATCAGAAACGCCGCATCGCTGCGACGTGAAAGGCTATAGCCCGAATACCGAATCGAGCCGCACGAACCCGGTCTGTCCGTCGCGATGCTGCACTTGCGCCCACGCTCCGGCGTTCGCCGGCTGAGGGGCCACGATTTGCAAAAGCACGCCGCTGTCGACGCGAAACAGGATCGGGCTAGCGGCGTCCGGTGCCGTATGGATGTCGGCAATCGCCGACTTCACCTGCACGTTGTTGCGCTCGCCGAGCGCTTTGCGCTCCATCCAGATGAGCGCGCCCGCAGCATCGCGCACCTTCACCCAGCCTTCGATCTGAACGACGATCTCGACGGGGGTGCCGCGCGAATAGATGAACTGTTTGGTCGCTTTTGCCGATGGGCCTTCGTAGGCGAGCGTTACGGTCTCAGTGGTCTGGCGAAAATCCGCGTGCGCAAAACCGGTCACACTTGCAAAAAGCAGCGCTGCAAGGCGAACGAGGTACGGCACGCGGTTCATGGCGATTCCGTTACTGCTTCGTCGCGGCGGCCTGCTCAAGCTGCTGCTGGACGCGCGCCTGATAGATCGCTTCGAAGTTGATCGGTTGCAGGTAAATCGCCGGGAAGCCCATGCGCTGCACGGCATCCGACACCACTTCGCGAACATACGGGAAGATGATGTTGGCGCAGTGAACGGCGAGCAATGGTTGCAGCTCAGGCTCAGGAATGTTGCGAATCTGGAAAATACCGCCCATCGCAGCTTCGACCAGGAACATCGTTTTGTCGGCGATCGTTGCTGTGACGGTGACCTTGACAGTGACGGTATGGAAGCCGTCCTCGATGGTGCCCTGATTTTGCTCCAGTCCGATTTCAACGGTCGGCGACTCACGCCACAGATAGGCCTGAGGCGCGTTCGGGTTTTCGACCGACAAATCCTTCAGGTAGAGCTTTTCGATCGAAAAGTGCGGTGCGTTCGGGTCTTGTTGTTCTTGTGCTGGTGCGTCGGACATAGTGTGCCTTCGGGTACTTTCAGATTAACGGAATCAACCCAGAATTTTAGCTGGGCTGAAGATCGGGGAATTTAGGAGGTGCGGGCGGATTCGGCGAATCAGGCCGCGAGCAGCGAATCCAGGCCGCCAGCGCGGTCCAGTGCGGACAAGTCGTCGAAACCTCCGACATGGGTGTCGCCAATGTAGATTTGCGGCACCGTACGGCGACCGGTTTTTTCCATCATGATGGCGCGCTGCTCGGGCTGTAAATCCACACGGATTTTGTCGATGGCAGTGACCCCTTTTGCAGTGAGCAGGCGCTCGGCCTGAATGCAGTAAGGGCAGACGCCGGTGGAATACATCAATACTTTTGCCATGATTTTCAAACCTGTTCGACCGGAAGGCCAGCTTCGGCCCATGCCTTGAAACCGCCATTCAGGTTGTAGAGTTGGGTGAAGCCTGCCGCTTTCAAGGCCCCGCCAGCCATCATGGCGCGCTGTCCGCGAGCGTCATACACGACGAGCGGCTTGGACTTGTCGAGCGTGAGTGTGGACGCGCGCTCTTTCAGTTGCGACAGCGGCACATGCACAGCGCCGATGATTTTTTTGCTGCCCAGATCGCGCGCTTCGCGAATGTCGAGCACGGCTGCGTCCTCACGATTGAGGAGGTGCGTCAGCCTCACATTGCCGACCTCGGTCATGCCCGATGAGCGGCGCTGAATCAGCGGAAACAGCAGCATCACGCCCGACATAAACATGATCAGGACGAGCATCCAGTTGGTGTAGAGAAATTGCATGGGTGGTCTTGCGTTGGGAAACTTAGAGACGAAATCGTCAGGAAGCCTAGAATTTTAGGTGTTTCCGCGTAATTTCCAGCCCCGCGCTACGCGACGCCTATTTTCGATTGCCCCCATGTCCGCTCCCGCTACCTCTGTCAATACGGCCGTTCGCCCTGTCGTCCTCATCATCCTCGATGGTTTCGGCTATCGCGAAGCCGCCCCGGACAACGCGATTTCGCTGGCGAAAAAGCCGGTCTGGGACGCGCTTTGGCGTGATTGCCCGCATGGCCTGATAGACGCGTCGGAGCAATACGTGGGCCTACCGAAGGGGCAATTCGGAAATTCCGAAGTCGGGCATTTGAATCTGGGCGCAGGCCGCGTGGTGTATCAGGATTTGACGCGCGTTGATCATGCGGTAGAAACCGGCGAGTTCCAAACCAACGCCGCGCTTGTCGCCGCGTGCGACACCGCGAAGCGCAATCACTCGACGCTACACGTGCTTGGACTGCTCTCATCGGGAGGCGTGCATTCCCACGAGCGACACATTCACGCAATGGTGCGGATGGCCGCGGCGCTTGATGTGCCGCGCATCGCCGTTCACGCGTTTCTCGACGGACGCGATACGCCACCACGCAGCGCTGCAGCCTCCATCGAGGCGATGGAGGCTGTTTGCCACGAGACCGGCGCACACATCGCCACCGTCAGCGGGCGTTTTTATGCGATGGATCGCGACAAGCGGTGGGAGCGTGTTGCGCCCGCGTATCACGCGCTGGTCGAGGCCACGTCTGATCACTTCGAATCGAGCGCAATGGCCGCGCTGAAAGCAGCCTACGTACGGGACGAAAACGACGAATTCGTGAAACCGACGGTTATCGGCCACGGCGCGCCCATGAAGGACGGCGATGTGGTCGTTTTCATGAACTTTCGCGCTGATCGCGCACGCCAGTTGACCACCGCGCTGACCGACGCGAGCTTCGATGGATTTGAGCGACACATGCCCAAGCTCGCGAGCTTTGTCTGCCTGTCGCATTACGGCGATGCTTACGCCGCGTTGCCGGTGGCGTTCAGCAACGACGCCATCGTGAACGATCTCGGCGCGGTGCTTGAAGCGAACGGACTCACGCAACTACGCATTGCGGAGACGGAAAAGTACGCCCATGTGACGTACTTTTTCTCGGGCGGGCGCGAGCAGCCTTACGCGGGCGAAGACCGCATCATGGTGCCTTCGCCCAAGGTCGAGACCTACGATCTTCAACCCGAAATGAGCGCGCCGGAAGTCACGAACAAGCTGGTCGCCGCGATTGAATCGAAAAAGTACGCCGCGATCATCTGCAACTACGCCAACGGCGATATGGTCGGTCACACCGGCATTCTGCCCGCTGCGATCAAGGCCGTTGAGGCGCTGGACGTTGCGCTCGCGCGAGTGATTTTTGCGGCGAAGGCCAGCGGCGCGCAGGTGCTAATCACCGCCGATCACGGTAACTGTGAGCAGATGTTTGACCCCGCTTCGCACCAGGCGCACACGCAACACACCACCGACAAAGTCCCGCTCGTCTACGTTGGCCCGGACGCGGTGACGATTCGCGAAGGCGGCGCGTTGCGCGACATCGCGCCGACACTGCTCGCGATGATGGGACTCGCGAAACCCGCCGAGATGACGGGTGAGACTTTGCTCAAACCTTAGTCGGTTGCTCCGCAGGGCGCGGCCCGGCCCGCCTCGCGAAATCCCGGCGTCAGCCAACTTTTTTTGCGCTTCGCGACGGACTACGAGGCGGGCCGTGCCGCGCCCTGCGGCGGGTTCGGTCCAGTATTCAGCTTTTGCATGAAAGCGCCACTGAACGAGGGCTAAACGATTAAATCGACGTAAGTCGATATACGTACTTTCGAGCCTCTAGCCCCAATGCAATGGCGCATAGCCGCAAAAGCTGTTTGTGACAGATTCTGTAAAAGGAACAGCCGCCATTTAGCTAGCATCCATCAATCCCCCGAAACCTTCCCCGCGCCATGCAATTCGCCGACCGCCTCAAAAACGTAGAAACCTCCGCCATTCGCGAGCTGTTCAAGCTCCTGGGCAAGCCCGGAATCATCAGCTTTGCCGGCGGCTTCCCGGACCCGGCGTTGTTTGACGCGGAAGGCATCCGCATGGCCGCCGACGCGGTGCTGAGCACCAACCCCGGCCCGGTGTTGCAATACGGCGCGACCGAAGGCTACGGCCCGATGCGCGAACAGGCAGCCGCCTTCATGAAGAACAAGGGCGCGTCGGTCACGCCGGAACAGCTAATCATCACGACCGGCAGCCAGCAGGCGCTCGATCTGATCGGCAAAACGATGATCTCGCCGGGCGACAAAGTAATCGTCGAAGCGCCCACCTTCCTCGCCACCATTCAATGTTTCCGCCTCTACGGCGCGGACATTCACACGGTGCCGATTGATGCCGACGGCGTGCAGGTCGACAAGCTTGAAGCCATGATCGACGAGCTAAAACCGAAGTTCGTCTACCTCATTCCCACATTCGGCAACCCGAGCGGTGCCATGCTCTCGCTCGAACGACGGAAACGCATTCTCGAAATCGCCGCACGAACGAAGACGCTGATCGTTGAGGATGATCCCTATGGCGAACTGTATTTCGGGACGCCGCCGCCGCCCTCGATGCTCGCCCTCTCTGACAACGTTCCCGGCAGCCGCGACTGGCTCGCGCATTGCGGCAGCATGAGCAAAATCCTCTCGCCCGGCCTGCGCGTCGGCTGGATGATTGCTCCGCCCGCGCTCCTCGCCAACGCCACCATGTGCAAGCAATTCAGCGATGCGCACACCAGCAATTTGACGCAAGCCACCGCCGCGCACTACCTCACAATGGGCCGCCTCGACGGTGCGCTCAACGCCGTGCGCACCACCTACGCCGAACGCGCCCGCGTGATGGCCGAATGCCTGCGTCGCGAGCTCGGCGGTGCCATCGAATTCAACCAGCCGCACGGCGGCATGTTCTTCTGGGCCAAATTGACCGAAGGCCGCAACGCGAACGGCTTCGCGAAACGAGCCATCGACAAACTCGTCGCCTTCGTCCCCGGCGCACCGTTCTTTGCACGTGATCCAGATTTGTCGACGCTGCGGCTTTCGTTCGCTACGGCGGATTTGGCGAAGATTGAAGAGGGGATTGGGCGGTTGAGGGAAGCGTTGTAGGCCACTTAGCGTCGCCTCTTACGTGAAAAGTGCTGTCTGGATCATAAAAGTACCCGAGACAGCTTGCTGAATCAACGCCATTCCACGCCCGGCGCTTCTCGCAAGCAGCCGGGCTGCTACGCTATGGACACATCGACTAAAGATTGAAAGCACTGGAGATGAAAATCGATCATCTGAGCAAGGAGCGCTGCTGGGCGCCAGCCGCGGCGGGATTGTCCAAAATATCGAAGTGGGCGATGACAGTTGCGTTCGCTATGACCGCAGGCGGACTGTGCGCTCAGACTGTCTGTAATCTCGACGTTGATGGAGACGGCCGATTCCTTTCGACCACGGATGCCGTGATCCTGACGCGCCTTGCGCTGGGCATCACGGGTGCTGCGGTTGTAGAAGGCGCTACCGGTAGCGGCGCGACCCGGCGCACATACGAAGAAATCCGCTCCTACCTGGATGTGCAGTGCCAATTTGCGACGACGCAATTGGGTTCAACGTCCATTTCCGCGTATCCAGCACTCATGGAACTGTCACCCGGTGATTCAGCGCGCGTAGTGCTCCAGTACTTCTTTGGGGCGGCAATTCCCGATACCGCACGTCTTCGCGTTCTTGAACCCGATATGTATGCGCCGGTGGTTACGCGATTGCCCAATGGCGTGTGGTCCATCACGTTGACGACGCCTGGAAATATGCCGTTGGGACAAAGCACCGTACCCGTACGCGTGCAGCTGTACACCGACAGTTCATTGACAGCGATCATCCCGAACTCATTTGCCAGCACCACGGTTCGGCTCACCGTCTCGCGCCGCGACTGGGCCGGCTTCCAGGGTACGGCCACGCAAACCGGCTACGTTCCGATGTCGCTGCCGACGGCGTCCTTCACGCGTCTTTGGTACTGGCCGTCGGAACAGGACTCGCTCAATGAACCGCTCATGCTCACGACAGTCAGTTCTTTGAACGATGCCATCGCCGTGACCGCCACGGGGCGCTTCGCGCCGCAGTCCGTGATAGTGCTCGACGAGCAAAATGGTGGGCTTCGCTGGCGCACTTCAGTGACCGGCAATAGCGCCAATACTGGACAGCTACACGGAGTGTTCGGCCCGACAATCAGCGGCAGCAGTGTGTATGTCGCGTCCAGTGGGCATGGTGATACAGCACTTCACGCGTTCGACCTGTCGACCGGGCAGTTGCGTTGGCGTACACCGTTCTACACGCAATGGCCGACGCTGTATCCACCTACGGCTTTCGGTGGACGTGTGTTCGTGGGCGGTAGCGACGAAGGGCCTATCGTAGCTTTCGACGCATCAAACGGTACGAAGCTCTGGAGCGGAGGCGCGCTGTCAGGTTACGACAAGCATGCGGTCGCGGCCAGCGGTGACACGGCATACAGTTTCACGGGTGGTGATACCGGTACGCTGTCCGCGGTTGATACTGCTACTGGTGCCACGCGCTTTTCACTTGGCGATACTCAGGCCACGTGGTCCGGGTACAGCATGGAGGGTGCACCCATCGTTGGCGAAGGCGGACGTGTATTTGCGCGTACCTACTCGCCGGGGCACATCGTAGCGTTCGACACTGGAACCAGAAGTATTGCCTGGCGAAGCTCAGCTGGCTTCATCGGGCAACCTGCCCTTCGTCAGGGCGTGCTTTACGCCCAGAATGGCACTTCCAGGCAACTAGTCGCCGTCGACGCGATGAGCGGAGCGGTGTTGTGGAGCTGGACTGCGCCAGCGGATTTTTCTCGATGCGGCAATGTTCTGGTGACCGATACGCACGTTTTCACCAGTACAACGCTGGGTACGCACGCGATTGACCTGACGTCAAGGCAGAGCGTATGGAACACGCCGCAAAATGGCAGTCTTGCGCTGACTAGCGGACGTACGCTGTTGATTACCACGAATTGCCAAAGCACTCCTTCAACGGTGCACGGCTATCGCGTACTCACGCCATGAAACCGGGCAACGCGTTGACGCTAGTGCATTGCGCGGAGAGGTAGAGCAACTGCTGCTCATAACCTCTCTGAGCGGCAGCTAATGCTTTTCGTCGCAGCTCGCGGCATGAGCAAAATACGCCACACGTCAGCGGTGTCCTGCCCCCGAGCGCTGACACCACACCGCGTGTCCGTCCTACATACGGCGACGACAGCGCTTTGCATACTCTGTGTACACGATTTCGTGCGCTGTTTGACAGCCGCTTGACCCAACGGGCGCTTATCGCACTCGTTCGTGGGCACATCAGATAACTTTCCGGCCGATCCAGAACTGACGCGTCCACGGCCAACGCGTAGCGGGGCGGAGCCTGATGGTCTGGCGAAACTTCGGTCAATCAAGTTAAACAAAAGGAATCCACCATGCAAAAGCACACTCGCTCCCTCCTCGCCGCCATCGGCATGTCCGCCACCGCGCTCTTCGCAACGGGCGCCTACGCCGAAAGCGCGAACTCCAATTTGCCCTTCGAATTCCACGCCTTCATGGGCGCCAAAGCTCCAGCCGACACCATGGTCAGCAAAGAGCAATACATGAAAGAAATGGAGAATCGCTGGAACATGGCCGACAAAAGAATGGGCGCGAAAGCCGGTAAGGGCTGGGTCAGCCACCGCGCCCTGATGGACGCAATGAAAGAAACGCCAGCGTCTAAAGGCGGCGCGCAGTAAGGCAACGCTTCGCTGCGCCGCTGATGCTGGCGCAGTGATCGCCGCAAGCGCAGCAGATAGAAACAAGGCCGATCAAAGATCGGCCTTGTTTCGTTTTGGGGCTCACTGCGCAGGGCCGACCCGATACGCGTTGTCAGGCCACAAACAACTTGTCATACGCCGCCAGCAAGGTTTGATGCATCTTGCTACCCTGCATATCGGTTCCGAGCGTTTCAAGTCCAAAGAAACGCTCGCTGCGATTGAGCAGGGCCTCAGCCTGGCGCACGGTTTCCGAGCCGTAAAGTAGCACGAGCGAGCGGCGGAAGTTTTCCACTTGATCCTCGATTTCGAGTATTGATTCTATGCACCGATAAACGAGTCGTCGCGCGGGCGCGAGGTCGGCAAAGTGGTGAATCCAGTCGCAGCCTTCAAGCGCTTCTTCTTCATCGCCGATGGCAAGCGCCAGCAACGTTTTCAACTCGCCAATGCGCAGTTGCTTCCACGGCGTGGTGTCGGGAATCGCGAGTCCGAGGATTTCCCAAAGCGGACGCTCGTCGGCGAAATTCATCGTTTGAATTTCTTCGAGCAGGCTGGCGCATTCCTCCTCGGTCAACTCATGCAGACGAACGAGTGATGGGCGCAGCGCGTTACCGAGGCTGTTGTTCTCCCATTCGAGATCTTCCACCGGATAAATCTCGCTCATGCCCGGAACCAGAATGCGGCAGCTGTACGCGCCCTGCTCACTGAAATCGGCGACGTAAATGTCCTTGCCTTCAGCGTGAATGCAGTTCACGAGCCAGTTGTAATCTTCCTCGGTCGTGGTGCTGAAATTCCAGTCGGTGAACGGAAAATCCGGCGTGTCGCCCATGAAATTCCAGCTGATCACACCGCTGGAGTCAACGAAGTGAATTTCCAGATTGTTGACGGCGGTGATTTCTTCCATGTCAAAGCCGGGCTCGGGGAAACCTTCGAGCGAATCGAGCGCGCGACCCTGCAAAAGCTCGGTCATCGCGCGTTCCAGTGCGATCTCAAAGCGTGGATGCGCGCCATAGCTCGAAAAAATGCCCTGATCTTTCGGATGCACCAGCGTCACATTCATCACCGGATATTTGCCGCCGAGCGACGCGTCTTTCACCAGAATTCCGAAGCCCGCTCTGCGTAAACCATCGATACCCGCGCGAATGTTCGGGAAACGCGAGATCACGTCATCGGGTACTTCCGGCAGGCACATACCTTCGGCTATGATGCGGTACTTGATGGCTCGTTCGAAGATTTCTGACAACGCCTGTGTGCGTGCTTCCATCATCGTATTGCCTGCGGCCATGCCGTTGCTGACGTACAGATTACCGATGATGTTGACGGGAATGAACGTCTCCGCGCCATCCTTCAAGCGCTTGTACGGCAGCGTGCAAACGCCACGCGCGACGTTGCCGGAGTTCAGATCAACCAGCACTTCGAGCGGGATTTTGTCGCCGGGGTTGTAGAACTTTTGCAGCTCGGGGTTGAGCATTTCCTTCGGCCATTTTTTGCCTTTGCCTTTTCCTTTCGGCAGCGGAAACCAGCGCTCCTGCGGGTAATGCACGAACGGCCGATTGGCGCGGGTCTCGCCGAGATGAAAGTGCGTCCAGAAATAGTGTGTACCGAGCCGCTCGAAAAATTCACCGTACGCACTGGCGCGTGCTGCCAACTCGGTCGCACCTTTGCCATTCGAGAACAGCATCGGACATTCGTTGTCCTTCATGTGCGTCGACCAGATGCCGTCGACTTCATGCAAGAGCGACGATTCGTTCAGCACAAAGCCGCGTTTGGCGAGCTTCGCTTTCATCGTCTCAATGGTCGATTCGAGCGAGGCGTCTTTACCGGGGATGAAGTGTTCTGTTGTCATGGCGACTGGGCGCGACGGGTAACGAGCAAGTCGCACGCGTATCGCACTTTGGGGAAGTGTTTGGAAGCGCAATTTTAGGTGCCGCAGCGCGCTGGCGGAGAATATCGACCGTGAACGAACTCAAATACCTAACCGGCTACCCCGAACCGCTTATCGAGCAGGTGCGCGTACTCATCGCGGAAAACCGGGTGAGCGAGGTGCTGCAAAAGCGCTATCCGGAAGCAAACACTGTTCGCACGGATGCCGCGCTTCGCGACTACACGCTATCGCTTAAATCAGAGCACATGAAGAGCGCGATCACGCCTGCGAAGGTTGTGTTTGACAATCGGCTTCAGGTCATGCGTCACGCACTCGGGACGCACACGCAAATTTCCCGATTGCAGGGCACGAAACTCGTTGCGAAACGCGAAATTCGCATCGCGAGCGTGTTCATTGATGCACCCGCTGCCTTCCTGAAAATGATCGTGGTGCATGAGTTGGCGCATCTGAAAGAGCGCGATCACAACAAAGCGTTCTACCAACTGTGACGACACATGGAGCCAGATTACGCGCAGCTTGAGTTTGACTTGCGCCTGTATTTGACGCAACTGGAATTGAATTCGCCCGCTTCGCAAATCGTTACTGGCTAGCCCGACAGTCTGTTGCCAGCGATTCGGCATAGCATCGTGCGCGTCACAGGAACGTCAAACAAAAGGGGAGATTGATCATGAAACCGTTTACGCTTTTCGCTCAGCGCCGCGCACTGCTTCTGGCGGCTGCTGCGAGCCTCCTGCTCGCGTCATGCGCGGTGCAATCGCCTGTGATGAAAAGCGCGGAGGTGCGTGTGATGACCTCCGGGGCATTTACCGCACCGTACAAGGAGCTGGTGCCGATGTTCGAAAAGGAAACCGGGCACAAAGTGCTCTCCGCGTACGGCGCTTCGATGGGTAACGCGCCCGATGCAATACCCGTGCGGCTCGAACGTGGCGAGGCGGCCGACATCGTCATCTTGGCGGGTCCAGCGCTGGACGATCTGATCAAGAAGGGTAAGGTCGTGCCCGGAAGTCGTGTCGATCTGGTGCGATCAACGATCGGGTTCGCCGTACGATCAGGCGCGCCGAAGCCGGACATCAGCACCATGGAGAAGCTCAAGAAAACTCTGCTTGACGCGAAATCCATCGCCTATTCTGCGAGCGCCAGCGGAACATACTTTTCGACCGAAATGTTGCAAAAAATGGGCATTGCCGAGCAGGTGTTACCCAAGTCGAAGCGCATACTCAGTGAGCGCGTGGGCACAGTCGTTGCGCGCGGCGACGCGGAACTGGGGTTGCAGCAGGTAAGCGAATTGATCCCCATTGAAGGCATCGACTACATCGGCCCGCTGCCGCCCGAAGTGCAGCAAACGACCTTCTTCTCGGCGGGGATTGTTGTCGGAGCGAAGGAGGCGGAAGCGGCGCGTGCGTTGATCAAATTTTTCACATCAAGCACAGCCGCGCCGATCATCAGCAAGAGTGGGCTGGAACCGATGACAAGGAAGTAGCCGTTGAGAAACTGCGTCCACAATGACGAATAAAAAACGGGCCGCAAGGCCCGTTTTTGTTAACGCTAGCGCAATGGCGGAGCAAACTTTGGCCGCTTATTCCGGCTCGATCTTCGCGTCCTTGACCACTTTGCCCCAGCGCGGCATTTCAGACTTGATTAGCGCGGCAAAGGCTTCCGGTGTTCCGCCAGCGATCTCGTTGCCCTGACCCAGCATCTTTTCACGAAGGTCCTTGTCTTGAAGGGCCTTGTTGGCCGACGCGTTCAGCAGCTTGACGAGGTCGGCAGGCAGTCCTTTGGGCCCCATGAGCCCTTGCCAGTTGAGCACCTCGAACGTTGGATAGCCAGACTCAGCCATCGTTGGAACGTTTGGCAGAATCGGCGAACGCGTTTTGCTCGTCACCGCGATAGCACGCGTTTTGCCGGACTGAACGCCAGGTACGGCGACATACATCTGCTCGAACATCATTTGCACCTGACCGCCAAGAAGGTCCGTGGCTGCTGCGGAGCCGCTCTTGTACGGAGCATGGATCATGTCGATTCCGGCCAGATGCTCGAAGAGCGCACCGCTCAAGTGATGCGTGCCACCGATGCCGCCTGAGGCATATGAAAGCTTTCCGGGCGCGGCTTTGGCGGCTTTCACAATGTCGGCGACCGTCTTGAACGGCGAATCGGTACGCACCGTCAGCAAGAGGGGGCCACGCTCGATGAGAATGATCGGCACGAGGTCATTGATCGGATCGAAATTGATCTTCTTGAACAGCGCATGGTTCACCGCGAGCGGAGCAAAGTTGCCCATGCCGATGGTGTAGCCATCGGGTTTGGCCTTCGCAATCGCCTCGGTGCCGATATTGCCGCCCGCACCCGCCTTGTTGTCAATAATGATCGGCTGCCCCAGCATCTGGCTCATCAGTTTGCCGATTTGTCGCGACCGGTTGTCGGCGCTGCCACCGGCACCGTAGGGACAAATCAGCGTGATCGGTTTGCTGGGATATTTGTCCTGTGCGAACAGCCCGCCGGGGACGAACGCGGCCCCAGCCGTGGCTTGCAGAAAAGTACGACGTTTCATGAATCGATCCTCCTTTTGGCGGGCGATAACTCACCCTTGTGCGGAGCATTATGCAAGCGAAGACTGTCGGATCGCTTCGCGCCGATGCGCGACCGGTGGCTGCGCCTGAAACGACGTGCGCAGTCCGCTATGCTCGACAATGATGCTACGCCTTACACAAGCCCCCAATATTGCGAT
The DNA here is from genome assembly GCA_043777615.1 of Burkholderiales bacterium. Lineage (GTDB taxonomy): Bacteria > Pseudomonadota > Gammaproteobacteria > Burkholderiales > Casimicrobiaceae > Casimicrobium. Next base: position 7,641 of record JAYWHV010000392.1, on the reverse strand, counting down.
CGCCACACTGTGGGGCGACGCACTTGAGCGGGAGGGCATCCAGATTAGCCTGCAACGGATGTTCCTGACGGGCGGCGTCGGCGATCTGCCGCCGGATCAGTGTTTGCCGGAAATCTGGCTCACCGACCGCGATCAGGAGGCGCGTGCAAAAGAGGTTTTGCACGCACTGCAAAACGTACCGCAGCGACGTTGGCGCTGCAGCTGTGGAGAATTAGTCGAAGGCGGATTCGAACAATGCTGGAACTGCGGCGAACTAATGCCGCGCTAGCGCCGTGCTGAGTCGCGGCCCTTGCGCAACCTTGCCTGTCGCTACCAGGCGGGCACCATGCGAACCTGTTTCGGCAGATCATGCTTGATTACGGGCAGAAGAATCAGACGCACAAAAGCTACGCCTGCAGCGACTGCCAGTCCGCCGCGTTTGACCAGATTCCACAGCCCGCCTTCTTTTTTTGCGCGGCTGACCGACTCGGCAATGCGATGTAGTCGATCCAGACCGGCGCGGAACGCAGGGCTGTCGGTATCCAGCGAGATTGGGAAGACCTGCTTTGAAATTTCGGTGGTGATGCGAAACACCTGAAAGTCGTATTCCTTTATATCCATGCCCATCGCTTCGTAGAGCAGGGGCCGTGTGTGATCACGAACGTACATCGTGGCGTAAACCGCCGTCAGGAAAAAACGGATCCACCAGGTATTTGCGCCGCGCAGGAGATGCGGCTCGGAGCGCATGATCAGCGCGATGGCCTCGCCATGACGAAACTCGTCGTTGCACCAACGCTCGAACCAGCGAAAAATGGGGTGAAAGCGCTTTTCGGGGTGTTTCTCAAATTGCCGGTGTATGCTGATGTAGCGCGCATAGCCAATCTTTTCCGAAAGGTATAGCGAGTAGTAGATGTATTTCGGCTTGAAGTAGGTGTAGGCCTTCTTCGACTTGAGGCCCACCAGATCAACACCCAGGCCGAAGTCACGAAGCGACTGGTTGATAAAGTTCGCATGCCGTGACTCGTCCCGCGTCAGATACGTCATCAACTGCTTGATGTCAGGGTTGTCGACGTTCTTGCGAATCTCGTTGTAGAGCACACAGCCTGAGTATTCGGAGGTCACAGAGCTGATGAGGAAATCCAGAAACTCCTGCTGCAAAGCCGGCTCCAGAGTTCGTATTTGCGAGGTGAAATCCTCCGTGCGCTGAAAATGGTCTTGATTGTTGTCGCCTTCGAACTCGGCCATCATCTGATCGAATTCGGCGCGCACCGGGCTAACGTCAATACGGTTCATGGCCGCAAAATCGGTCGTATAAAAACGTGGACTGATGATCGATTCCGACATGGCGGCGCGCGTGGCGTCAGCGCTGGTCTGGATTGGCTCAAAAATGGCGGTGTCAGACTGGGTGCTCATTTACTTACTCCTCGCTTTCGCGACTCTGCAAATGCGTGAGGCATTTGCTTCCTCGGTCACGGCAAAAACTGTCAAGTAAAGTTTACACCCGTTTGAGACTCCATTGTCAACCCATCAACACTTTTCCAGAATTGACGGGCAACGGAACTGCGTCAGCCGCAGCCCGAGCCCAGTTGCCGATAAAAGGATGTCAGGCGGGCTCGTCAAGTCCGATGACTGGCAGCTCGCGGGCTGGGACGTTTAGCGCATCAAGCACACAAATTGCCCCGAATGCATCGTTGGCGGCATACAGCAACTGACTATCTGTGAGCGCGATGTTCGCCCAGTTGGTCGTGCTGATGCGCTTTGACTTCTGAAAGCGCTGTTGCAACACCATCGCCACGGCACCGCGAACGCCGACTTCGTTTTTGTACCCCTGGTGTTTGAAATACGTGGTGAGATCGAGGATCGCCCGAGGCTGCGCACCCAGCTTTCGCTGAATGTGGCCGCGATCGGATTTGAGCCCGAAGCCGACTTTCACCATCGTTTGCGACTGCAAAAGCGCCGCCAGCGCATCGCGTGATTCGAGGCGATGGACCTGAAAGATGTAGGCACGATCCAGCGTGGCAAACTGCACGACGTGCGGGCCACTGGCCGCCTCGCCTTTGGCAAACGTAGGCTTTGATTCGGTATCGAATCCGACGAAACGCTGCCCTAGAAGAAAGTCCGTCGCGCGCTTGATGTCAGCGGGCGTTACCGGCACTTCAACCTGCTCACGCGTGAGTCCCACGAACGGCGGCAGAAGTTCGGTATCGTCCTTCGACGGAGCGGTGGGGCGAGGCAGGCTCATAGGTGCAGCGTCAACGTCGCGTCACGCTGGGTCTCGCACATCGCCCACCGGATTACTGCCGAAGTCCGCTCGCGCCAGATAATCGAGCACGCGCTTTGCGGCGGCTTCCGGGGTCAAGAGATATCCGTTTTCTTTGTATTCGACAAACGTTGCGTGGCTCGGAAAATCGGCCGGATCGGTGTTGCGCAAGTGCGTCTGCATGTCGGTGTCGATGATGCCGGGTGCTAGCGAGCAGAGCTTCGCGCCATTTGGCCGTGCTGCTTCTTCCAGCGCAACGCAGCGCGTGTAGTGATCCATGCCCGCTTTCGCAGCGCTGTAGATCGATTGTGAGGCCATGGCGCGGCGTCCGTTGCCTGAAGAGATATTGAGCACTTTACGCTCGCCCGGCCAGGCGCCGGTCGCGTTCAGAAACGCAGCCGTCAGTTGCATCGGCGCTTCAAGGTTGACCCGCATTGCCTGCGCAATATCGTCGAAACCAGCATCGGCGAGCGATGATATTTTCGGCAGCAAGGCGGCGTTGTTGATGAGCGAGGCGCTGGCGAACTGGCTGCCGTCCTGCGCCAAAAGCCATTGTTCGAGTTTGGTGCTGACCGGCGCTCCGTCTGCTAGATCGAGCGTCCATTGCTCAACCGTTGCAGCAGCGTTTTTCGCAGCCTGTTCGGCAAGCAGAGCGCTCGTCTTGCGAGAAATACAGAGGAGCGTGTGGCCGGGTTGCACGAGCTGTAGCGCCATGGCAAGGCCCATGCCGCGCGATGCACCGGTGAGGATGGTGAGGTGTTTCTTCATGGGCCAATCTTAGCGTTTGCGACGTTGGGCGCGCTAGCATCGAATTGTGGGTGACAAAAAGTGCTTGCGTAAGTGGTGCCCACCAAAGTCAATGCCCTGAAACCGATTGGAAAGAGGAACACGTCATGAAATACCTTTGCGCGCATCGCTGGGCATTCAACGCGTGGGGCGGCGCATTGCAGGAACAGGAGGACGCACTCGCGCCCGCCACCGGACATGAGGTGACGCTGAGGATCACGCATTGCGGTATGTGCCATTCCGACATTCACATTCGCCAGGGCGGATTCGATATGGGCGGTGGCAAGCTGTCGTCGCTGGAACGATCGGGCGTCAAATTGCCGGTGACGATGGGGCATGAAATTGTTGGCGAAGTGGTCGAAGTGGGACCTGAGGTGAAAGACATTTCGCTGGGGATGCACGTCGTGGCCTACCCTTGGCTCGGCTGCGGAGCCTGTGCGGTATGTGTGCAGGGCGACGAACATTTGTGTGTAAAGGCGGCGCGCAATCTGGGCATTCAGGTGCCGGGCGGATATGCCAACGCGTTGCGCATTTCGCATGAGCGATATCTGGTTCCGATCGGTGGCCTTGCGCCTGCGCGTGCCGCGACGTTTGCCTGCGCCGGCATCACGGCGCTCGGCGCAATTCGTAAGTTGCCTGCACTTGGTACGGAGGATTACGTGGCGATCATTGGCTGCGGCGGCGTTGGCATGACTGGTTTGGCTCTGCTGTCGGCTACCTCGAAGGCGAAGATTGTGGCGATTGATCCTGATCCGGCCAAACGTGAAGCCGCGCTGGCCCACGGCGCGACGCTCGCGTTCGATCCCGGCACAGCGGATGCGCTGAAAACCATCAGTAAAGCCTGCGCCGGAAATGTCGCGGCGGTCATTGATTTCGTTGGCTCGGAAGCGAGTTCGTCGCTCGCAGTGAACCTCGTGCGGCGCACCGGACTGGTCGTGATCGTCGGTTTGTTTGGCGGCGAATTCAAAATGCCATTGCCGATGTTTGCCCTGAAGTCCATCACGATCACCGGATCGTACGTCGGCGGCTTGAATGATTTGCGTGAACTGGTTGCGCTCGCGCAGCGTGAGACGCTGCCGGAGATTCCGCTCGATCTGCGCCCAATGGCCTCCGTCAATGAGGCGCTGGATGACTTGATCCACGGCCGCGTCGTCGGGCGGGTCGTGCTCCAGCCCTAGAGCGGCTTGCCCTTACGTGCGCGGCTTCGCGGGCGCTATGTGATCGCGGGTGAGCTGCGCCAGCGTGTTGCCCGGCAGAAGGCGAATGCTGTTCTTCGACGCGTAGCTCGTCGCGGCATCGGAGAGCGGGTTCACGGCAACGTAGATGCCCTGATTGGCATCCAGCTTCGTGATCGCAGCGTTCAGTTCGCGCACCGGCTCGACGCCGTGCGTTGCGGCCTTCCAGCGCTTGCAGCTCACGAGCGAAGTTCGACCCGCCTTGCTGATCGACAAATCTGCGCCATCAAGACCGATACGCACGACGGCATACCCTTCCTCACGGTAACCCGCTTCAAGGGCGCTCAAGAAGTCGCGGCTCGATAGCGCGGCGAGTGCCTGCAACGTCGCCTCAATCCGCGCTGGATTCGGCGCGCGCATTTGCCGCCAGAATGCCATGGAACCGATCACAACGAACGGCATGCCGGAGACCGCGCCCACCGCTTTGAAACGCTCCGGCAGCATCAGGTAGCCCGCAATGCCCACCGCAATTGCCACCGCAAAGCTCACCCACCACGGCGAGCGCAAAAGCACCGCGAAGAGGGATTTTTCAGACATCTTGAATTGCACGTTGAACCTTGAGAGTTTATTTACAGCTTTGGGCTGTAGCCCTTATTACTACAGGGCTACAAGCAATAAACGATGATAGTCGATAAATGACGTTTTGTGGGTCTAGCCCCAATGCGGTGGGGCTTCTGCGAGAAAGCCGTAGGGCGCTGAACGCCCAGCGAGGCCGCTACCGCATGTTGCCCGTATGCCCTAGCGAATACCGCCCCGGCTGCGGCCAGACGGTCAAACCATGCGGCTCGCGTCCGACTTTGATCTGATCGACCGCGCCACTGGTCGTGTTGAAGCGATAGACGACGTGATCGTACCGACCCGACAGCCAGAGGTAGGCGCCGTCGGCGCTGACGTTGCCCATATCCGGGCTGCCGCCGCCGGGAATCGGCCAGGTTTTGATGACCTTGCTCGTGGCGAAATCCATCACCGAAACGCTGCCTTTTCCGAGCGGTTTGCCGCGAATTTCGTTGCCACCGCGGTTGGCGATGTAGAGCAATTTGCCGTCCCGGCTGGGATATAAACCATGCGCACCAACGCCGGTCGGAACGAAGCCGATTTGCTTGAACGTCTCGCCGTCAACCACGTGCACGCCGTCGGCCATCATGTCAGCCACATACAGCGTTTTGCCGTCCGGTGAGACGCGCACGTCCTGCGGCATGCCGCGCGTCGTGCAGATTTCGCCGCCATTGTTAGCCGGGTCGGGAATGAAGCGCGGCTTCTTGCCCGGCGTAGCGATGGTCGCCAGTACGTCGGGGCGATTGAAGTATTGCGAGAGAGAAATGGTGTTGATCACCTTGCGGTTCACCAGATCAATCTTGGTCATGCTGCCGTTGAATTCGCAGGTGAAAAACGCAAATTTGCCATCGATGGAAAAATCTGCGTGGTTGATGCCCGCGCACTTCGGCGTCGGGATCGAAAACTCCATTTTCATGGTCTGCGCGTCTCGATAATCCAGGCGCTTGTACGCTTCGGCCACGATGATGGCGTACTTGCCATCGGGCGACCAGTACATGTTGTATGGGTCATCCACCGGTATGGAAGGACCGGGTTTGCCGGTTTTCGGATCGATCGGCGTCAGACTGCCGTCCGTGCGCCCCTCGGCGTTGTTCGCGACCCACAACGTCTTCATGTCCCATGACGGAACGACGTGCTGCGGATGTACGCCAACCTTGAACTTGTCGATGACTTTCAGCGTTGTCGGGTCGATGACCGACACCGTGTTTTCGCCGCGATTGGGCACGTAGACGCGCGGCAACGAGCCTTCGACGGCCTTGCTCATCACGCTGCTGCGCGTTTCGCTATAAAGATTTGTCGCATCGAGCACCGGCGGCATACCGGGAACCGTGGTGACGCCGCTTGCAGCCGGGGCCTGGGCAACGCTCGGGTGAGCCAGCGTGAGGACCGCAGCGGCAACCGCAGTCAGGAGGGAGGATGGATAAGAAGTCATGCCAATATTTTCTTACAAACCGGCTTGACGGCCGTGTCGGGTATTTACTGACGCCGCTGTTGACGGTACTGCTAGCGTTTTTGCGCGAGTGCTTTTCGGATTTCGCTGACGCTCGCTGCCACCATCGCGTCCACGCCTAGCTGGCCGAGCGCCGCCGTCGCAGCACGCGGGTCGCCCGACACGCCGTTGGCCGGGCCGCCGTGTCTGGCCTCGGCCGCTTCATTGATCCGATTGACTCTGACTTGATCTGGATCAACTGCCAGCATGAGAGAGGTATCCGCTGTGCCAGCATGCAGCCCAATCTGGGAATCGGTGAGACCTTTTTCACGCAAAATTTTGTTGTAGGGCGCGACACTCGTGCGGTAGTAATCGGCAATGAAGTGGGCGCGCGCCGGAGAGGTTTTCCAGCGTTTGTTGAGCCCCTCGGCCACCGCCGCGAGCTGGCTCTGATAGCTGCCATGATCGCCGATAAAAACGATGTCGGTGAAGCCGTGCTGGGCAAAACTTCGCGCCGCAGAATCGAGCACGCTTCGGAACGCCTCATCAGAAATGCTGATCGTTCCCGCGAATTTCATGTGCGCGGCCGGTGGCGAAATACTGCCCTCAGGTACGTAGGCCAGCACCGGCGCCACCAGCGTGTTCTTCAATTCCGCAGCGATGCGTCCGGCGAGCGCACGCACGCGAACATTGTGTTTGCCGAGCGTCATGTGTGGCCCGTTTTGCTCGGTGCCACCGACGGGAATGATGATCGTCGTTGTGCCCGCCTTCACCGCATCGCGCACTTCGGGCGAGGTCATTGATTCGAGATAAACCTGCGGCGATGGCGGCGCCGCTTGCGTCGCGAGAGCCGCGAGTCCGAGCACCAGAATTGCCAAAGATCGTTGCCAGAGTTGCTTGAGCTGCATCAGGAATTCCGGGGACATTTTGTCGTGAGAACGTCCGAGCGTAGCAGAGCGAAGACACTCGATTGCATGCAAAGCCTTATTGCGCAACCAGACTTGCTGCGAGGCGATAGTTGTCATCGCCCGTCGCGCGAAATTCCTCCTGACAGGCGTAGATCAACTTGATGACATGCTCGTCGGCGGCATTGCAGGCAATGTCCCGGAGCACGTCCCACGACTTTGGTGTGACCGGCAAAGCGTCCGCGTCCGCATTGATGCCGCTTGCGGCGACCCCGGCCGCAAAGGCGGCCGCGTAGTGGCGCACGGCGAACAGTGGATCATGGAAATACGGCAACACGATCCGCATCGCGTGCGTGCCCGTGATGAGGTGGAGCACAGTGAAATTACGGCTGCGCAGGTATTGCTCAAGCGCGATGCTGGCGAGTTCTCGAAGCGTGCCTTGGCCAACGGTGAGTTCTTCGCAAAGGCGCTGAAAGGCAGTGATTTGACTGT
>JAYWHV010000391.1:0-6449 GCA_043777615.1 Burkholderiales bacterium | reverse complement strand
GCGCTGCCTGCAGCACCCGAAAACCGAGCGTTTCAAGGTTCACGGTGGCGCGTTGAATCAGTGCGTCGTCCGCAAATCCACTGGGGTTGAATAGCGCTACCAAATCACCGCGTTTGAGGGCGGGTGGTTTGATGCGACGTGGTCGCTCGGAACGCCGTGCGGGAACCAGTGGCTCGAGCGCTGCACATGCAGCCATACTGATAATACGTCTCCGATTGAAATGCGGCAAACTATTCATCGATAAGCCACATCACTGGCGGGTCTGGGGTTGCAACTTAGCGAGTCTCGCATTCGTTTCAGTGCTGCCCGTTAAAGTGCTGTCGTGCCTGTGCCAGTCAAAATCACGGAGCTGGCGTGGTCTTCGTGACCTCCGAAGCCTACCGGATTCGACCTTTTCAACCCCCGCACTCCCAACCGGCCAGTGTGCGCCGTGAGACTACAAGTGGGGTGTCATGCGCCAAGCAATACAACGTCGGAATGCGACTGCTCATGATGGGTAGGTGGGAGAGTCGCCGCCACTATAAATCGTCTAATCAGGTTGAGTCGCGAAATGGCTCGTGCTGTTTCAGCTCTCCCAGTTGGTGAATTGCATCAGTCATGTCAGACATTTTTTCAGACATTTTTCGTTTGGCCGCACGAGCCGCCATTTTCTCAGCAAATAACTCGGGCGGCACTGCGCCATGCAGCGTCGCATCGTAAGTCACGCCTAGACTTTCGATAGTCCATGGACCATGCGAATGCACACGAGTATCTAGCATGGAGTCCACAGACAATAGAGCTTGACCAATCGCACGCAGCGACGTGGCACCACCGATCAATGCGGATGCGTCTGGGGAAACCCAGGCACCGAGCTCCGTTCGCGCGGAAAGCTCACATTGAAATCCTCCGTCAAGATGTGGCTGCGGAATCCCCACGCGGATCTTCAATCGTACCTCTCTGCCGTTCTTATCACGCCTCTGCGCAACAAATGTTTCAGCGAAAATGTATTGCATCCAGACTCCATTGTGTTGACGGTGAAGCGAACAGAAACGACAGTGCCCTGCGCTTGTTTACGCCCGCGAGGGATAGCGATGGGTCACTGCATTGTTCCTACGCGGAGACTAACCCTTCAATTATTTTCTTGCTGATATTTTCAGTATGCGCGATTGTTATGACAGAGACGGGTCTTCGCTCGATAGCTACCTCGGCTTAACCGGCACACGAATTAACTTACGTCTTCCTAGGGGCTAGGAATCGCATCACAAAATTCGGTTTCGACATCATAGGCGAGATCAGCTGTCGCTAGGCATTCGCCCAACAATTCGTTTGCGCGTCGAATGTATTCATAGTTGGCCTCCGAAATTTGTAACCGGTACGTATATTCTGCGGCGCAAACGAATCGTGCGCCCACATTTTTAACCAACGCTATTGCATAACAAGCCGAGCGGCTTGGTGCTGGACATGACGCCCCTGCCTTTTGTCGGTCAAGCGTCGAGGGATGGGATGAGTTCGCAGTTTTTGGAGAAACATTTGGTTGGACGATGGGAGATGCTGTCACCCTAAATCTGGTTGCCCCGATAGGCAGAATGTTCTCGACGTTTACGCGGCCTGACGTCCCACCCAATATGCGCTGTTCCATTCGATTTGCGCGCGCGATGGCCCTATTCAGGCGACTGACCGCAGCCCGCTGTTCTGATTCGAGACTCTGGGCTGATTTTTGCCCGCCGCAGCCCGACTCGGGATCAGGATCCGGCTCCGGGCCTGGATCCGGGTCTTCACAATCGATTCCATCGCACGGGGGGTCAATGCATGCTGAGGGGTCAATCTCGCACTGTTGCCCATCTGCCCATGCTGAGGTAGGCAACAACGCGGAAACCAACAATAGCGCGAGTGCGCAAATTCCATTCCGTACAAGTTTCGCAGACATGTAAGTGCTCCTGTTCACAATTAATTTGATGGCATGACGGGTGACGATGCCGCTGATCCACGCAACGTTGGAAATCTCGCGCGTAGCGATGCCTCCAGCGTCATGGTGATGGGTTGGATGTGGTGTTTACCGCATCGCCGATGTGTAGTTCCGGTTTCTCGGCTTTGAGCGCGGCAAGACGATCACCGTTGTGCTTCGCTCCGACTAAATCTTGAGGGCCGCCGATTCCGTGCCGCTGCATCACCGCTGCCTTCGTCATTGCACGCGGATCACCCATTGCCGCTGCTTTCTCAAATAATGATCGCGCTTTTGGCAAGTTAGCAGGGCCCAACGTGCCCCGTTCGTGTATTTCTGCCAGCGCGGTAATCGCCGCTGTCCCTCCACTTTCCGCCGACATCTCGCACCAAGACTGCGCGGCTCGATAGTTTTGCGGCACGCCGTAAGTGCCGTACATGTGTCCCACGCACATCTCGTGCAGCGCACGCGCGTCCGTTTTGCCTCCAATCAAATCTGTAAGCGCCCTGTGTCTTCGCTCCTCAAACTGCTGTTCGTGATCAAGCGTTATAGCTATCGCGCTACGCAACGGCTCCTCTAAGATTGTGATGGACGTTCCCACGCCGATCTTGCGAAAGAGCTCGATTACGTCCTCAGAACTCATGCGAATGCAACCTCCGCTGGCGGGCTGTCCGAGCAGTTTTTCGTGCGGCGAACCGTGCAAGTAAATCAGCCGCTCGTAGCTCGTTCGGTTGGTTGCCTCAAGTCCGCGCAATCGGAACAAACGCGTCACGACCGGTGGGACGCCGTCGGGGTTGAGTTCACTAATGACTCCAGTAGGCTGTCTGCCCTTGAATATCATGCCAACTGGCTGGCCATCTCCTATCTTTTCGGAGACGACATGTAATCCTCGTGGCGTCCCGTCGGAGTTGAACGCCTCGCTAGGCCGTTTTAGCGCCGTGGAGACGGTGTACTCAGCGACGAGCGCGCGCCCTTCGAGCAGTGCCATACGTTGGTCGGTAATTGAGATAACCAGCCGGAACCGCTCTTGGTCTGGTGTTCGAGCCATGTATGCACGCAGATCATCGCCTTCCGCACCCCTTGCGCTTGCTCGTCCCGGTTCAGGTCGCGGTAGAAGTGTGCTGCAAGCAAACTGCGAGGCGACACCTACGCAAAGCGCTAGTTTCACAACGAAGGAAAGCGTGCCTAAGTGTTCAGGCTTGATATTGGCCGAATTAGTACTTGCACAATTGTTCATGACAACAGCATACATCAGTTACAGTATTCAATACTGATTTTCGACCCACATATTTCGTTTATGAGTACAAGCGCTGAGTGTGCTAATTTCGTCGCAAGCGCGGCATTGGCTTTCAACAAGGGAGTGTTCGTGGCTATGTCCGCAAAATAAGGTGTGCGATCTCCAGATTGCTTGCGAACAACCTGTAGTCGCTTCTCAGCATCTGTGACGCACGTAGGGAGGTCGCTGGTTTTTCTCGGCGCAGGTACCTCGAAGCCGCGAGCATCGCGCACAACAAAAAAAGGGCGCGAAAATTCGCGCCCTTTTTTCAACCGCAACCGCGGACTACTTAAACTTGTAGTCCACGTTCAAGGTATACGCACGACCACGTGGGTCGGCAACGCGTGGGTCCCATCCGGCACCGCCTACGAAATCGTAGTTATGTGCGGTGAACGGCGGATCCGTGTTCAACACATTTTTCACGCCAGCGGTGATGACCGTGTTGCGCAAGCCCGAGTAGCTGGCCGACAGGTTGTAGATGACGTAGGCTTTGACATTGGGGTTATATCCCGACGGCAGTGGCCCGTACGGCAGCTCGTCTTTGTAGCCTGCGGTGAACTGTTGGCCGACGGTGGTTGACCAAGGGCCTTGCTCGTAGGTGACCTGCGCGGTGTGCTTCCAGCGCACATACAAGTCGCGCGTGGTCCACTGCCCGGCAAATTCGGTGTACGGCGTATTGGAGAACACCCGTGAGCGGAAGCTGTCGATGTAGGTGCCATCAAGGCTAGCTGTCCACTTGGCACCCGCTGCCAGTGTGGAGGCGCGCACCGACACGTCAATGCCGCGCGTGATGTCGCCATCAGCGTTCACAAAGCCCGCGCGGATATAGCCGCCGGGGCCGTCCAGACGACCATCGGTGCCGCGCACCAGATTTTCTGGGAACGTGGTGTAGTTGGCGATCACTTGTTGTGGCGTCAGCTCGTAAATACGGCTTGAGCGCTTGATTTCCCACAGGTCAACCGATCCGCTTAGCCATTTGGTCGGCGAAAATACCGCGCCCAACGTCCACTGCTTTGACGTTTCGGGTTGCAGATTCGGATTGCCACCTTGACGAGCGTTGGGTCGAATCGCGCAGACGGTCGGGTCGGTGACACCGGGCCCGCAAAGCACCGGGTCTTTGATATTGCCAGGAATTTGCGAGTCGCCGGTGGCGCCGTAGAGCTGGAAGAAACTCGGTGCACGGAAGCCGGTGTTGTACGAGCCGCGGAACAGCACCTGCTCGACAGGATTCCAGCGGAACGAAATTTTCGGATTGGTGGTGCCACCGAAGTCGCTGTACTGGTCATGGCGAATCGCGCCGGTAATCTCCAAACCTTTGACGATCGGCACCAGAATCTCGGCATACGCGGCGACCACGTTGCGCGAAACTTTTGGAAACTCTGCGTCATACGGCACGTTAAAGATGGGCAGTGAACCCTTCGAGCCGTCAGCAAATTTGTAGCCCTCGCGACGCAAGTCAAAGCCTGCGGCAACGCTGACCGCACCGGCGGGCAACTGCCACACCTCGCCTGTAATCGAGCCGTCAGCCTGCACAAGGGTTGATTCGCCGCCGAACAAAACGGCACCGCGCGCCTTGGCCGATTCCATCAGCGCGATGGCCGCAGCGGTTTGCGATTGACCGGGCAGCAGGAATGGATTGACGATGCCGCTGGCCAGCGCGGCGATTAGCGGTGCTTGATACAGAAAGCCGTTGCCGAGCACTGAATCGGCTTTGCTGCCGGCAGCAGAAATGCCAAATTTGTAGTCCCACTTGCCCGCGAATGTGCCGTCAAGGCCCGCGAGCAAACGGTAGCTGTCGGACGTGGTTTCAATTTCACGTGGGCCGCAAATCTCGCAACGCCAGCGGTATGCAATCGGCTTCGTCGCGTCGAACGCTGGAATGTACGCCGACAGGTTTTGGTAGTACGCGCCGCCCACCGGATAACGTGCGCCGAGCAGCGTGCCGGTGGTGGTTAATTGCAGCGGCTCGAACTGCTTTTTGGCGACTGAACGTGAACCGATGGCCTCAACAAATCCGGTTGTTTCGCTATTGATTTTGAAGGTGCCGCGCGACACAAAGTTGATGCGCTCATTAGGCTGCTGCAGGATGGCGGTGCTGCCGGTGTCGAAGGTGCAGCCGTAGCGCGCTGCGAGAAAGTCGTTCAGCACGTATTCGTACTGCGCCATGCCGGGCACGGTGTTGCATTTGCCTTGGAAGCTGAGCAGGTTGGCGCGCGTGTAGGAGGTGGTGTCGCCCGGCACCTTAAAGCTTGATCCGAGGGCTGAGCCTGCGTTACCGGTTTGCGTGGCAAACGGTGTGCCCGTGGTGTCGGTCGACAGGCCACGATTGGGCTGGTTGCCGTTGGAGAACGGACGTTTGCTGGCGGACAGCATTTCTTGTTTGTCCAGCGTAATGCTTGCCAGCACGTTGTAGCCGTCTTTGGTGATGTCACCCCAGCCACCGAGTAGCGAGCCGCGGAAAATACTGCCGCCACCGTCGTGCGTCAAGTCGGCAAAGCCGGTGATCTCTGCGCCTTGATAATCCTTGCGCAAAATGAAGTTGATTACACCGCCGATAGCGTCGGTGCCGTAGATAGCGGACGCGCCGTCTTTAAGAATTTCAACTCGCTCAACTGCGGCCAGCGGGATCGAATTAAGATCAACCGCGTTGCCTTTCGCGCCGTGCGTTGATACGCGACGACCGTTGAGCAGAACCAGCGTGCTCGACGCGCCAAGGCCACGCAAGTTGGCGCTGGAGTTGCCGTTGTTGTTACGGTCGGTGGTGCCGAGCTGAATGCCTACGTTGGACGCGAGATTGTCAGTGCCGGTCCCGTTGGCCGAAATGCGCGCCACCAGCTGCTCGGCGCTGGTGATGCCGGAGCGGGTCAGCTCTTCGCGGGTGATGATTTGCACCGGCAGCGAGCCTTCGTCCGCAGCGCGCTTGACGTTGGATCCGGTGATCTCGACGCGTTCCACTTTTTGTGGCGCGGGCGGCGCGGTTTGGGCGAACAACGGCCCGGCAATCACGGCCATTGACATGCAATAGGCCAGTTTTTTAAGTTTCATGGAATGCTCTCCTGGATGACGCTTGAATTCAGGGTGACCTGTGTGGCCAAATTGATGACTGGCCATGCCTCGGTTCGCGTCCCCTCAAACGCCTGCTGAACCGAACCTTAGGGTACGACCAATTATTACTTCGTACACTGCGAATGTGGCGATTTGATGTATGCAATTTCGACATCGCGCGCGGCGTGTTGGCAAAATTGCTACGAA
>JAYWHV010000390.1:0-6475 GCA_043777615.1 Burkholderiales bacterium | reverse complement strand
ACCTACCTCTACCCCGCCATGCTCAAAGGCCTTCCCCCTCTCCCGCCGTTCGGGCTCCCTCTCCCGCAGGCGGGAGAGGGTTGGGGTGAGGGTGGTCCGTTACCCACCTACCCACCCGAAATCACCAACGGCCTAGACCCCGAAGCCCCCGACCTCCTCGCTCGCCGCAAACCATGGAACAAGCGCGCTGACGACACGCTCAGCCTGCCCACTGAAATCTGGCGCGAAACCATCGCCCGCCATCAGCGCACGCGCGAGGTGCGCGCCAAAATCGCTTTGGGCGATCTGCGCGATGTGGGCGACCTAATCACCTACAACCTGAACATTCGCCAGTTTGTGCAGGACTTGATCGAGCGTTGCACTGATGTGGCGTTGCTCAAAAGTTTCTGGTTCAACCTTGCGGGACGCCTGCCACGCAAGAGCAACGAAAAATTCCGCCACGGCCTCTCGGTGCTTGACCCAACCTGTGGCTCCGGCGCGTTCCTGTTTGCGGCGCTCAATATCTTGAAGCCGTTGTATGACGCCACGCTGCGCACGCTGCATGCGGTGCGCAATGATGCGTTGATCGCTGGCGAAAAGTCATCCCCGGAAAAGTGGGCTGAGGTCGATGAAATCCTCACCCGCTTTGCCACTGAAAAGACGGATCGCGCGCAAAGCTACGCCGTCATCAAACACATCATCGTCAACAATCTGTACGGCGTAGATATTGAGGAGCAAGCCACTGAAATCGCCAAGCTGCGACTCTTCCTAAAACTGGTCGCGCTGCTGGAGCCGGGCGACGACATCGAACCGCTGCCGGACATTGACTTCAACATCCGCCACGGCAACACGCTCGTCGGCTACGCCACCGAAGACGAAACGCGAAAGGCGGTGCTTGGCGTTGGCACCCAAGCCCAACCCAAGTCGGGCAATCTGTTCGACGACGCATGGGAAGACATTCGCCTGCGCTTGATCGCCGTCGAGCAGCAGTACAACAACTTCCAAATTCAGCAAGTGCAACGCGGCGGCCATGTGTCGCCCGCCGACAAGCAAGCGCTCGACAACACGCTGCGCGATCTGGAAGAAACGCTCAACTTCCACCTCGCCAAAGAGTACGCGGTTGACCCGACGAAAACCGCCAAGTACGAAGCTTGGAAACTGAGCCATCAACCGTTTCACTGGTTCGTGGATTTCTATCCGTTGATGGCGACGGGTGGGTTTGATGTGGTGATCGGCAATCCGCCTTACGTTGAGTATTCAAAAGTACGTGGCAGCTACGGCGTGATGTCGTATCTATTGCCATTTGCCACCAATCTCTATGCGACCGTGTGCCAGCGTGTATGCACTCTTGCTAGCACTAACGGATGGGTCGCGCAGATTGTTCCGGTGTCATTGCCGAGCACTGATCGCATGCAAGGCTTGCGCGAATCCTTAACTGCCCACAATGATGTTCACGTCGTAAGTTTTGGCACTAGACCGGGTAAATTGTTCGAAGGAGCAGAGCAGCGACTGACCATTTACATTCAAAGTGCGAGCACGCGTACGCCCAGGATTTTTAGTGGCGGCTACTTGAAATGGAGTCACGAGGAACGTGACGCGTTATTTCAAAACTTGAGTTTTGATCAAGTGTCTGCGCTATCGACTCGTCGGTCAATTTGGCCCAAAACGCGCGGCACAACTGAGCGTTCTTTGATGGGCCATCTCTTGAAATATCCGTCACTCGTAAGTTCGGGGGCTCTAAAGGGTAACGCTCGGCTTTTTTACAAAAACACTGGACTGCGGTATTTCAGCACGGTTACTCGCAAGCCCCCTTATTGCACTATTAACGGTGTGCCATCACCGAGTTCGCGCGAAACGGCCTTGATTGTTGACCAGCAGTTGCACGCGCCCGTGCATTGTTTGCTGCTGAGCACGACTTTCTATTGCCTATGGCAATGGACGTCGAATGGTCGTGATCTAAATCCCGCTGATATTGACCTTGTTCCATCACCGAATTTGAACGATTCGCGACTGACAGTGTTGAGCGAGACAGTTGAAAAGGATTACGAATCCAAGGCTCGAACATTGGTGATGAACAACAAGAAGACGGGGCGGATAGAGCTACAGTCCTTGTCACCAGCGAAATCCAAATCAATCATTGATCAAGTGGATGAGGTGTTGGCAGAACTTTTCGGGCTTTCTCCTGAACAAACTGATCTGATCATCAACTACGACATCAAGTACCGCATGGGTCAAACTGCGGATGACGACAGCGATGATTGATCTCTCGCCTGCCCAAGCCGCTGATCGCATCAGCAAGCTGCTCGCCGCCATCGAGAGCCGCACGCTGGACTTCAAGCGCATCAGCGCAAAGCTCACGCGCATCGTTGAAACCGTCTGCGCGTTTGCCAACACCGACGGCGGCATCATCGCGATTGGCATAGGTGATGCGAAAGAAGTTAAGGAGCTGAAGCCCGGCGCAGCGCAGAGTTCACGCCTGTTCGGCATCGAAGAGAACCCGGAAGCGTTTGACGATTTGCAGCGCGAAATCATGAAACGGTTTGAGCCCGCGATGGGCGGGCTGCACTGGGTGCGTGTGCCCTGCACGTTGCACAACGGACAGCCGGGCCACATCGTGATGCTGCGCGTGGAGAAGAGCGAGCAGGTGCATTCCATCGTCGGCGACGGCACCTGGACACGCATGGACGCAAGCAACCGCGAGATGAGCGCAACTGAGACCACCGAGCTGTCCTACCAGCGCGGCACGCGTAGCGCGACGAGCGAAACAGTGCCGGTGAATCTGGCGCTGCTGGAGACGGACGTGTGGCGTGAGTTCGCCGCAGCGCGCAGTGGTGGCAGGCTCACGGGCACGTTTGCCGAACAGTTGCAAAAGATTGGCCTAGCGCACGAGATAGGCAGTGAAGTGCGCCCCACCCGTGCTGCGGTACTGTTGTTCGCTGAGGAGCCGGGCAGCTTGCTCGCAGCGCATGACACGCGGGCGGACGTTCACGTGATGGTGTTTGACGGCAAGGCGGCGCTGCCGAGCGCAACGCCCAATTACCGCAAGCCGCCACACAAGGTGCGCGGCCCACTGATCGAGCAGATTGATGCCACCGTGCGTAGGGTGCTCGACGAAATTGCTCAGGGCGTGACGCTATCGACGAGCGGCTTCAAGGCAAAACATGCGTACCCCGAGCGGGTGGTGAAAGAGGCGATTGTGAACGCGGTGATTCATCGCGACTATCGGCTCAATCGCGATATTTTCATCCGCATTTTTGATGACCGCATTGAGGTAGAAAGCCCCGGCACCTTCCCCGGCAACATCACGGCGGAGAACATCATGCGCGCAGGCAGCAAGGCGCGCAACCCGCTGGTTGCGATTAACCTGAACCGGTTTCCAAATGCGCCAAACATTGATGCGGGCGAAGGCGTGAAGGCGATGTTTGCCGAGATGGACGCAGCGAAGCGCTACCCGCCACAGTATCGGCAAAGCACCGAGGCAGCGGTGGAGCACATCACGCTGACGCTGTTCAATTTGGAGCGGCCAACGGCGTGGGACGAAGTAAGTCACTGGATCGACAAAAACGGGCCAATTGGCAACAGCCAGTTGCGCGAGATCGCGAAAGTGGACGTGACCGAGGCGTCGCGGATGCTGAAGGATTGGGTGCAGCAGGGGGTGCTTATCGCGCTGCCTGATCGCGGGCGGCGCAATGCGGCGTACGCCAAGCCAGCAACGCCGTCGAACGGCAGTTTATTTGCAGTTGAGATTGCAAATAAACCGTTAGCGGGCAAAATTGCTTTGTAATTCAAAGACTTAGTGTTTATGTTATTTGCAAAATGCTATGGATTGTTCCGGCGCGGAGGCCGTAATCGCTTCTGCAGTCCGCTACAGCGTGATTCAACGCGATTGCGACAGCAAACTTTCTGAATTCCCGCCGACCTTAGGTCGGTTTATTTGCAAAGCCCAAAGATAATGAAAGCCAATCTGCTGATTTTCCCTTTTTTATCAATGCGTTAGCCAAAACGTCATTTGCATGAATGAGGATAAAAACACAGTTGTCTGGCCGTTTGAGCACGACGGTGTGCCGCTGGCTGGCATCGGCGAACAGGCGCTGCTCGCCTTACCGATCACGGCGTTTTTCGCGTCCCGGCGCTGCCCCGGTACCGCGATTCGGGCGGCCACGGATTGGGCGCTGGCACAGGCGCGCGCAAAACACCCGGTCGTGAGCGGGTTTCATTCACCGCTGGAGCAGTCAGTGCTGACCCTGTTGTTACAAGCGCATAGCCCAGTGGTGGCGGTGATCGCCCGCCCACTGGCAGGCGCCCGCCTTGCCAGCGCGTGGGAAACCGCGATCACCGAGCGGCGTATGGCGGTGGTGACATCACAGACCGCCTGCCGACGGCTGACAGAAGCTCTCGCCGTTGAACGCAACGATATCGCAGCGCTGCTGGCAACGCGCGTGGTCATCGCGCACACCGAGCCGGGAGGTACCCTGGACAGGGCGCGGGCGAAATGGCGTGGTACGGGTCGTGTCGTCACGCTGCTCGGCGAATGTGACTGATAACCTTGGTGAAATTTTTTAGCGTGCCCTAATGAACACATCCCCCGACGCCCTCACCCTCCCCGACAAACCACTGGCGCTGCGCGTGGTGCCGATGCCTTCGGACGCTAACGCTAACGGCGATATTTTTGGTGGCTGGATCATGTCGCAAGTCGATTTGGCGGGAAGCATTCCTGCGATTCGCCGCGCTCAAGGCCGCATTGCAACGGTGGCGGTGAACCAATTTGTGTTCAAACAGCCGGTACACATTGGCGACGTGGTGAGTTTTTATGCCACGATCAAGCGAGTGGGTCGCACCTCGATAACGGTGGATGTTGAGGTGTTTTCAGAGCGAAATCGCGGCACAACCGTGGTGCGTGTAACCGAGGCAGAGCTGACCTATGTGGCCATCACCACGGACGGAAAACCGCGCGAGCTGCCGCCTGAGTTTGACACTGTTTTGGTGTAGTGCCACGCGCCAAGCGCCAAGCACCAAGCACCTATGGCGCTACGCGATTCGCAGAATTCGTTTAACTTCCGCAGCCGTTTCTAGCGCGGCTTCAAGCGTCGCCGCCACACAGGTCACATGGCCCATTTTGCGGGCCTTTCTGGCTTCGGCTTTGCCGTATAGATGGACGTGTGCGCCGGGGAGGGCGAGCACCTCTGCCCATGCGGGTTGCATCATTGTGGCCGCATCAAACCAGACGTCACCCAACACGTTGACCATCACGGCGGGCTGCACGAGTGCTGGGTCGCCAAGGGGGGCGCCGACGAGCACGCGCACTTGTTGCTCGAACTGCGATGTTTGGCAGGCCTCTCTCGTGTAGTGGCCGCTGTTGTGCGGTCTGGGGGCGATTTCGTTTAACAACAAACCGTCTGCGGTGACGAAAATTTCTACGCACAATACACCGACGTAATCGAGTGCGTCGACGAGTTTTCTTGCCAATGTTTGCGCTTGATTTAGCACCGCCTCATCGAGTCGTGCAGGCACGATGGTGAGGTCGAGAATGCCGCCGACATGCTGGTTTTCTTGCACGGGCCACACGCGCACTTCGCCGGTCGACGAGCGTGCCGCCAGCACCGAAATTTCGCGCTCGAATGGGATCATGGCCTCTAACACGCAGGGGGCCTGCTTCATGCTCATCCATGCGAGCAATGCCTGCGTGGTGGACGTCACGCGCTGCTGGCCTTTGCCATCGTAGCCTAGCGTTGCGGCCTTCAAAATGCCGGGGAACAGATGGGCAGGTGCGTCGCGCAAATCCTCAGCCCGTTCGATGACAGCGAATGGGCCGACGGGCAATCCGTGTTCAACGAAAAATCGTTTCTCTTTGCGCCGATCTTGCGCGATGCGCACCGCCGCTGCGCCGGGTCGCGTGGGAACCATTGCTGCGAGCGCTTCAAGCGATGCAGCAGGCACATTTTCAAATTCGGTAGTGACTGCAGCAACGCGTTTGCCAAAGGCTGCAATCGCGTCCATGTCATCGTACGCTGCGACGATCACATCATCGGCCGCCTGCGCTGCCGGGCCGGTCGGATCCGGGTCGAGGACCAGGACTTTGTAGCCCATCGCCTGCGCGGCGTGAACGAACATGCGGCCCAGTTGACCGCCTCCGAGGCAGCCTAACCAGCTTCCCGGTTGCAGCATGCTTATTTGTCGGCCAGTACGGGCGGCACGAGCATGCTGCGCGCGCTGGCGGTTTGTTCATCGCGGAAGGACAGCAGTTGTTGCGCGAGTGCTTTGTTGGAGATGGCGAGCATAGCGACGGCAAACAAGGCCGCGTTAGCCGCGCCCGCCTCACCGATCGCGAACGTCGCGACCGGCACGCCTTTGGGCATTTGTACGATGGACAGCAGCGAGTCTTCACCACGCAAATATTTTGACGGCACCGGCACGCCGAGCACCGGCAGCGTGGTCTTGGCGGCGAGCATGCCGGGCAGATGTGCCGCGCCGCCCGCGCCCGCAATGATGATGCGGA
>JAYWHV010000389.1:0-6476 GCA_043777615.1 Burkholderiales bacterium | reverse complement strand
GTTGCGGCCTTCGTCGGCGCGACTTGCAATCCCTGCGAACCGCGACGACGCGTCAACACTGTCTGACCACCATTCGCCTCCTCGTCCAGCCGCCCACGCGCGCCGATGATGGTGAAACCCTCGCCGTAGAGCAGTTCGCGAATGCGCCGGACGAGCAACACTTCGTGATGCTGGTAATAGCGTCGATTGCCGCGCCGCTTGACCGGGCGCAACTGTGTGAACTCCTGCTCCCAGTAGCGGAGCACATGCGGCTTGACCAGACACAAATCGCTGACTTCACCGATGGTGAAATAGCGTTTGGCCGGGATCGGCGGCAATTCAGATGATGCTGCGGTCTCGCTCGGCATGGGCGGAATCGACCTGGCCTTTTAATTTGTTGCTGGCGTGGAAGGTGACAACGCGCCGTGCCTTGATCGGAATTTCTTCACCGGTCTTCGGATTGCGTCCGGGGCGTTGTGACTTTTCACGCAGATTGAAAATACCAAAACCCGAAAGTTTCACATCTTCGCCGCGCTCCAATGCCTCGCGCACTTCTTCGAAGAAGTAGTCGACCATATCTTTGGCTTCGCGTTTGTTCAAGCCCAGTCGCTCAAACAACACGTCTGCTAGCTCCGCTTTGGTGACCGATTCAGGCATCGTGCCGCTACAAATAAAGTTATGCGCGTAGTGTCGCGCCGTGTTGTTCTTGCGCTTTGAAAAGCATTTGTTGGCAAGCTCCCTCGATCTCTGTATCTGCCAACGTACGTTCAGTATCTTGCATAAGTACCCGAATTGCAACGCTTTTTTTGCCTTCCGGAAGTGCTGCGCCGCGGTAAACATCAAATACGTCTACCGCACGCACAAAGGCGGGCGCACCCGTGCGAAGACTGTCGACCAGAACGTCAGAATTAACTGAATTGGCGACGACCAGCGCAATATCGCGGCGGACGAGCGGCATTTTTGAAACCGGCGCGTGCACCGTGAGGGGGCGTTGTTGCAGCGGGGCGACGTCGACCTCGAACACAGTTGGAGCTGACGTCAGCTCGAACCGCGCCAGGTGTTTGGGGTGCAATTCGCCAATCCAGCCGATGGTGGCTTGATTAAGCTCAATCTTGGCGCAGCGCCCCGGATGCAGGAGCGGATGCTCGGCAGCGACGAAACGGGCTGCGTCGGGCACCACCGCCAACAAATCTGCCTTCACATCATAAAAATCGGCCATTCGTTTCTGACTCGCCCATTGTTCGGCCACTGCGCCACCGAAGGCCACGCCCGCGAGCTTGAGCGGCTGCGTGATGCCAGCGACGGCCAGCGGCCCATCGACCACGGTGGCATCGCGTTTGAATACCTTGCCCAGTTCAAAGACGCGAACGCGGTCGGCTTTGTGACTGACGTTGTATTGCACGTTGGCGAGCAGTCCGGGAACGAGCGACGAGCGCATCACGGCCATCTGGCTGGCGATGGGGTTCAGCAGGTTGATCGGATCGGCGTTGCCGAGCAGCTCGTGTTCCCAGCTTTTGTCGACAAAGCTGTAATTGATCGTCTCGAAGTAGTCGCATCCGGCAATCGCGGCGCGCAGCTCGTGCAGCGAACGCGTGCCTTCGGGCTGGGCGCGCATGGCAGCGCGCGCAATCGGAGGCAGCGCGGGGATGTTGTCGAAGCCGTAGATGCGGGCGATTTCTTCGATGAGATCTTCTTCGATTTCGATGTCGAAGCGGTAGCTGGGGGGCGTGACGATGAAGGCATCGCTGGTGCGCGTGTGCGTGAGGCCCAGGCGCGTGAAGATGCTGGCCATTTCATCGACGGCAACGGCGACGCCGATGACTTTTTGTGCTCGCGCGATGCGCATGGTGACGGGCTTGCGGCTCGGTACGTTGATGATCTGATCGTCAATCGGCCCGGCTTCGCCGCCGCAGATTTCAAGGATCAACGCGCTGATGCGATCCAGATGCGCCGGGATCGTTTCCCAATCCACGCCGCGCTCGAAACGATGCCCCGCGTCTGTGGAGAAGTTGAACCGGCGTGCACGGCCCTGAATAGCGAGCGGGTGCCAGAACGCGGCTTCGACGTAGACGTTCGTCGTGTCGAGCGAAACAGCCGTGCTGTCGCCGCCCATGATGCCAGCGAGCGATTCGACGGCCTGGCTATCGGCAATGACGCCCACTTTTTCGTCGAGATCGACCGTGTTGCCGTTCAAGAGCTTGAGCGATTCGCCTTTTTTGCCCCAACGGACTTCGAGACCGCCATGAACCTTATCGAGATCGAAAACGTGGGTTGGGCGGCCCGCTTCGAGCATCACATAGTTGGAAATATCGACAAGCGCGGTGATCGAGCGCTGGCCGGATTTTTCGAGCCGTTCGCGCATCCAAGCGGGTGTCGAGGCCTTCGCGTTCACGCCGCGAATCACGCGGCCTGCGAAACGACCGCAGAGGTCGGGAGCCAGCACTTTGACCGGCAGCACTTCGGTCAGCGTTGCTTTCACAGTGCCCGTGGGCTCGGCGGCCAGCGGCGCGCCAGTAATCGCGTGCGTCTCACGCGCGACGCCGTAAACGCTTAGGCAATCGGCCTTGTTCGGCGTCAGTTTGATCAGGAATTTACTGTCATTTAACGACAGGTATTCACGAATATCCGAGCCAATGGGAGCGTCGGCAGCCAGCTCGAGCAGGCCCTCGTGTGACTCGGAAATGCCGAGTTCGCGGGCGCTGCACAGCATGCCGTTCGACTCGACGCTACGCATCTTCGCCTGTTTGATCATGAACGGCTTGCCGTCTTCACCGGGGGGCAATGCTGCGCCGACAAGTGCAACGGGAATCTTGATGCCGACGCGGGCATTGGGTGCGCCGCACACGATCTGGAGCGGGGCTTCTGCATGCGATCCGACGTTGACCGCGCACACAGAGAGGCGGTCTGCGTTCGGGTGCTTCTCGCGAGTGACGATTTCGCCGACGACGATGCCTGTGAACGGCGGCGCGGCAGGCGTCACCTCTTCCACTTCAAGCCCCGCCATCGTGAGCGCGTGGGCGAGTTCGTCGGTTGTCATCGACGGGTTACAGAAGCTGCGGAGCCAGGATTCGGAGAATTGCATGATCAGTCTCGGTGGATCAACTTTGTTGTCAATGCCCAGTTGCACTGGGGCTAGAGGCTCAATTCGCCTAAAGTCGATTTATGTCAATAATTAACGTGAGCCCCAATGAGATAAGGGCCGGATCGAAAAGCTGTTAAGCGAATTGCTTCAGGAATCGCAGATCGCCCTCATAAAACAAGCGCAAATCGCCAATGCCGTAACGCAACATCGTGAGCCGCTCAAGCCCTGAGCCAAAGGCAAACCCGATGTACTTTTCAGGATCGAGGCCGAAGTTTTTGACCACCGAAGGATGCACCTGCCCCGAGCCGGAAATCTCCAGCCATTTGCCTTTGAGCGGCCCGCTTTCGAACTTCATGTCGATTTCGGCAGACGGCTCGGTGAACGGGAAATAGCTCGGGCGGAAGCGCACTTGCAGGTCGTCCGTCTCGAAGAATCGGCGCAGGAAATCGGTGTAGACACCCTTCAAATCGGCGAACGAAATGTCCTCGGCGATCCACAAGCCTTCGACCTGATGAAACATTGGCGAATGGGTGGCGTCCGAATCCACGCGGTAGGTGCGACCGGGTGCGATCACCTTGATCGGTTTGCCTTTTGCCATCACGTCGGCGGCGTGCATGCGGGCATAGCGCACCTGCATCGGCGACGTGTGCGTACGCAGCAAAAGCGGCAAACCATCCGTGCCATTCATGTCGACATAGAACGTGTCCTGCATCGAGCGCGCAGGATGGTTTGGAGGGTTATTGAGCGCCGTGAAATTGAACCAGTCGGCTTCGATTTCCGGACCGTCGGCGACGTCAAAACCGATGGAGGCGAAGATCTCTTCAACGCGCTGCCAGGTCTTCATGACCGGGTGAATTCCGCCCGTTCCGCGACCGCGTCCGGGCAAGGTTACGTCGATGGATTCGGCTGCCAGCTTGGCGTTGAGTGCATCGCTGGCGAGCGCATCACGGCGGGCATTCAAAGCGCTTTCGACTGCGGCCTTAACGCGATTGATCTCCGCGCCGCGTGTCTTTTTCTCGTCAGGCGAGAGTGCCGCCATGCCTTTGAGCAGGTCGGTCACGGCACCCGTTTTGCCAAGGTACTTTGCTTTGGCATTTTCGAGGGAAGGCGCGTCGGCACACGCAGCGAAATCGGCGGTGGCGGAGGTCAGAATTTGTTCGAGTGATGAAGTCACGTAATCTCCTTGTCTCCCTCTCGCGCAGCGCGGGAGAGGGTTGGGGTGAGGGTCGTCGCAGAAGCAAAATTGGTTTGCAACGCCACTGCCTTCACCCGCCCTGTCGGGCACCCTCTCCCGCGCTGCGGGAGAAGGGAAACATAAAAAAAGGGAGGCGCTAGCCTCCCTTTTTGAGTTGCTCGAAAGCGTCTGAAGCGGGAGGCTCTACCTTGCGGTTAGGCCGGCTTCACGCGCTGTACGAGCGCGTTAAACGCAGGCATGTCAAAGACAGCCATGTCGGACAACACTTTACGGTCGATCTCTACCATGGCCTTTTTGAGGGCACCCATGAAGGTCGAGTACTTCATGCCGCACTCACGGCTTGCTGCGTTGATACGCGCAATCCACAAAGCACGGAAATCGCGCTTTTTATTGCGGCGATCACGATAAGCGTATTGCCCAGCGCGCATGACTGCTTGCTTGGCGACGCGATATACGTTGTTACGACGGCCGCGGTAGCCTTTGGCTAACGCGATGATTTTTTTGTGACGGGCGCGGGCTGTTACACCACGTTTGACGCGAGGCATTTTTCAAGTCCTCCGTTAAACGTATGGCAACATTTGGCGCGCGGCTTTTTCGTCGCTCGCATTGACAGTCAACGTCCCACGCAGTTGACGCTTGTTCTTCGTCGTGCGCTTGGTCAGGATGTGACGCTTCGTGGCGTGAGCGCGCTTGATGCTGCCGCTCTTTCTGGCTTTAAGGCGCTTTGACGCGGCCTTTTTAGTCTTCATTTTGGGCATGATTGCCTCTTTCTCTTCAATGTCACCTAGTGAGGCGTTGCAGCATTACGCCGCAATCTTGGGAGCCCCAGCGGGTGCTGGCGTTCCCGTCGCTTCGGCTACAGCGGGCTTCGCTGGGGCCGTTGCGGCGGGTTTCGGCGCTGCTGGCTTTGCAACCGGCACCACCTTTTTCTTCGGAGCCACCATCATCACCATGAGGCGGCCTTCCATCCGCGGAAACTGCTCAACAACGCAGATGTCCTCGGTTTCAGCTTTGATACGATCGAGTTGCCGGACGCCGAATTCTTGATGCGCCATTTCACGACCGCGGAAGCGTAAGGTCACCTTGACCTTGTCGCCCTCGGCGATGAACTCGCGAAGCTTGCGCATCTTGATATTAAAGTCGTTCTCGTCGGTTTGCGGGCGCAGTTTGATCTCTTTGATCTCAATCTGGCGCTGCTTGCCTTTCGATTCGTGCAGGCGCTTGGCTTCCTGGAACTTGAATTTGCCGTAATCCATGATTCGGCAAACGGGGGGTTGCGCAGTTGGCGCAATTTCCACCAGGTCCAGATCAGCATCTTCTGCCATCATCATCGCTTCGCGAAGCGATTTGATGCCAGCCTGCTCACCGTCTTTATCTATCAGTCGAACCTCAAGAGCGGTGATCTCTCGATTGATTCGGGTATCTTTATCGGCTATGTGACAACTCCGTCGTTAATTAGTTAGATGCGCACCGGGTCGGTTCTGTGAAGCGGCTAATTCGATGAATTTTTCAACGGGCATTACACCCAAATCCACGTTGCCACGACCACGAACGGCCACTGCGCCCTGTTCCGCCTCTTTGGCCCCGACTACAGCAATGTAGGGAAGCTTCTGAATGCTTAACTCACGAATTTTATAGGATATTTTGTCTCCCCTCAAGTCCGCCTCGGCCCGAAGCCCTGCGGCCTTGCACCGATTTACAACGCTTTCCGCAAATTCGTTGAATTCTGAAGTGATCGGAGCGACCGCTAACTGGCGCGGGGCCAGCCAGAGCGGCAACGCACCTGCGTAGTTTTCAATCAGAATTCCGATGAACCGCTCCAGCGAACCCAGAATTGCCCGGTGCAGCATGACCGGCGGACGGCGCGAGTTGTCCTCACCCACGTACTCCGCCCCAAGCCGGACCGGCATATTAAAGTCCACCTGCATCGTTCCACACTGCCAGACACGGCCCAAAGCGTCCTTCAATGAATACTCAATCTTCGGGCCGTAGAAGGCGGCCTCACCCTTCAATTCTTCCCATGGCGCACCGACGGAATCTAGCGCGTTTTTGAGCGCGGCTTCGGCCTTGTCCCACACTTCATCCGACCCCACGCGCTTTTCAGGCCGCGTAGAAATCTTATAGATGATGTCGGTGAAGCCAAAATCGGCGTAGACCTTTTTCAGCAACTCGTTGAAGGCAACGCACTCCGACTGGATCTGATCTTCCGTGCAGAAAATA
>JAYWHV010000388.1:0-6480 GCA_043777615.1 Burkholderiales bacterium | reverse complement strand
TCTGGTCGTAAACCTTGCGCAACGCCGGGGCCATTTTGTTGCAGAGCGTCCCGGCCACAATCATTACGTCCGACTGACGCGGGCTCGGGCGAAACACGATGCCGAAACGATCAAGATCGTACCGTGCAGCTCCCGCGTGCATCATTTCAACGGCACAACAGGCCAGGCCGAAAGTCATCGGCCACATTGAGCCGTTTCGTGCCCAGTTGATGACGCTGTCAACCGTCGTTACCGCGAAACCTTCCTGAAAGACGCCTTCAAGACTCATAAATCAGTGCACTCCAGATATCAGCATTCAGGGCGAATTGATCGGGACTACTCCCAATCAAGCGCGCCTTTTTTCCACTCGTAAATGAAGCCTACGGTGAGAATGCCAAGAAAAACCATCATCGTCAGAAAACCGGGAAAGCCGATTTCCTTGAGCGCGACGGCCCACGGGAAAAGGAAGGCAATTTCAAGATCGAACAGAATAAACAAAATTGCGACGAGGTAGTAGCGCACGTCAAAGCGCATTCGAGCGTCTTCAAACGCTTCGAAACCACATTCGTAGGGGGCCAGTTTGTCGGGGTCGGGCCTGGATGGAGAGATCAACCAACCGACAGCGAGAAGAACACAGCCAAACGCCAGCGCCACGATCATGAAGATCAATACCGGGACGTATGTTTCTAGCGACATGTCTCAAAAATCCCCAAAAAAAAGGCGGTGCAAACTGGTGCTCCCCGCCCTCCTCGTCCCTGAACCGCGTCTGGTTACTATGAATACCAGAACTTATTATTTTTAAATGGTGCCGTCGGCGAGACTCGAACTCGCACAGCTTTCGCCACTACCCCCTCAAGATAGCGTGTCTACCAATTTCACCACGACGGCTAAAACATAACTAAACAGATTTACTTCGGAATATCAGACTTGGGAGTCGCCGGAACCACGGGAGCGCCCGGAACCGTTGAGTCGGACTTCGCCGGCTCGCCGGTCACGCCTTGCATCACGCCACCGGCTGTAGACGTGCGATGAGCCCCGACGTAGGTCAAAGCCACGCTTGTCACAAAAAAGATCGTAGCAGCAATACCCGTCGCACGGCTTAAAAAATTGGCCGACCCCGCCGCACCAAACACACTACCAGCCGAGCCAGTGCCAAATGACGCGCCCATGTCAGCGCCTTTGCCGTGCTGAAGAAGCACGAGAACCAAAATTGCAGCGGCTGCTATCACATGCACCGCGAGTAGAAAAATTTCCATAGCCCATGATTATACATAGCGGAACAGCTTCCCGGAAGTCGCGTCACGCCGCAGAAACTATCGCAAGAAAATCCGCAGCGACCAGCGATGCACCGCCGATCAGTCCGCCGTCAATGTCGGGCTGCGAAAAGAGCTCAGCTGCGTTCGATGCTTTCACGCTGCCACCGTAAAGCACGCTTATCTTCGCGGCAGCAGCGCCAACCTTGCCAAGTTCGGCGCGAATGAAGGCGTGCATCGCTTGTGCTTCCGCAGGCGTTGCTGTTTTGCCCGTGCCAATGGCCCAGACGGGCTCGTACGCAACCACGATACTTTCTGACGCACTCGCAATTAGTGCGGCGCATGGTGCCAACTGTGCCGCGACCGTAGCCTCCGCCAGTCCAGATTCCCGCTCACCCAGCGTTTCACCCACGCAGATCACAGGCGTCAACCCGCCCGCAACCGCAGCTTTCGCTTTTGCTGCCACCAAGTCGCTGGTTTCTGCGTTGTACAACCGGCGCTCGGAGTGCCCTACGAGCACGATAGTCGCCCCAAACTCCCGGAGCATCGCAGCGCTGATCTGCCCAGTGTAGGCGCCGCTTGCATGCTCTGAAACATCCTGACCGCCGTACGCTACGTGGGTTGCGCCGAGTAAGCGTTGCAACTGTGAGTAGTAGGGAGCAGGCGCGCATACGGCGACTTTCGCGAATTCACCACTGCCCGCTGCAATCGCCTCCAGTAATGAATCATTAGTCGCCAATGATCCATTCATTTTCCAGTTGCCAATCACCCAGCGGGTACGTTTAGTCATTTTGGATTCACTTATCAAAATCGCAGCGAGAACATTTAAGACAATGCGTAAGTCACTAATCGGACTTCATACGCTACGCTTGCTCCTGACGCGTTCTTAGCCAGCAGCTACAGCAACGCAAATGTCAACCCGAGTATTGTAGACAGCGTTTTTGACACAGCCTCACCGATCAATGCCGCACGCCACGAATCAAACTTGATCCCGTTCATCGCCCGCTCTCCGGGCACAGGAGGACCCATGAAGCCTTTCAGTCACTTTCAAATCATCGCTCGGGCAGTGCTCGCCGGCGGACTCGGAATCTGCTCGGTCGCTGCCACAGCGTCCGACCTGTGGCTCTACAGCGGTCGCGATTTCACCGGATCGACGGCACGTGTATCCCGCTCCGAACCCAATCTGCCGATTGGAGCAGCGCGCTCAATCCGCGTCGGGACGGGCATCTGGGACGTCTGCACAGGCGCCAATTTCACAGGCGAATGTCGTCGTTTGACGGCCGGTGACTACCGCGAACTCGCCGGACGCTTTGGCGACACCATATTGTCGGTGCGTGACGTCACTTACGACGCTGGCAGTGGGTCCGCTGTCGTGGGATATTCGCCGCCTCGCATTCAGCTCTACGAAGCGCCCGGCTTCCGGGGCCGCACAATGGCTCTGGATCAAAGTTCGCCCAATCTTGAGGGCAGCTGGGGACTCACCAACGCGTCATCTGCCGTCGTTTCTGGCGGCACTTGGGAAGTTTGCACCGAATACAACTATGGCGGTCGCTGTCAGGCGTTGCCTCCGGGGCAGTACAACGATCTGGGGCCACAACTTAACTTCCGCATCGTCAGCGCGCGTGCGCTGGAGGTCAATCGTCCGCCTGTCGCCGCGCTGCCGCCGCCAGTGCTGCCGTTCCCGGTACCCGTCCAACCGCAAGTGCAACCCGCGCGGCCCGTGTGGAACGGGGATCGCTTCCGCATTGAGGTTTATACCGAATCCGATTTCCGCGGTGCGGCTTACACGCTTGACAACGATACCGACAATTTGCGCAACACCGGCTTTAACGACCGGATTCGTTCGATGCGGATCTACGGCGGAAATTGGGAGGCCTGCGAAGACCGCGACTATGGCGGAGTGTGCATGGTTTACGGCCCTGGCGACTACCGCCGCCTGCCGCCGCAACTCGACCGCTCTATTTCGTCCCTGCGCAAAATTGGCAATGAACCGGTTTGGGGTGGCATCACGCCGGGTACACAGAACTACGTTGTAGTGGAGCCAAATGGCGCACGCTCAAGGCATCCCGTATGGCTCTATGAGCACGGCAACTTCGTTGGCCGCACTGTGCGCGCAACGGGTGACGTGAATGATCTCTCTGGCTCCGGCATGAACGACACTACCTCATCGATCTTCATCAGCTTCGGCACCTGGCAGTTCTGCGAAGATTCAAACTACCGTGGGCGTTGTGTAACGTTTGGCCCGGGCCAGTACAACGAAATGCCTCCCGGCATGAACGATTCGGTTTCTTCGTTCCGCCGCGTTCGGTAGCGCACGTGTCGACGCCTTTGAGCGAACTGTTCGCCACTACGAAGACGATAGCGGTCGTTGGAATGTCAACTCGACCTGACCGCCCGAGCTACAGGGTAGCCCAGTACCTGCAGAAAGCGGGCTACCGAATTGTTCCGGTGAATCCCGCCTACGCTGGACAGGAGATTTTGGGCGAACCTGTCGTCGCAACCCTTGCCGATCTGCCGCTGCCAGTCGATATTGTTGACTGTTTTCGGCGCAGTGAGGATATGGTTCAAGTGGCCGAAGCGGCCGCCGGGATGAAGCCCCTGCCAAAAGTTTTGTGGATGCAGCTCGGCGTCCACAATGAAGAGGCGGCGAAGATCGCGCAAAAGGCCGGAATTGAAGTCGTGCAGAACCAATGTCTGGAAATCGAGCACATGTCGCTGCAGCGAAACCAATAGCTAGAAATTTTCATGGTCAACCAACTTCGTCAATGGCTTGCCTTGGCACTGGCAAGCGCCTTCATGTTCGCCGCCCCGATGGTCTTCTCGCGGACGGTAGCATGCGCGGTTGGACAGTCAATCGCCACGCAGGAGCTGCCAAAACAGGGACGTGACACCCTGGCACTCATCCAGGCCGGTGGCCCGTTTTCAAGCAACCGCGACGGCATCACCTTCAGCAACCGCGAGCGCATCCTGCCAAAAGCGCCGCGTGGTTTCTACCGCGAATACACGGTGCGCACGCCGGGCGTGAAAAACCGTGGTGCCCGGCGAATCGTCTGTGGAGGCGACCAGCGAGCGGCGGACACCTGCTATTACAGCGACGACCACTACCAGTCCTTCAAATGCATTCAACGCTGAACGCGGCATACGATTCATGAAAAATTCAATTCACGATTTGCGGTCCGACACCGTGCTCACGGACGATTTAAAGGGCGTCCGGTCAAAGAAGGCGCTGCTGGAAACGCTCGCTGCGGGTCTCAAATTGCCGAGGCATTTTGGGCACAACTGGGATGCGCTAGCGGATTGCCTGATGGACGACGGCTGGGCCAAGCGAGCGAGCTACACCATCGTTCTGCTCGATGCGTCTGTCGGTGCCAAGCGTTTCGGCAGCGACTGGGACACGCTTACCGACATTTTGAGGGAAGCCTGCATCTGGTGGAGCGAGCATGAGAAACCCTTTCATGTCGTGCTGGCGTGAGCGCTGAGTCGTCGGCCGCGAAATCACCGAAGATTCCCCGATCCGTCCTCGTCATCGCATTCACGCCGGCACGTGAAGTGCTGCTGATTGAACGCGCCGACTTCGCGGGATTCTGGCAATCCGTGACCGGCTCGCAGGAGGAAGGCGAATGCTGGGCGGACACCGCAAAGCGCGAACTGCTGGAAGAAACCGGCTTCGATGCGGCGCTGTACGGCGGCGTGATCGACCTTCACTATAAAAACGTCTACTCCATTTACCCAAGCTGGCGGCACCGATATCCGCCCGCTGTAACTCACAACGAAGAGCATTGTTTCGCCGTTTGTCTTCCGTCGACCGTCGCGCCGCGCCTCGCGCCGCGTGAGCATGTCGCCCATGAGTGGCTGTCGCTCGACGCAGCTGCTCGCAAAGTGACGTCATGGAGTAATGTTGCGGCGCTGCGCCATTTGCAGTCGCAATTTGCCTCAGTTATCAGCCGTCGCTGTTGACCGGCCTTGAGCAATAGCTTTTTTCCGCGACGACGGCTGCATGGGGGCTACCCTTATATTCCCGCGAAACTCGACTTAAGCACTTTTATCGCTACGGCCCCAGTTTAATCGTCCAAAAATGTCAAAAGCTATTACCTCCAGACCCCGTGCGATTCTGTTCGATTTCGACGGCACCCTCGTCGACAGTGCTCCCGATCTCGCGGGAGCCGCAAACGATTTGCGGGTGGAGCTTGGGCACGAGGCGATGCCGTACACCGTGTTGCGCCCCTACGCGACTTACGGGGCACGCAGTCTTTTGAAGCAGGCACTGGATCTGTCGCCAGGTGACGCCGACTACGAGCCTAATCGACAGCGCTTTCTGGCGATTTACGATGAGCGGAAACTGCAAAAAAGCCACCTCTTCCCCGGCGTGCTGGAGCTATTGATCGCGCTTGAACGGCAAAAAATCACTTGGGGCATCGTCACCAACAAGCATTCGCGGTTGGCTGAGCCAATGATTCACGAACTGCTGCGCGACCGCGCTTTTGTGCCAGCGACAGTCGTTTGCGGCGACACCACCGCGACACCAAAGCCCCACCCCGCGCCGGTGCTGCACGCTGCAAGCACCATGCAAATTGACCCGGCCGACTGCTGGTTTGTCGGCGACGGTGAGAGCGACGTCAAGGCGAGCATCGCGGCAGGCATGACCTCAGTGCTCGCGGCATATGGCTATGTGCCCGATATCGCCCACGCACGCGCCTGGGGGGCAGTGCATGAAATCGATCAGCCGCTCGGTTTGCTCGGACTTTTGGAAATAGCGGGTTCGCTCGGCTGAGGCGCCGACGCGCACGCCGAAGGCGCATAAACCCAGCGCCGCGGCGCGCCATTGCTCTCCCCTTCGACAACCACTGAGGCACCAGCGGAAAGCCGTGCCAAAAGCTCAGTGACGATCGCGTCCGACGAGCGAATCACGTTGCCATCCGCGCGCATCAGCACATCCCCGTCGGCAATCGCAAACATCGCCGTTGTGCCGCCGGTTCCCTTCGCACGAATCCCGCCGGCAGAACCCGGCAACGGTTCGAACATGCGCGCGAACGTGGCCTTCTCCGACATAAGCGCCTTGACCATGGTCTCGGCCATAAAAACGGCGCTGGCGCGGTCGCTCCCGCTCAAACGGCAGGCAGCAGCAACCGGCACAATCGCTTTCTTCGTCGGATCAATTCGCGGTACCAGAACAGTCACGCGCGTTTCAGCCCCGCCTGAGGCAAGTACCACGGCGTCGCGATCCACGCGCACAATCTTTTCACCGGAG
>JAYWHV010000387.1:0-6505 GCA_043777615.1 Burkholderiales bacterium | reverse complement strand
TGCTGGCGTCATGGGCTGGCAGGGTGCGGCATGGCTTGAGCGCGAGGAGCGCGAGAAAGAAGAACGCACCGATATCCTGATGACGGCGCTCGACTTGAAGCCGGGCATGATCGTCGCGGATATTGGCGCGGGAACCGGCTATCTTTCGCGGCGGATGGCTGGCGCAGTGGGCGCAAACGGCAAAGTTCTTGCCGTTGATGTGCAGCCGGAAATGGTGCGTATGCTCAGGCGTCTGGCAGCGCAAAAAGGCCTTTCGAATATCGTTCCGTCGCTCGGCAGCGAGACCGACGTAAAACTGCCTGCATCAACGGTTGATCTCGCGATTATGGTCGATGTTTATCATGAGCTGTCCTACCCCTTTGAGGTGATGGAGAGCATTGTCCGTGCGCTCAAACCCGGCGGACAAGTGGTGTTTATCGAGTATCGGGCCGAGGATGCAAACGTTCCGATCAAGGCGCTGCACAAAATGAGCGAAGTACAGGTGCGACGAGAAGCCGAGGTGCATCCGCTCGTGTGGGAGCGCACTGTGTCGAGCCTGCCGTGGCAGCACATGGTGGTGTTCCGGAAGAAGTAGCCATCGATTTTCACGATGACCGGTACTGCCCGCTGCGCTGCGGACGCTTGCAGCGAGCGGCGACGCGTGGTACTGTGTGGCTGTCACCAGTCAATCGATAGGAGGCGATCATCCAGAACCTAATTACTCCCATTTTTTGTTGAACGATTTATCCGCGCGCAAGCGCGTTGATGCTCGATAGAGCAAACAAAATAAAAGCGCCCCTCGGGGCGCTTTTTCGTTCGTGCAAGCTGGCAAGCCAGCAAGACTGGCCCTTTCAGCCCCGCGTGGTTCACACATCAGGCAGTTGCGTCAGATCTTCTGTCCTTTTACCATTGCCATGACGTCCGTCATGTTCAAGCCACGCGCTTTTTCCTGAATTTGCGGAACGTACTTCGCCTGCAATTCCTTCGCAGGTGCCAAAAGCTCATCAAACGTTTGTTTGAGCACTGCGCCGGACATCGTGCGGCCACCGCCGTAGTAGCGTTTGGCCAGCTGACCCAGCGCATACGTGGACGCGAATGAAAACGCCATACCTGTTGCGCCACTGGCGAGACCGCCGATCATCCGGCCGGCGACTTTTCCAAGCAGTCCACCAAGCAGCTTGCGACCGGCCTGCTCGAGGTATTGCGAGGCGAGGCCGACGCCAGCCGTCGCCAGAAATTCCTTCACATGCCCGCTGTCAAGCTCGTAGCCATAGCTCTGTCCAATGCGATAAACCATGCGAGTTTGCAACGGAATGATCGCCATCGTCGCCCACGACTGCGGCAACAG
The DNA here is from genome assembly GCA_043777615.1 of Burkholderiales bacterium. GTDB lineage: Bacteria > Pseudomonadota > Gammaproteobacteria > Burkholderiales > Casimicrobiaceae > Casimicrobium. The sequence continues at coordinate 5,178 of JAYWHV010000387.1, read as the reverse complement.
TTCCAGCGCTCCGTTGAGGATGGAATAGTTGAGGATCGTCTTGTCCATCGCTGCAATGTCGACGCTTGCCGCCGCTGTACCGGGTGTGTTTTGCGCGGCTGAAACGGCCGCCAACGGCACGATGGCGCCCGCGTCCGCAATCGCATCGGCGTCGTGAGCGATGCTCGTCGCATCGGCTTCAGAGAGTCCAAGCTGCGCACTCAACGTTTTCAGAAACGCGCGTTCAGCGTCGGTTTGCTTGCCGTCGGCGTCAATCATGTGCACGGCCATTTCGTAGGCCATGTGTCTCGATTCTTCGGTCGTCAACGCAGCAGCTGCCGTTTCTAAAGCCACTCGCTTGAACAGCACGTCCTGGTAGATCTGCGGCAGATTGAGCGCCGCCGTACTTCCGTTGTCTCCCGCCAGCGAGTCAGTGATCTTTTTCAGATGATCACGTTCTCTCGCATCATTCCCGCCGTCAGAAAACGCCGCCATGAGGCAAATCGTGAGAATGGATTTTTGTTGATCGATGGTCATGGTTGGAATAAACAGGTGGTTAAGGGATTGGAGCGTTAGTCCGCCCGCATGGTAAAGAGTTTCCACATTCGCAGACATTCGGTGCTTTTGTGCCAACGTGTGAACAGATCTCGTCCCGTGGCGTGCTTTGTCGAAAGATTCCGTCTTGACTGTTAACGTTGCTTTCGCCGATTCTGCTGATTTCAGTCTGTCTACGCCGCTGGCGTGCCCGTTGGCAAAGCATTCATTTCGGTTAAAAAAATTATGCCCCTGCTTATCCAGACAGAAATTACGCCAACGACGACGATCATTCTTGATGATCCCGCGACGCTCCAGGCGCTGGCGGATGAACACGGGGAAGTCGGCCCCGACGGCGGCACACCGGTGGCTATCACCATCCCAAAAATCACCTCCGATCAAACCGGGTTGAATTACGAAACGCGTGCTGGCGGAACCGAATTCCGCTTTAGAACCGGAACGCTCAAACTCACGTTGCGACAGGAGCTGCATGTATCGCGCGCGCTCAGCATGTGCGCGCGAACCGTTTGGCTGCAGCACGAGAACAAGCACGTTGTCGACAACGAAAAAGTGATGGCGAAGATGGATGCGGAACTGCGCGCCAACGCCGAAATCGACTTTGCGCTCTTGCATCCTACATGGCAGAACCGGTCGCAATTTCAGCCGATGCAGACTACGATCCGTGAGGTGGTGGGCGAGGTGTTTGTCAAACTGACCTCGAAGGCCGCAAAGCACCAGGATTCCGTCGCGGAGTACCAGAGCGTCGAGCGCCAGATTCGCATTCGCTGCGGTCACACCATCGCGAAGGTTCTGAGGAAAGGCGACTACGGTCAGGGCGTCGATATGGTGCAGGTTGCCCTCAACAACAACCCGCCTACGATCCTCGCGCCCATCAAGGTGGACGGCGTGTTCGGCATGAAAACTGAAGTGCGCGTGCGCGAGTTTCAAAAGAACCGGGCGCTGGAACCCGACGGTGTGGTGGGGCCCGACACCCGCGCGGCGCTTGGGTTGTAACCTCGGTAGCGGGCGCTTGCGAAAAGATCTCTGGCTCCTTTGTAGGACTTCGCCGACACCCGCTGCTGCATTCGTCCGGTGGTCGCCGTTACGTCAGTCACCCATACTGAGTGCATGCTTTACCTGAAGGAGCTTCCATGACACTTCGAAAATTTTTATTGGCCGGCATTTGCGGCGTATCGCTTGTCGGCGCTGCCGCGCCTGTCATTGCCAACGCGCAAGCCAGGGTTTACTTCAATTCGGCGCCACCGCCCGCGCGCTACGAGGCTGTTCCTGCGGCTCGCCGCGGTTACGTATGGGTTCCGGGCTACTGGGACGGGCGCGGCCGTCGACACGTGTGGATGGCGGGCCACTGGGAGCGTGCGCGCAAGGGGTACAACTATGTGCAGCCTAGCTGGATTGAGCGCGATAACCGCTGGCAAATCAACCGTGGTGGCTGGCAGCGTGGCCCGGGCGGACGTGATCGCGATGGAGACGGCGTTCGTAACAACCGCGACCGCGCACCAAACAATCCGTATCGCCAATAGCGACAGCGGCGGGCGGAAACCCAGTTTGGGTCCCGCCAGTCGCGCGCGGGTTTTGCGCGGTCGATCAGTCGATCAACCGTGCATCCGCCAGATCAGCAGCTGATTGTTGGCCGGCATCGCGTGATCGGCGACGAGGCGCATGCCTTGCGCGCTGGCCAGTTCGGTCATATATTCAAAATCACGCATGCCGCTGCCTGCGTTTTGTGAACGCAGGCTCGCATCAAACTGCGCGTTGCTGGGCGTCGTAAATTCACCGCCATACTTAAACGGGCCGTAAACGCAAAGTTTGCCGCCGGGCCGGAGCATGCGACCAACGCCGGCGAAAAAACATTCGACTGCAGACAAGGGCATGATGTGTAGCGTGTTCGCTGTGAACACGCCATCCACGCCAGCCTCAGGTCGCGACGGATTTGCAGCGGAGACAGGCCAGTCCCGCTGCGTTACGTTGAGCGGCTCTGGCGGAGCGATGTTGTCGCATTGATGCCCGTCAAGACATTCAATCAGCGTCCCCATATTTTCGGGAATATCGGTGGGAATCCAATGCACTAGCGGCATGTTCTGCGCAAAGAAGATGACGTGCTGGGCGGTGCGTGAACCGATCTCCAGCACTACGTTTCCCGCACGAAACTCATTTTCGATGCGCTCGAGAATGAAGCGCTTGTTGTTTTCGCACGCCTGGCTGAAGGCTTTGGTTGGTGGCTGCATTCGGCATTCCGGATTTGTATCGCTCTGATAGTACGACACGAAAAAAGGATTTGCTCTAGCAGCACGCGCCACGTGCGCCCGATTGATTGGGCCGTCTTCGCGGTCAGACGAGCACGAAGTCGGTGACTGCTTCAGTGTCAGTGTTTGGGGCATCGGCCTCGTCGTCGAGCGTACTATCCTGAGGCTTCATGGCGTCGCCGTCGACTTCCGGCTGTTCTTTGCCGGTCGATGAGCCGATCGCGAAAATGCCATTGTTGATATCGGCTCGGGGCACCGCCACGCCGGGCAGTCCGCTCGGCATGATGGATAGCGCGTTGGCGCGATCGTCGGGCACAGCATCAAACGATGTCTGCGGGGCGGCGACGCGCGAGGACTCGCCCTGCCAGTCGGACAGGTCAAGCGCGACGAGCGTTCCGGTGAGCAGGGAGAGCGTCAGAGCCAGTCCAAAAGATTGCATGAGCGTTTCCGAAAACGTGAATGAGCCAGCAGTGCGCCTGCACTGCAACAAACTCATTTTGGCGAAGCAGAAATCGTCGTGAATCGGCCTTCGCCGTGTTCTTGTGTCGGACAGCGCTGACAAGCGATCCGCTGGACAACCCGTGGATTCACGTGTCGTTTCTGCGGATTTAGAGTACCCAGCTTTTCGCCGGGCGACCTGATAACGACACTGTTTGCTTAAGGAGCCCGCGGGCTTCCGAGTGCTGCGAGGGACGGCACCGACTCGTGGGAATCCATGACGTCGCTTGGCCACCTTTGACCGGTTGCTGCTGCGCCTTGAGCGGCAGAGGACGCGACGGGCTCCATTGGCAAGCGCAGGTAACCCGTCTGCATCTCGGCTGAAGGCGTTGCATGCACGCTGTTCTGCGGCGTTTGCGCAGGCGCTGGAGAAGTGATTCCGGGCACGCCGTACATCGTGGTGGCTAGCGCCATCACCAGTGCAGCTGCTACCAACGACACAGACAGGGGCAGCTTCAGCGACGGCATGGCGCTGAACCGGTGTTGAATCACAGCGTGCATGAGTTCTGACTATCGAAGATGCGGGAACAATCCCAGAAGACCGATGACGATCAGATAGATCGCCACGATGTAATTGAGCAGGCGGGGAACGACAAGAATCAGAATGCCTGCGAGCAGGGAAACGATGGGAGCGGCGGCGAGACTGATATTCATTTTGACTTTCGGGTGGGGTTGCAGCGCTGGATGAACAGGAACGGTGTGATGTGTATCCGCAAAAAAATTCGGAAATGGAAGGACGCTGGTCAGGTGTTTCCCCAACACGTCGTTGTGATTCGAGCACATCGGTTGCCCGGGGGCTTGCGTGCGCCTTTGCGTGTTGAAGATTTTTCTGGAAACGCCTGCGGATCAAAGCGGGCGGCGCGTTGCGCGGGGCGCGGTTGCAGATACTTCGCAGGCGATTTTCCGGGAGTGCCGTCAGTATTCGCGGAGGGCTTTGCTGGCGCAAATGATGGCGTCTGCACGGACGCTGGCGCGGGCACAGCGGCGAGCGTTGCAGCGATCACGGCGACCATCCCCAACGCTTTAAACAATCCGACCCATTTCATTGAACACCTCGCTGCGAAGCGGCGCGTCATGTATTTGGCGCCTATAAATATTTTGTCCGGGAAAAAATTTGCAGGTATCGTCGCCGGGCGCGTTCCGCTGTGGGACATTGCCTACGTGAATCAAGGACGTCGTGCGGTCGCGCGAAGCGACAGCGCTCAGAGCGACGGTGTGCTCACAGGTGCTCGTTTGTAGACATGGCTTTTTAATGAAACGTCGGCTACATTGGGGGTACAGCGCGATTAAGGCTAAAGTCGATATATGCACAAAAGGCTGCCTAGCCCAATACGAGCGGCCATTTCAGTGCAAAGCGGAATTGATGACGCAATCTGAATCCGCTCAGATGCGCCGCCGCACCATGGGGGCGGAAAATGCGTTTTGCCCTACGCTGTCACGAGCTTCCGGTCACCGGCGCGCAGCGGGAACATGCGCGGATACCACGTCGTCAAAAACCCCGCGTCGCCCGCCCGGTCGTACAACGGATCGCACACGACCGCCAGTCGGCTCCAGCTCGAAAAGTCACTGACCGGGACCGACTGATCGCGATTGAGCACCACGAACGCATGGTTCCAGCTGCCACGATACACGCCGAAAAATTCGACGGGCCGGATTCCCTGCCGCTGCAAGTGTCGATACGCCAGTGCCGAGAGCTCGCAGCAATTGCCCGTTTGCGAGGCAATGGCTTCACGAATCCATTCGTCGACAAAGTCATCCCAGCCCGCATCGCGATTTCCGACAGCGGCGCGGTTTTCGCGCTCCATGTCGAGCGATTTAATGCGCGCTGCAAATTTTTGTGGCACGTTAAGCGGGTCGCGAATCCACCCGCCGCCCGTGTTCAGGCCGCGGTAGCGCACTTGAC
>JAYWHV010000386.1:0-6523 GCA_043777615.1 Burkholderiales bacterium | reverse complement strand
TTTCTACGGAAGCACCACTGCATCGGGGCTAGGCTTCGATAACGGTCAATATCGATAAGGACACAGAAGCGGCCCTATCCCTGGATTAGCCGTCGTTTCAGCAAAAAGCTACTACCCAACCCTTGGTCCTCGTTCGACCCAAACACCCTCCCAAATTTCCCTGCCGAAATCAGGCCTGCCGCGTATGCACGGCGCGATGCCGAACCACGGCGGGATCGCGCAAAGCCGCGTGTTTGGTGGTTCGTGCGGCCATTCGCTCGCGCCACACCTTGAACGAGGTTCGCTTTAACTCGGCGCGCATCAGCGCAACGACCGCTGATTCGTTCAAGCCGAATTGCGCCTCGATCGCTTCAAATGGTGTGCGGTCTTCCCACGCCATTTCAATAATTCGGGCAATGTCTGCGGGCAACAATTCAGCTGTTGTCGTTTTCACAGTTTCATCCCCGCATGTTGCGCCAGCTCGCGCATCACCGCCCGCCAGCCTTCATGAGCCGTCGCCCCCGCTTTGGCGAACGCGTCGGCGAAGAGTTTTTCCTGTTCGCCGGTGAGCTTGGTTTCCAGCGCGGCGCCGTCCGCGGTGAGCCGGATTTCGCGCACCCGCGCGTCGTGATCGGCCTTGGCCAGTTCAATCAGGCCCTGAGTTTGCAGTTGCCGCAGCGGCGCGTTCAGGGCCTGCTTGGTCACATCAAGCGTCGTTTGCAGATCACCGACGCTCATGCCCGGGGTGTGGGCCACAAAGAAAAGAATGCGGTGATGCATGCGCGTGAGACCCCGCGTCGCAAGAATTCGGTCAGGCTCAGCGATGACGGCGCGCAACGCGAAGTGCATGACACGCCATGCCTCGTTCAGCGCGGCCTGCCCGATGTCCAGATTTCTGGTGGCGCTCGCTTTTACGGGCTTCGCGGCGGCAGCGGGCTTCGTGCGGGTAATTTCAGCGGACATAGGTCAATATACTTGACATTTATTTTTCATCGTTTCAAAATAGGTCAACGTTGTTGACCTAACGCACCATCCTGCGTTCGCATCAATGGCCAAAGGCGGGCAATTCACACCCGCAAACGAGCGCGATCACCCGTCGCCTAGAATCCTTATCACTAAATAGCGCGACCGTACGACGTGACGGTGGCGTCGACAATTTTGGAGCAAATTTATGTCAATGGCTGATCGCGACGGAAAAATCTGGATGGACGGCACGATGGTGGATTGGCGCGACGCCAAGATTCACGTGTTGTCGCACACGCTGCACTACGGCTGCGGTGCGTTCGAAGGCGTTCGCGCTTACAAAACGGACAAAGGCACGGCGATTTTCCGCTTGCAGGAACACACACAGCGCCTGTTCAATAGTGCAAAGATTTTGCGCATGAACATTCCATTCACATTGGATGTGGTGATGGAGGCGCAGCGCGCTGTCGTTCGCGAAAACAAGCTGGAGAGCGGCTATCTTCGCCCCCTGACCTGGATCGGCTCGGAAAAACTCGGCGTTTCGCCGAAGGGCAACACGATTCACCTGATGGTCGCCGCCTGGCACTGGGGCGCATATCTCGGCGAGGAAGGCCTGAAACGTGGCATCCGCGTGAAGACTTCGAGCTACACGCGTCACCATGTGAACATCACCATGACCCAGGCGAAAGCGGTGTCGAACTACACCAACTCGATCCTTGCCAACATGGAAGTGACCGAAGAAGGCTACGACGAAGCCGTGTTGCTCGACGCGTCGGGATTTGTGTCCGAGGGCGCGGGCGAGAACATTTTTGTGGTGAAGGACGGCACGATCTACACGCCGGATTTGTCGGCGGGCGCGTTGAACGGAATCACCCGTAACACGGTGTTCCACATCGCGGCCGATCTCGGCCTGACGATCAAGGAGAAGCGTTTGACCCGCGACGAGCTCTACATCGCCGATGAGCTTTTCTTCACGGGCACGGCGGCAGAAGTGACGCCCATCCGCGAGTACGACCGCATTCAGATCGGTGCCGGTTCGCGCGGCCCGATCACCGAGAAAGTCCAGACGGCGTTCTTCGACATCGTCAATGGGCGCAATCCGAAGTATGCGCATTGGCTGACGCCAGTCGCCTGACACGCCGCGGTAGCGGCTCAGCCGCGACCGTCGGTCGCGGCAGAACCCAAGCCCCCATCCGTCGAAGGGCGCTCCTACAATACTGACATCAAACTCGCCGAATCGAATCCATGAGCACCGCCACACAAGATGCCGTTCACGTCACAGCTCACGAGCTTCAGGGTCCGGGCGTCGTGTTTTGTCCCAATCCGAAAATGCCTTTGTGGTCGGCACATCCGAAGGTGTATCTGGATGTGGTGACGACAGGCGAAGCGGCCTGTCCGTATTGCGGCACGCGATATGTGCTCGACGGGCCTGCGCCGCACGGGCATTGACGGCGCGGTCGAACTCTCAAGACGCGCTGGATGTGCCGTACGCGATGCCCGTCCGGCTACCTATGTCGCTTCGCCTGTGCTCGCAGTTAATTGAACTGCGACGCTCCTTATGCATGCGATTTTGTTGATAATTTGGCGCTACGCGCTTTAGTCGCTGCCTGAGTGGGGTCATCATGGAAAACGTTTCAACCGTCGTACGTATGCCGCTGCACCGCGAAGGCCGCACGGCTCAGCCGATACCGCCGCAGACGCAGGCGAGCGTAAAGGACGCGGCGAGCCTGTTGCTGCGCACATCAGTGTCGTGCAATACCGCTATCGCAAGCTCGCTCGGAACCTATGGCCTGACCTATCTGGAATGGCGCATCCTCACCAAGATTGCGGCGAGCGATGGCATCACAATCGGCGCGCTGGCGCAGGCAATTGGGCGCTCTGCGCCGCAAACGAACAACGCCGTGTATCGGCTCGAAGGCAAGGGCTGGTTGTCGTATCAGTCGGACGTGCGTCCCGGCGTTTGCTACATCACCGAGAAAGCGTGGGTAGTTTTGCCCTATCCCGAGGTGCTGATTGACCGGCTGGCCCAGCGCATTGAAGCTACGCTGCCGACCCCTTTCCATGTAACGCAGCTGCACGCGCTGCTTGATCAGCTGATTCAGCCTTAAGCGCCACATCGAGCGACGCCTTTTCGGCGAGCGCTTTGTTGTGCGCTTCGAGGGCTGCGAGCTGGGCAGCGCGGGTCGTCGGCGTCTCGAGCGTAATGCGTCCGAGCAGGCCGCCACGATAATCGTTGAGCAACGTCACAGCCGCCTTCTCGTAGTCCGGGCTGCCGCCCTTAATTCTGAAGCCACGCCGTTTGGCGATCGCTTCGATAACGCCAGGGCCGTCGGTCACATCGGCGTCGAGCCCGTAGCGCGCGGTCAATGCATCGGGGTAGCGCTCGAGCAACACCTCGCCAAGATAGTTCGCGACCTCTTCATCAATGTAGGCGTTGACGCCGACCAGATGACTCGAGGCGAGCAACAAGCCGTCAGTTTCCAGGGCAATCTTCGGCCACATCAGACCCGGCGTGTCGTGCAGCCAGGTGCCGTCGGCTAACTCATAGCGCTTGATCAGTTTGGTCACGGCGGGTTCGTCGCCGACGCCCGCGATGCGCCGATTCAAAAGCGCGTTGATCAGCGTCGATTTGCCAACGTTCGGCACGCCCATCATCATGACGCGGAAACGCGGCGTGAGTCCGTCGCTCTGCGGCACGGCGCGATGCGGCGCGAGGAGCTTCGCCGCCGGCAACACCCTGCCCGATTCCCCGGCTTTCTTACAGGACAAACCGATTGCGGTAACGCCTTCCTGCGCGTTGAAATAGTCAAGCCAAAGCTGGGTGACTGCGGGATCAGCGAGGTCGATCTTGTTGATCACCTTGAGCGCGGGGCGTTGCCTGGCGATGCGCATGGCGTCGATCACGGGGTTACAGGTAGCGGCCGGACAGCGCGCATCGAGCACCTCGATGACGACGTCAACGCTGCCGAGCGCCTCTTCCGCCTTCCTTTGCGCGACCACCATGTGGCCGGGATACCAGTTAATTGCCATAATTTCGAGCGCCCTTCAGACCTTCAATAGCACATCAGCTTATTCATGAAAGCCAGCCTGCACAGGGGCTACAACATCAAATAGCCTGAAATCAACTTATGTCAATAATCAGGCCTATCCCCGGAGCAGTGGGCGTTTCAGCCAAAAGCTGGTAGCCCACCAATCCCCGCTAAATGAGTTCTGTCTGATCGCCGGCCGCTTCCGGCAAATCGGGCTCGTCAATGCGTTCGATGCCTGAGAGCTTCTCGCCCTCTCCCAGATTGATCAGCGTCACGCCCTGCGTCGAGCGGCCCGATTCGCGGATCGATTTGACCGTAGTACGAATCAGAACGCCACCCGTCGTGATCAGCATAATTTCGTCGTCCTTGCGCACCAGCGTCGCGGCTACCACTTTGCCGTTCCGCGTGCTTTGCTGGATCGCGATCATGCCTTTGGTGCCGCGACCGTGGCGCGTGTATTCGATGATCGGCGTGCGTTTGCCGTACCCGTTTTCGGTCGCGGTCAACACCTGTTGCTCTTCGTTTTCAGCAACCAGCATCGCGATGATGCGTTGCTCTTTGTCGAGCATCATGCCGCGCACGCCGCGCGCATTACGGCCCATGCTGCGAACGTCGTTCTCATCAAAGCGCACGGCCTTGCCGCTGTCAGCGAACAGCATCACATCATGCTTGCCGTCCGTGAGCGCTGCGCCCACGAGGTAATCGCCGTCATCCAGATCAACCGCAATGATGCCGTTTTTCTTCGGACGCGAGAAATCCTCGAGCGAGGTTTTCTTGACGGTGCCCATGCTGGTCGCCATGAAGATGAATTTGTTCGGATCGAAATCCTTGGTCGACACGATCGCCGTAATCTTTTCGCGCTCTTGCAGCGGGAACAGATTCACAATCGGCTTGCCACGCGAATTGCGGCTGCCTTCCGGCACTTCGTAGACTTTCAGCCAGTAAACGCGACCTCGATTGCTGAAACACAGGATGTAATCGTGCGTGTTGGCGATGAAGAGTTTTTCGACGAAATCTTCTTCTTTTGTAGCGGTCGCCTGCTTGCCGCGCCCGCCGCGTTTTTGCGCTCGATATTCCTCAACTGGCTGCGCCTTGAAGTAACCGCCGTGCGTCAGCGTCACCACCATATCCTGCGGTTTGATGAGATCTTCCATCGAAGTCTCTTCCGCGTTGAACACGATCTCAGAGCGGCGTTTGTCGCCGAATTTTTCCTTGATCTCGGCCAGCTCGCCCTGAATGATTTCCGTGACGCGCTCGGGCTTCGAGAGAATGTCGAGCAAGTCCTGCACAGCGGCGATTACTTCTTTGTATTCGGTGATGACTTTGTCGGACTCGAGCGCCGTCAAGCGCTGCAAGCGCATTTCAAGGATGGCCTTGGCCTGAACGTCGGTCAGGCGATAGGCCTGCTCTTTGACCTGCCAGCAGAAGTCAGCCGTGACGCCATCGGGACGCAAAAAGTCCACGTTGGCGCGCGAAACCATCTCTTTAACCAGATCGGATTTCCACAGTTTCGAGGTCAGCGCGACTTGCGCTTCGTCCGGCGTGGCAGACGCCTTGATGAGCTCGATGATCGGGTCAACGTTGGCGAGCGCAACGGCCAGCCCTTCGAGAATGTGGGCGCGAGCGCGCGCCTGACGCAACTGAAACTGCGTGCGACGCGTAACGACTTCGCGGCGATGCAGGATGAACTGCTCAAGGAACTCTTTCAGATTGAGCAAACGCGGACGCATGTCCACGAGCGCAATCATGTTCATGCCGAAGCTGTCTTGCAGCTGCGTGTTTTTGTATAGGTTGTTTAGAACTATATCCGGGATTTCGCCCCGCTTAAGTTCTATAACAACGCGCATCCCGGACTTGTCAGACTCATCGCGCAGGTCCGAGATGCCTTCAAGGCGCTTGTCGCGAACGAGTTCGCCGATTTTTTGCAGCAGCGTCGACTTGTTGACCTGATACGGGATCTCATCAACGATGATCGCCTGACGATCCGTCTTTCCAATCGGCTCGAAGTGGGTCCGGGCGCGCATAACCACGCGACCGCGACCGGTGCGATAGCCGTTGACCACGCCCTCAATGCCGTAAATGAAGCCGCCAGTCGGGAAATCCGGCGCTGGAACATGCTCGATCAGCTCATCGATGGTGGTTTCGGGGTTCTTCAACAAAACCTGAACACCATCAATGACTTCCGCCAGATTGTGCGGCGGAATGTTCGTCGCCATGCCGACGGCGATCCCGGAAGATCCATTCACCAGAAGATTCGGAAATTTCGCGGGCAGAACTGTCGGTTCCTGCTCTTTGCCGTCGTAGTTCGGCTGGAAATCTACGGTTTCCTTGTCCAGATCGCCCAGCATTTCGGCCGCGAGCTTTTGCAGGCGGCACTCGGTGTAGCGCATGGCCGCTGCGTTGTCGCCGTCGACCGAGCCAAAGTTGCCCTGCCCGTCGACCAGTTCATAACTCATCGAAAATGGCTGCGCCAGGCGAACCAGCGTGTCGTAAATCGACGCATCACCGTGCGGGTGAAACTTACCCATCACCTCGCCGACCACGCGGGCGCA
>JAYWHV010000385.1:0-6530 GCA_043777615.1 Burkholderiales bacterium | reverse complement strand
TAAAGCTGAACTGATTTTCAGCTTTTTTTTGGACTTTTGAACCATGCGCATCGCAATCGGCGGCTTTCAACACGAGACCAACACCTTCGCGCCGTCGCGCGCGACCTACGAGCGATTCGTTCAGGGTGGCGGTTGGCCCCCGGTTTCCATCGGAAACGAAATTTTCGAGCGCTTCCAGAATCAAAACATCCCGATTTCGGGGTTCATGAACGAGATGGGCTCGGCCCACACGCTGGTACCCACCGCGTGGGCCGCCGCGAGCCCGAGCGCGCAGGTGACCGATGATGCATTCGAACGCATCGCAGGCGCAATTTGCGACGGTATCCGCAAGGCCAGCGCTGACATGATTTACCTCGATTTGCACGGCGCGATGGTGACTGATTCGCATCCGGATGGTGAGGGCGAACTGCTGCGCCGTGTGCGTGCCATCGTCGGGCCAAAGATGCCGATTGCGGTGAGTCTCGACTTGCATTCAAACACCACGCCCGCGATGTTTCAGCATGCTGAAATGCTGGTCGCCTATCGCACCTATCCGCACATCGATATGGCGGAAACCGGCGCGCGCGCGGCGTATTATTTGAAGCAGCGCATCGGCGGCATGGCTGCGCCGACGCTCGCGTCGCGCGTGTTGCCCTATCTGATTCCAATCACCGCGCAATGCACCGACTTGTTTCCCGGCAACGACATCTACAAGCTGGTCGGGCAACTGGAATCGAAAGAGGTGATCAGCGCGTCGTTCACACCAGCATTTCCGGCAGCGGATTTTGAGGGTTGCGCACCGGTCGTGTGGGCGTACGGCGCGAACGACGCTGCGGCTAATGCGGCGGCGGACAAACTGGAGCGTCGCGTACTCGCCGCGGAGGGCGAATGGGATGCGCGCGTGTTGACTGCAATTGAAGCCGTTCGTGAAGCGCAACTCATCGCGAAAACCGCACGTAAACCTGTCGTCATCGCCGACACGCAGGACAACCCCGGCGCAGGCGGCGACAGCGACACCATGGGCATGGTGCGCGCATTGCTCGAATGCCGTGCAGAACGCGCTGCAACGGGCCTCATTGTTGACGGCGCAGCGGCGAAAGCAGCACACGAAATCGGCGTCGGCAAAACGCTTAACTTCGCACTCGGCGGCAAGAGCCGGATCCCCGATGATTCGCCGTTGCAGTTGCCGTGGACGGTCGAGGCGCTGCACGAGGGAAATTTCGCGGCAACCGGCCCGTTTTATCGCGGCATGAAAATGCGTCTCGGGCCGTCGGCGTGCCTGCGCTATCAGGGCGTGCGCATCGTGGTGGCGAGCTACAAGACTCAACTCGCAGATCAGGCGATGTATCGCTACGTCGGCATTGAGCCCACCGAGCAGGCGATTCTCGTAAACAAAAGCTCGGTTCATTTCCGCGCCGACTTCACACCGATTTCCGAGCGGATTCTCGTCGCAAAAGCCCCGGGACCGATGGCGGCGGATCCGGCTGATTTGCCGTGGAAGCATCTGCGGCGCGGGATTAGATTGAATCCGTTTGGCAAGGCCTTCTGAGGCTTTGAGGGATGAATTGCGCGCCGTTCGGCACGCGCACTTGAAGTGCACGGTGTGCGGATCAACCCGCGTCTCACCTCGATAGGGCGTTATGCCTTCTTCGTTGCGGCATGGTTGAACGCCATCTTGTAATCCACGTTGGTGTCGTTTTGCCAACGGCATGCGCGCATCGCAAAAGCCTCCATCGATTCCAGCACCCGCTTGAATAGCGGATTTTCGGCCGATCGCTTGCGAGTGATTTCGCTCCAAAGCTTCAGCTGCGTTTGCAGGATGTCGTCCGGCGTTTTATAGAACTTCACGCCGCTCTTTTGCAGCTCGATATAGTCGTGTGAATAGCGATCAATCGCTTTCCAGCTCATCTCGGCGGACGCTGCATGAACCGCGTTACCAATCACTGATTTGAGATCGGCGGGCAGCGCGGCGAGGCGGGCCTGATTAAAGGTCAGTTCGAACGTTTCAGAACATTGGTGAAACGACTGCAGCATGCATACTTTTGCGACCTCGGCGAAGCCGAGCGCGCGGTCCGAAGAAGCGTTGTTGAACTCGGCAGCGTCGATTAACCCGCGATCGAGTGCTGCCACGATTTCCGCGCTTGGCGTTGCGCTCACGGTCGCACCCATCGCGGTGAACAGATCAATTGACAGACCCACAGTGCGATAGCGAAGGCCCCTGAAGTCATCGACTTTGGTGATTTGTTTTTTGAACCAGCCGAGAGGTTGCGTCGGCATGGGCCCGTACAGGAACGAGGTGACATGTAAATTCAGCGTACGGTAAATTTCCTCGAGCAGAGCCCTGCCGCCGCCGTAGTGATGCCACGCCAGAATCATGTTCGCATCCATGCCAAACGCCGGCCCGGAGCCCCACAACGCGAGCGCAGAATTTTTGCCGTACCAGTAAGCGAGCACCCCGTGACCGCCGTCGAGCGTTCCCTTTGACACGGCGTCGATCAGGTCAAACGGCTTCACCACGGCACCGGCGGGCAACACGTCAACTTTAAGGCGACCGCCCGACATGTCGTTCACTTTTTTCGCGAAGTCGACGGCGTATTCGTGAAAAATGTCTTTCGCTGGCCACGTCGACTGCACGCGCAAGACGGTGGGCGAACGCGCCACGCTCACCATCGGCGACGCGCCAACGACCGCGCCGCCAAGAACGGTCGTCGCGCGAAGAAACGAGCGGCGGCTGGTGGCGGCTTTCTCTGGCTCCGTGGCGCTGGCGCTCTGCATCTGCTAACTACGTTTCCTGACAAATCTTATCGCACGATTTTGCTGCGGATTGATGGCTCACGGTTCGGGGGTAACCCGAAACCAGTGTGCTCGTGCGTCCGTTCGCCGTGCCGTCACGGTCGCTGCCGCTCTGCGAGCTCGTGCGGTGTGGCACGATTGCAAGGCCGCCGACGTCTTTTCACAGATGCTCGTCATGTCACAAGCGACGGGCTCTGAAGGACTTATCAGGCGCAGGTTTTCTAGCGTCGTCACCCAATTCAGGATCGTTCGCATGGGCAACGCCAAACGAAGCGCACTCAAGGTTGGCACCGCCAGCGCAGCAAAGGTGGAGCGTGTGGCGGGGGCAGAGCGGGCGGACCCGCGTCAACGCGCGCTCGCCTGGCTTCGCGATCACGGCTCGCCGCGACTGGTCATGTCGCTGATGCTGGCATCGACGATCGGCTGCGGCTTCATCGCCTCAGTCACGCTGCATCGCGTTGGGCTCGCTGCCCCCATCGTGCGCTATCCGCTCGCCGTGCTGGCGGGCTGGGCCGCGTTTTTGGCGCTGGTCAGCGTCTGGGTGTGGTGGCAGCGCCGCGAAAATGTGCGTGCCAGCGAACGGGCCAATGCCGCCAGGCGTTCCGTTCGCGAGGACAAGTCATCACTGGATTGGTCCGGCGGGGTGGGATCGGGCGGATCGAACGGTTCTTCGGGCGCAGGCGGTTCGTCGTGGGGCGGAGGCGGCGGCCGATTTGGCGGCGGCGGGGCTAGCGGATCGTTCGCTGAGGGCGCAAGCGATGGCGCGGCGGGTAGCTTCGTGTCTAGTGGCGGTCGCGGCGGCGGCGGCGGGTGGGACTTTGATTTCGGGGGCGACGGCGATTTTGTAGTCTTGCTGATCGGCATCGTTGTCGTTGCCGCAGCTGTCTTCGGCGTCGTGTTCTACGCCGTGTACAGCGCCCCCACGTTTTTCGCAGAACTCCTTATCGACGGCGGCGTCGGCACCTGGCTCTACAAGCGCGCGGATGTGGGTAATCGTCCCGACTGGCTGTCAACGGCCGTGCGCCGGAGCGTCTGGCCCGTGATGATTTTGCTGGTGATATTTTTCGGGCTGGCGCTCGCGATCGGGCATGTTACGCCGGGCGCAACCACGCTTGGGCAGGCGTGGCAGATGGTGCTCGCGAAGTGAGGATTGCCAGCGGTATCGGCCGTTGTCGAGCGCGTCCAGCACCGAGATTTCCGTACAGCAGCTTTTCTATGAAATAACCGCTGAATATGGGGTGAAGGTCGATAAGTGAGGTTATCGACTTTAGATTATTTAAGGCTGTAGACCCAATTCGGAAAGAGTTATAGAGAAAAGCTGCTACTGAATCATCCCGGCTGCCGCAGTGGCGTTCGTGCCCGGATCGACCAGCACGAACGCTCCTCTGGCAGCGCTTTCGGCGAACGTTGCGAGCGGGAGTGCTTCGGCAAATTCGATTTCGGCACGGACAAGATCGTTGGCCTTGACGACAGCGGCTGAAGCCGCGGCGTCGCCGGTTTGCCATTCGGCGCTAGCCAGATCGAGCCGCGCCGAGATGGCGTTGACTCGGGCCGGAAGCCAGCGAGTGCCGTGTCGCACGACGTAGCGGCGACCGAGCGTGAGGGGAACATTGTCGAGCCAGGCCAGTGTGGCGATGGTGCGTTGGGTCGGCTGCGTTTCGCTTGCACCTCCCGCGATGATCCAGTCGCCGCGGGCGACGTCGACCTGACGATCAAAGCGAACCGCGACGGCTTCACCGGGCTGCGCGGTTTGTGTTTCGCCACGAGCGGTGCGCAGTGCGGCGACGACGGCTGTCGCGTCACCTGGAAACACGCTGATCGCATCGCCCACGTTGAGTGCCGCCTCGGCGACGTCGCCGGCGACCCAGCGCAAATGATCGTCGGATTCGTCGCGGGTGACCCACTGCACAGCGATGTGCGCTGTCCCCGTCGAGGACGTGTGATACGCGTCATTGAGTATTAACGATTCAAGGTGAGGCAACAACGCCGGCCCCTGAAACCAGGAAGTCCGCGTCGTGTGGGCGACAACCCCATCGCCGTCAAGTGCTGACAGTGGAATCGCAGTAAACGCCTTGATACCGAGTGATTTGGCCAGCTCGCCAAATGCTGCGACAACGCGCTCAAATTTGAACGCGTCAAAATCAATCGCATCCATCTTGTTCACGGCAACAACGATGTGTTGCATGCCGAGCAGTCCCGCGAGCGCGGTGTGGCGCTTGGTCTGCGGCAGCAGCGTCACTGTTGTCCGGGAAAAGTCGAGCTTGGTGACGTCGATGAGCACGACGGCGACGTCGCTTTTCGAGGCGCCCGTGACCATGTTGCGGGTGTACTGTTCGTGACCCGGCGCGTCAGCGATGATGAACTTGCGCCGGGGTGTCGCAAAGTAGCGGTAGGCGACGTCGATGGTGATGCCTTGCTCGCGCTCCGCCTCAAGGCCGTCGGTGACCAGCGAGAGATCAAGCTGGCCTTCCCTGCTTTGTGAGCCTCGTGCCGTTTTTGACGAATTCGCCAGCGATTCGAGCTGGTCAATCATCAGCGCCTTGCTGTCGTAGAGCAGGCGGCCGATCAGCGTGCTTTTGCCATCGTCAACGCTGCCGCAGGTGATGAAACGAAGCGGGCGGGCGGCAGTGGGGAAGGGAGTGATGGGCATTTGACTTGGTATTTCTGGCAGAGTCACTTAAAAGTAGCCGTCTTTTTTTCGCCGCTCCATCGCGGCATCATTCGCGCGATCATCCATGCGTGTTGCGCCCCGCTCGCTAGCGGTGGCGGTGATGGTTTCCAGAATCACTTCGTCAGCATTTGACGCCGTGCTCGCCACAGGGCAGGTACACGAAATGTCCCCCACCGTGCGGAATCGAACGTCTCTCGTGACGATCGTTTCGCCGGCACGCGGTGGCGTGATGCCTGTCACCGGTACGAGCAGTCCGTTGCGCTCGACGACGTCACGTTGGTGCGTGTAATAAATCGAGGGAAGCTCAATGTTTTCACGCGCAATGTAGTTCCAGATGTCAAGCTCGGTCCAGTTGGAAATCGGAAAGACGCGGAAGTTTTCGCCCCTGGAGATTCGCGTGTTGTACAGATTCCAGAGTTCGGGCCGCTGAGCGCGAGGTTGCCACTGGCCGAAGCTGTCGCGATGCGAGAACACACGCTCCTTGGCGCGGGCCTTTTCTTCGTCGCGCCGCGCCCCGCCAACCATGGCGTCGAAGCGGTTGGCTTCAATCGTTTCAAGCAGCGTGATGGTCTGATGCGGGTTGCGGCTTTCGTGCTCATGGGCCAGACGGATCGTGCCCTTGCTGATCGAATCATCGAGGTGACCGACGATCAGATTGAGACCAAACTTCCCGACCAGCTGCTCGCGAAAGGCAATCACCTCCGGAAAATTGTGGCCAGTGTCTATATGCACAACGGGCAGCGCCAGTTTCCCCGGAAGTGCGGCTTTCATCGCCAGATGCAGCACCACGAGCGAGTCCTTGCCGCAGGAGCAGAGAATCGCAGGGCGCTCAAAGCTGCCGAATACTTCGCGCAGGATGCTGATGGCTTCGTCCTCAAGCCAGTTGAGATGATCGTTGGTCACAGACTTTTCGGTATTGGTGGTGGCGCTTAAAAAAGCGTCGCGGGCAGTCATACAGTAGCCTTATTTAGTGTTGCCGTCGATTCTTTAGGCGCAACGACGTGAATGCCGCATTCCGTCGCGCTGCCGTTGGCAGCGGCCGCCGCTTCCCACCACCAGCGCCCGGCGCGCGGATGTTCGTCAAATC
>JAYWHV010000384.1:0-6553 GCA_043777615.1 Burkholderiales bacterium | reverse complement strand
CGTGGGACTATGAAGGCGATGGCGACAACAACAGCAAGCAGGCGTTCCACACGGTCCTCGCGCGAAACCTTTTGCGCCCTGGCGAAACGGTTTATATGAAGCACTTTGTCCGCGAAATGAAGCGTTTTGGCGCGGGCGCGCCTGATATCGCTAAGCTCCCGAAGACCATTTCCATCATCAACGAGGGCAACAACCAGCGCAGCACGGTCAATCTGGAGTGGAGCGCGCGGGGTAACGCAATTACCGAGCTGAAACTCCCGGCGAACGCCAAGCGCGGTCAGTATCGCCTTGAGTTGGGCGGACGTACGACGGGGCGATTTACAGTCGCCGATTTCCGGCTACCTGTCTACAAATCCGAAGTCAGTATCGCCAACGCAAATGTGGTCGGAGGCGACAAAGCGAATGTCGATGTGCGCCTTTCTTTCCTGTCAGGCGGACCCGCCAGCGGGGATGTGGTCACTGTGCGTTCGCGCTTTGATTCGCGGACCTGGCCCGGTTTCGATGCCTTGCCCGACTACAGCTTCAACGTTCCAGGCGACGACGGCGAAGGTTCGTCGCGCAGAGGCGCTCGCGACGGAAAGCAACCCGAAGGCGAAGATCAGTCGCTCGCGCTCTCCACTGCGGGTGCGGCGCGCGTACCGCTCGCGACGCCCACAGTGGATCGCCCATACAGCCTCGTCGCCGACGTGGAATACAAAGACCCGAACGGCGAGATTTACACCGCGCAGGCGCGCACCACCGTGTGGCCCTCCGCTGTGCTCGTCGGAATCAAGACGAGCGACTGGGCGATGGCGCGCGAAAAGCTTTCCTACGACATCATCACTACTGATGTCACAGGCAAACCGGTCGGCGGCGTCAAGTTCAAAGTGCGCGGCACCAACCGGACGTGGGACGCGTACCGCAAGCGCAATATCGGCGGCTTTTACAGCTACGAATCAAACCAGAAAAGCAGCGACCTCGGCGTGCTCTGCGAAGGCACCTCCGATCGCAGCGGTAAATACACCTGCAACAGCAGCGTGACCGCGTCGGGCGAAGTACAGCTGCTGGTCGAAGTCACAGACAGTGGCGGTCGCTCGGCGAGCGCTGGAACATCCCTATGGGCGTCGAATGGCGACGACTGGATGTTCCGCTCGGAAAGCTCGGATCGCATTGACTTGTTGCCTGAGAAGAAACGTTACGAGCCGAACGAAAAAGCGCGCTTTCAGGTGCGCATGCCGTTTCGCGAAGCGACCGTTCTGGTCACCGTGGAGCGCGACGGCGCGGTGCTTTCCAGCTTCGTCACCAAGCTCTCGGGCAAGTCCGCCGTGATTGAAGTACCGATCAAGGAAGAGTGGGCTCCGAATGCGTACGTCTCCGCCTTGCTCATCCGTGGTCGTGTTGGCGCACCGGCACCCACGGCATTGATCGATCTCGCGAAACCGGCATTCAAACTGGGCATCGCCAACATCGACGTCAACTGGCAGCGCTACGGACTTGATGTGAAAGTGACGCCTGACAAACCGGAATACCAGACCCGCGAAAAGTCGATGGTCAAAGTCAAAGTGACCCGCAGCAACAACAATCGCGCGGGTGATAACGCCGAACTGGTCGTCTTTGCCATTGACGAAGCCCTGCTGGAACTGCAAGGCAATAACACCTGGAAGTTGCTTGAAGCGATGATGAAGCGCCGTGACTACGGAATCACCACGGCGACCGCGCAAATGCAGGTCATCGGCAAACGGCACTTTGGCCGCAAGGCACTGCCGCCGGGCGGCTCCGGCGGTCGCGGCGCAGGCACCCGTGAGCTGTTCGATACGCTGATTTTGTGGCAAGGCAATGTGATGACGGATGCCAACGGCGAAGCGAGCGTCGAAGTGCCGCTGAACGATTCGCTCACACGCTTCCGAATCGTCGCGGTAGCCGATGCTTACGGTGAGAGATTCGGCACCGGCGAGGCCAGCATCCGCACCACGCGTGATCTGCAGCTCTTCTCCGGCCTGCCCGCCGTTACACGAAACGGCGACGAATATCGCGCTGGCGTAACGCTGCGCAACACGACGTCACGTGTTGTCACCGCGGACGTATCGGCGGATTTGAACGGCACCGCGTTGCCCAAACGGGAACAGAAAATCGCCTCAGGCGAAAGCGCCGTTATCACCTGGGACGTGAAAGCGCCGGCCGATGGCAAAGAAGCTGTGTGGAATTTCGCCGCTACTGAAAAAGGCAAAGATCGTGGCGACGCGTTGCGCATCAAGCAGGTGTTGCAAACACCGCTGCCCGTGCGCACCGTGGCTGACACCAGCGCCGAAATCAAGGGCAAGACGGCGCTCACGCTGAAGCCCGATTCGCCGGCCAGCAAAGGCGATCTGACCGTCTCGCTCGCGCGCACGTACGGCGCGGACACGAGCGGCATCCGTGCCTACTTCGCGCGCTATCCATTCGCCTGCCTTGAGCAACGCATGACGCGCACGATGGGTACGAAGGACGACGCGCTGTGGGACGTCATCGCGGGCTCATTGCCAAACTATTTGTCGGCTTCCGGCCTCGCCAACTATTACCCCGGCGATACCAATGAAGGCAATCCGGTGCTCACATCGTTCGTCCTCGCAGGCGCGCATGAGGCAAGGTGGGCCATCCCCGATGAGGCGAAGGCGCGCATGTTGTCTGGTCTGGAGCGCTATGTTGCAGGTGAACTGAAGACCCAGCGCGCGTGGTTGCCGAACGACAGCTACTACCTGCTGTCGGAAAAACTCATCGCGCTCGAAGCGTTGTCGCGATACGACCGCGCATCGAAGCGCTTGCTTGACACCATTCGCGTTGATCCGGTGAAACTCACGGCCGCGTCGCTTGCCGACTGGCTCGACATTTTGAACCGAGCAAAAGACATTCCGAATCGCGATGCGCAGCGCGCTGCCGCGATCAAGGAATTGCGCGACAACATCAAGGTTGCAGCGAACGTCGCGTCCATCGCCCGCAGCGACGACCGCTGGTACTTCATGAGGAGTGATGACTATACGATGGCGCGCATGTTCCGCTTGAGCCTGGATACGCGTGAACTCGCCGAGTTCAAACTGCCGCTACTCAAAGGCTTGAATATCCGCATGCAACGCGGCGGCTATTTCTACAGCACACAGGCCAACCTGTGGGCGGCATTCGCGCTGGAGCGTCACAACAAGCAGGCGTCCGCCGATGGCCGCACTCGTGTCACGTACAACAACGAAACCAAAGAAGTGGTGTGGGACAGCTACACGACCGAAGGCGAATTGACGTTCCCCTGGAGCGGCAACACGACAGGCGTGTCGGTGGAACATCTCGGCAAAGGCGAGCCTTGGGCACGCGCCCAACTGCGCGCTCCCGTCCCGCTCGCAGGTAAGGTCGACAACGGCATCACCGTGTCGAAAACGTTCAAACCCGTGCAGCAGAAACGCGCCGGTCGCTATAGTGTCGGCGACATCATTCAGGTGACAGTGACAGCGGACAACAAGGCGGGCCTGGGCTGGCTGGCTATTGACGATCCCGTACCAGCAGGCAGCACGGTTCTAGGTGGCCTTGCCAAGCTCGGAAACACCGCGGAGATGCCGCAAAGCTGGAGCGGCTATCGCTACATTGAGCGCACATTTACCAATGTTCGTTCGTCGTTCGAATGGGCGCCGAAGGGGGCGCACAGTTTCACTTACGAGTTGCGCCTGACCACACCGGGCAAGTTCGCATTGCCGCCAACGCATGCCGAAGCGATGTATTCGCCTGAGGTGAACGGACAGCTCGGCAACGCGGTGTTTGAGATTGAGCCTTGATTAGTCCGATGCACTTCGCAGGGCGGGCACTGCCGGCCGATGCGGACGAGGCGGGCAGTGCCCGCCATACGATGGCAGGAAAGTCTTTCGTTCTGATTTTGACGGGAGTTGCGGCGGCGTTTGCCACTTCAATCGTTTTCGCAACGCCGCCAGCGTACGAAACACTTCGCGCGAATTACACGCCCAGCGAACGCTTCATCCTCGACCGCAACGGTGCGCCCATCCAGCGCATCCGGACCGACGACAAAGTGCGTCGCACCTCGTGGACGCCGCTTGGTCAAATTTCGCCCGCGCTGATTGATGCTGTACTCGCGTCGGAGGACAAACGCTTCTTCGAGCACGGTGGCGTTGATCTGCGCGCCGCGGCGTCGGCAGCGATCAACAATCTGCGTGGCGGCACAACGTTGCGCGGGGCGAGCAGCATCTCGATGCAGGTCGCCGCGATGATGGACAAGTCACTCACGCGCGCGAGCGATGGCCGCACGGTGCAACAAAAAATTGATCAGGCGCAGGCCGCGTGGACGCTTGAGCGCGCGTGGTCAAAGCAGCAGATTCTTGAAACCTATCTCAATACCCTTTTCTTTCGCGGAGAAATTCAGGGCATTGGCGCAGCGTCCGAATTCCTCTTCGGCAAATCGCCGCACGGCATGAGCGCTACCGAGTCGGCGCTGCTCGCCGCGCTGATTCGCGGCCCGCAGGCATCGCGTGCAATCGTGGAGCGCCGCGCCTGCGACGTGCTCAAAGGCCTTGACGCAAAAGGCGACTGCGCAGCACTTGCGTATTCGATCGATCGCTGGAGCAGCACCTCCAGCCTGCGCTCCGATGCGGAATCCATCGCGCCGCATGTGGCGAAGTACCTGCCGCCACAAACGACAGCGACGACTCTGGACCGTGAGCTTCAACTCGCCGCGCGTGATGCCATCGCCAAACACTTGCCGCAAATCAGCGGCCGCAATGCGCATGACGCCGCCGTCGTCGTCATCGATAACGCCACCGGCGACGTCCTCGCTTATGTTGGCTCGTCGGGCCGACTGTCGGAGGCGGGCGAAGTCGACGCGGCGCGCGCGCCGAGGCAAGCAGGCTCGACACTCAAGCCCTTCATCTACGGGCTCGGCATCGAGAAGAATCTCTTCACCGCCGCGACGCTGCTCGACGATGCGCCGTTCTCGGTGGACGTTGGTGGTGGCGCGTATACACCACAAAACTACGCGCACGAATACGTTGGCCCGGTCACCGTGCGCACAGCGCTCGCGTCCTCGCTCAACGTGCCCGCCATCCGCGCGCTCACGCTCGTTGGCGTCGCGCCTTCGCATGCGCTGCTCAGGCGCGCCGGGCTCACAACGCTCGTTGACGACCCCGAGCATTACGGCTTTTCGCTCGCACTCGGCAGCGCGGATGTGTCGCTGCTGGAGCTGACGAACGCGTATCGCGCGATTGCCAACAGTGGTGTGTGGCGACCCACTTCATTCGCTGCGAAGTCCCGTCCTTCGCAAGAGAGCAAGCGACTCTTCTCCGAGTCTACCGCGTGGCTCCTCGCCGACATGCTCGCTGATCGCGGCGCGCGGTATGTCACGTTCGGGTTCGACAATCCGCTCGCGCTGTCACACTGGGCCGCCGTCAAAACCGGCACCAGCAAAGACATGCGCGACAACTGGACAATGGGCTTCAACACGCGCGTCACCGTCGGCGTCTGGGTCGGCAACGCGAGCGGCGCGCCGATGCACAGCGTCACCGGCATCACGGGCGCCGGGCCGATCTGGGCGGACGTGATGGAGGCCGCGGCGGCGCGCTACGGCGTGAGTCGCCCGGCGGCCGCGCCCGCCACATTGGTCAAGCGCCGGGTCAGTTTCTCGGATCGCCTTGAGGCCTCACGCGACGAATGGTTCGCGCGCGGCACTGAGCCCAACGGCGGCACACAAATGCAAGTCGCCGCCCGAGAAACCAGTGGCTCCGGCGCCCGCATCCTTTCGCCCACCGACGGCACCATCATCGCGCTCGACCCGGACATCCCGGAAAAAAATCAGCGCGTCGCTCTGAAGAGCGGCGACACCTCGCAGGCCAGCTGCTGGGAGGTGAACGGCGAATCGCTCGGTTGCACGGAAGGCAACGGATTCTGGTCCCCCACGGCTGGAAACTTCACGATTCGATTGCTGGATAAGGCGGGTGAAGAGCGGGATCGGGTGACACTCACCGTGCGTGGGAGCTTGAAGGTGGCGGAAGTTCGGTGATGAGTTGGAAGGGTTCTTATGGACGGAATTGACGCTCAGCTTTGTTGCTGGAAGCGCCATTCCATCTGGGCTAAATGCAGATGCAGACTTAACTCGATAAATGGCGTTTTACGAGTCTAGCCCATGTGTAGTAAGCCTTTCACGGAAAAGCTGATTAACTCATTCAGACACAAACTTTCGACCGCAATTAAGCCATCGAAGTACCGCTCCGCCACCATCCTCGCACAACACCGCTGTCGTTCTGGTGCGTCGCCGCCGTCATCCTTAACGAAGTCGGGGATCAAGTTCGTAAGACCCGCGAAGCGCAAATCAGTCCCCTCTCCCTTGAGGGGAGAGGGCTTGGGAGAGGGTGATGGTGGACTGATCTCCGCTCGAGGCTTGCACGCCACCGTCCCCGTTCGTGGTGAGCCTGTCGAACCATGAACGCAAGGGAAGAGCAAATGTGGTTCACCCGCCACCGCTTCATTTCGCCTGAAGGCGAGTCACTTTTGGCATTGCCCAAAAGTAACCAAAAGGCTAGCCCCTGCACCCCGCTTCATCCTGCGGTGCTCG
>JAYWHV010000383.1:0-6562 GCA_043777615.1 Burkholderiales bacterium | reverse complement strand
AATCACCATCGCCTGCGCTTCTTTGCGATAGGTGCGCACCGTGCCGATGAGCTTTACCTCGCGCGGAATCACGTTATACGTGTTCATCACACCGGCTTCCATTGCGCAGATCGAAACCACCACTGAATCAGCCGGATCGGCATTGCGCGAGGCAATCGATTGAATCGCGGTGATCACATGACCCGCCGCCAGAACCGGGTCGGCCACAAACTGCGGCATGCCACCGTGTCCGCCCTTGCCTTCAATGGTGATCTCGATGCGATCGGCCGCCGCCATCATCGCACCATTGCGCACCGCCATCGATCCGAGCGGCACCCAGGGCGCGTTATGCAGGCCGTAAAACGCATGAATCGGAAATCGCTCGAACAAGCCGTCGTCCATCATCGCTTTGGCACCTGCGGCACCTTCTTCGGCCGGTTGAAACACGGCGTAAACCGTACCCGAAAAATTGCGGGTTTTCGCAAGATAACGTGCTGCACCGAGAAGCATCGTGGTGTGGCCGTCGTGACCGCAGGCATGCATGTAGCCCTTGTTTTGCGATGCGTACGGAAGGCGCGTTTCCTCCGTCATCGCGAGGCAATCCATATCAGCACGAAGTCCGATATTTCGAGTGCCGGAACGATTGCCGCGGATGACGCCGACAACACCCGTGCCACCGATACCGGTGTGCACCTCGTCGACCCCGTACGCGGTCAGGCGCTCGGCGACAAGCGCTGCGGTGCGCGTCTCCTTGTACGCATGCTCGGGGTTATTGTGAATATCTCGTCGAATCGCAGTGAGGTCGCTGTGAAATTCGCGGATCGCTTCGGAGACTTTGCTTGGGTTGTACATCTTGATCCCGGGGTAATACTGACAACAAAAAAATTAGTGCGCTGGCGAAGTTTGCTCAATGCGCAAACGTGGATCGACAACGTAGTACAAGAGATCAACAATCAGATTGATGCTGACAAACACGAACGAGATCAGCACAAGGTACGCCGCCATCACTGGGATATCAGCAAACTGCACCGATTGAATGAACAGAAAGCCCATACCCGGCCACTGAAACACCGTCTCGGTGACAATGGCAAACGCAATGATGGTGCCCAGTTGCAGGCCCATGATCGTCATGACTGGAACCAGCGTGTTTTTGAGCGCATGGCCGAAATGAACTGCGTTGTTGGTCAAGCCGCGAGCGCGGGCAAACTTGATGTAGTCAGTGCGCAGCACTTCAAGCATCTCGCTGCGGACCAGGCGCATGATGAGCGTCATTGTTCCGAGCGACAAAGTGACCGACGGCAGCACCAGCGCCTTGATCCCGCTCCAGGTCAACAATCCTGTGCTCCACCAGCCGATTTGCGTGACATCGCCGCGAGAGTAAGACGGCAGCACTTGCAACGTGACCGCAAAAATCAGGATCAGCAAAATGCCGATGAGAAACGTCGGCAGACTTACGCCGATGAGCGACACCATCAACAGAAATTGGGAAAAAATACCGTTTCGTCGAAGCGCTGTGTACACACCCAGAACGACGCCTCCGACCAGCGCCAGAACGGCCGCACAAAACGCAAGTTCGAGCGTCGCCGGCAGGCGCTCCTTGATCAGCGTGGAAACGGGGCGAGCCTGACGCAGCGACAAGCCGAACTCTCCGCGAACAGCGTTGCCCACAAACGCTGCAAACTGCGCATAAATCGGCTTGTCAAGGCCAAGACTTTCGCGCAACTCAACCTTTTGTTCAGGCGTCGCATCCTGACCCAGCATCATGTTGACCGGGTCACCCACGTAGTTAAACAGTGAAAACGCGATAAACGCCACCACCAGCATGACGAGCGCCGCCTGAAACAGTCGTCGAAGAACAAAAGCAAGCATGTGAAAACGCACAATCAGGAAGCATGAATAGTACCCCGGTTGACGTCACCGGAAGTCTTGTCGATCCGTTGCAGGCAACTGCTCGACCGGCGCTCGTTTGGGGCAAACGTCTCGGCGCTCAACGCCGTGACGCCCACACCGGTTTCGCCAGACGCGAACTCGCGAACGTCGCCTAGGCTCTGGCGCGTGCAGCCTGTGTCGCATAGAGGCAAACTGCCGTTGCCACTGACACGTTCAGGCTCTCAACTGCGCCCACCATCGGGATCGCGACCAGCGCATCGCAGCGCTCGCGAGTGAGACGGCGCAGACCTTTACCCTCGTTGCCCAACACCCAGGCGAGCGGCCCAGTGAGGGTTGTGTTGAATAACGTCGCATCGGTTTCCATTTCGGCACCGAGCACCCAGATTCCCGCAGCCTTCAAGCTTTCGATGCACTGCACCAAATTGTTGACCTGACAGATCGGGGTCGTTTCGGTCGCACCGCTAGCGGCCTTGAGTGCTACGGCTGAAAGCGGGGCCGACCCGTGTTTCGGGACGATCACGGCATCCGCACCAAATGCGTCAGCGCTGCGAATGCAGGCCCCCAGATTGTGCGGGTCCTGAATCTGGTCTAGCAGCAGGAAAAGCGGTGGCGTTGACTTTTTGAGACTTGCCGCGAGAACCGTGTCGAAGTCCGCGCCGGCCGAGCCATCGGCCAACACCTCGACCAGTGCCACTACACCCTGATGTTGGTCCGACTGAGCCAACGCCGTCAACCGCCCGGCGTCGACGGTCTGAACCTCAATGTCGAGACTCGCCGCCAAGGTGTGCAATTCACCAATCCGCTCATCGCGACGCGCTTCCCACACGAATAACTCGACTACGGATTCTGGCCGGCGCTGCAACCTCGCGGTGACAGCGTGAAAGCCCATAATGCGAGCAAGCTTCATCGCAAAAATCCAGTATGAAAGAAATTTTTAGCCATGGCATAATTATGGGCTAGGCAGTGCAAACTGTTTAGAAAGCGTGACGAGTGGAAGCAATTTCTCTCGTGTGTCATGCAAGTGCCGGTGTAGCTCAGTTGGTAGAGCAGCTCATTCGTAATGAGAAGGTCGGGTGTTCGATTCATCTCTCCGGCACCAATCGCGACCATAGGAGCGATTGGGTCAAATATGAGCCAGTCAAGGCTCGGTACCTCCCGCCGTCCCCCAAGCAAAACTATCAGTCCCACCGGCGAAGTTGGGTCAGATATGAGCCATCCAAAGGCTCGATAACTCCCTGCCATCCCCCAAGCAAAACCGTCAAACATATCGGCGAAGTTGGGGCGGCACGGGCAGCTTTGGCCCGAAACCTCCAACGTCTCCAGGCGAGGATTGTCGGCAAAGTTTCATATCTTGCAACCTAATTCCACGCCGTTGAACGATTGGATAAACTGCGCCATCACAGTCTCAGTCAAATCAAGTCATGGCCCCACGCGTTGCCTCTCCCACCGAGCCAGGTACATCAGCCACACGACGCGCCAAAGCGATCGCCGGCGGCGCTAGCGGCAGTGGCGGCGTTCAAAGCCTTACGCGCGGTCTGACGCTGCTGGAAAAGCTTGCGGAATCTGAAGGCGGCATCACGCTCACCGAAATCTCGAGCCGGGCCGACCTGCCGCCATCTACAGCACATCGTCTGCTCAACACGCTTGCCGATATGGGCTTCGTGACGCAGGCGAAGGATTCAGGCCTTTGGTATGTCGGGCTAAAAACATACCGTGTCGGATGCGCATTCGTGTCTAACCGCGATTTTGTCGGGGAAAGTCACGCCTATTTGCGCAGGCTCATGGAGGCTTCCGGCGAGACGGCGAATCTGTCCATCCTTGACGGCACGCACGCCTGCTTCATCGGTCAAGTGCAATGCCACGAGGTGATGCGAATGCTCGTGCGGCTCGGCTCGCGCATTCCGGCCCACGCCAGCGGTTCGGGCAAGGCAATGCTCTCGGCGCTGCCGGAAGAGGAACTGGCGCTCGTGCTGCGTGACTCCGATTTGGTACAGCTCACCACAAAAACGATCACCGATCCGCAGAAATTGCGGGCTCAGTTCGCCACCATTCGCGCCCGTGGCTACAGCTACGACGACGAGGAAAACGCGATGGGGTTACGCTGCGTGGCTGCGCCAATCTATGATGAATTCGCCGAGCCGATTGGCGCAATTTCGCTGGCGGGCCCAATCGCGCGGCTGACTGATGAGCGCATTTTGAAGCTTGGCCCGCTTGTTGCTCACACTGGGCGGGAAATCACGGAAAAGCTCGGCGGCGTAGTTCCGGTTTCGGCTTAGTTTAGTCCCACGACCCGTGGCATGCATGCAGATCAGCTTTATTGCTACATTACCGCTGCACTGGGGCTGAAGGGGTATTTTGGCTAAAGTCGAATTTCATGAAAATGCGCAGCTACCCCTATTGTGGAGGCCATCGCGGGTCGAAGCTGTTTGGTGTCGGGAGCCTCGCAATCCACCGAAATTCCTTTCGGGTAGCCCCACCGTGACTCCACAGAACATTGTTGCTACCATCGTTGCCTAAACAAAAAACCGAAGCTTGCCGCAGTTCAGCCGCTTCCAGAACAACACACTGATCGAAGGACACACAAATGAATGAAAAGCAAATTCGCGGTCTCATAGAAGACGTGCGCGGGGGAAAACTGGCGCGTCGTGACTTCATGGTCAAGCTGGTCAGTCTGGGTGTTACCGCTCCGATGGCGGGCCATCTGTTGTTGAACGCCGGCATTGCGCAGGCGCAGACGCCGTCGACCTACAAGCCAACCAAACGCGGCGGCGGCGGTGCGCTCAAGGTGTTGTGGTGGCAGGGCGCGACCCTCTTGAACCCGCACTTCGCAACGGGCACGAAAGATCAGGACGGGTCACGGATTTTTTACGAACCACTTGCCAGCTGGGACAAAGACGGCAATCTGGTGCCCAATCTTGCCGCGGAAATTCCTTCCGCCACCAACGGCGGGCTCTCAAAAGACGGCAAGTCCGTCATCTGGAAACTGAAGCGCGGCGTGACCTGGCACGACGGCAAACCGTTCACCTCGGCCGACGTCGTCTTCAATTGGGAATACGCGTCCGATCCGGCCACCTCCGCCGTGACCATCGGTTCCTATAAGGATATGAAGGTCGAGGCAATCGACAGCCACACCGTAAAGATCACCTTCAACAAAGTGACGCCATTCTGGGCCACGCCATTTGTTGGCGTGCAAGGCATGATCATTCCGAAGCACCTGTTTGAGGCCTACAAAGGTGCCAAGTCGCGTGAAGCACCAAACAATCTAAAGCCAGTCGGCACTGGCCCATACAAATTCACCGATTTCACGCCGGGTGACATGGTTCGCGGTGCTCTAAATCCCACCTACCACCAGGCCAACAAACCGTTCTTCGACTCGATCGAGATGAAAGGTGGCGGTGACGCCGTGTCGGCCGCGCGTGCGGTGCTGCAAACCGGTGAATACGATTTCGCCTGGAATTTGCAGGTCGAAGATGAAATTCTGGTCAAGCTGGAGACTGGAGGGAAGGGCAAAGTCGTCATCATTCCGAGCGGCGATATCGAGTTCATCCAGTGCAACTTCACGGATCCGGCAACCGAGGTTGATGGCGAGCGCTCAAGCATCAAAACCAAGC
This sequence comes from Burkholderiales bacterium, assembly GCA_043777615.1. Classification (GTDB taxonomy): domain Bacteria; phylum Pseudomonadota; class Gammaproteobacteria; order Burkholderiales; family Casimicrobiaceae; genus Casimicrobium. The sequence goes on along the minus strand of JAYWHV010000383.1, from coordinate 1,082 downwards.
ATCCCATTCTGTCGGAATTCGCGGTGCGAGAGGCTTTGTCGTTCTTGATCGATCGTGCATCCGTCCAGCAATTTATTTATGGCCGTGCTGGTGTTGGCACCGCCAACTTCATCAATAATCCTCCACGGTTCCGCTCGGCGGCCAACAAGCCGGAATTCAATATTGACAAGGCCAACGCTGTTCTCGAGGCGGCGGGCTGGAAAAAAGGCAGCGACGGAATCCGCGAAAAAGGCGGCAAAAAGCTCAAGTTCCTGTACCAGACTTCGGTCAATCAACCGCGCCAGAAAACGCAGGCGATTGTGAAGCAGGCATGTCAAAAAGCGGGCATTGATATCGAGTTGAAGGCGATCACCGGTGCGGTCTTCTTCTCTTCAGACGTCGCCAATCCAGACACCTACACCAAGCTCTACGCTGACCTGCAGATGTACACGACGACAATGAACGCGCCCGATGCAGAAATCTTCATGAACCAGTTCTGCTCTTGGGAGTTCGCCACCAAGGCGAACAAATGGCAGGGGCGTAACAGCACCCGCTGGTCGAACGCGGAATATGACAAAGCCTTCCGTGCCGCCGAGGGCGAGCTCGACCCGGTCAAGCGCACGGCGCTCTTCATCAAGATGAACGACCTGGTCGTGCAGGATCGCGCGGTGATCCCCGTCGTCTCCCGTCCACGCGCACGCGGTGCCAGTCTTAAGCTCAGGTACTCTGAGAGCGGTTGGGACAGTGATTTCTGGGCTCTGCAGGACTGGTATCGCGAGGCGTAATTCGAGGTAGCGCGTCATGACGCTATCGGGGACCTATGTCCTGCGACGGATACTGATCGCCCTCCCCAGTTTGCTGGGCATCAGTGTCGTGCTGTTCACGGTACTTGCACTCGCGCCGGGCGATCCGTTCGGCGACATCGTTTCGAATCCGAACATCCCTGCCGAAGTCGCAGCGAATCTGCGAAAAAAATTCGGCATGGATGACCCCGTCATGGTGCGCTATTTCCGCTGGCTACTTGCGATGTTGCAGGGAGACTGGGGATTCTCTTTTGCGAGCCGTATTAACGTAGATACGCTCATTTTGCAGCGCCTGCCGAC
>JAYWHV010000382.1:0-6592 GCA_043777615.1 Burkholderiales bacterium | reverse complement strand
GCGGCGCGGATCAAGGGAGCGAAGCGCATTTTGTTTGCGAGCTCAAACCACGTTGTCGGCTTTCACAAACAGTCCGAGCGGATTGATGCAGACGCCCTGCTACGCCCCGACGGAAACTACGGCATGAGCAAGGCATTTGGGGAAGCAGCGTCGCGCTTCTACTTTGATCGCTACGGCATTGAGACGGTGTGCATGCGGATCGGCTCGTCGTTCCCGAAGCCAATCGACCGTCGAATGATGGCGACCTGGCTGAGCTACGACGATCTGACCAGTCTCGTCACGTGCGCCCTGCTCGCGCCGGAAGTTGGCCACACGATCGTTTATGCGGCCTCTGACAACAAGCCGTCCTGGTGGGACAACAGGAAGGCCGCGCATCTCGGCTGGACGCCGACAGACTCGTCAGAACCGTTCCGCGCCGAAATGGAGGCAACCGCCGTGCATTTGCCTGCGGACGACATCGCCATGCAGTATCAGGGCGGCGGCTTCGTAAAGCTCGGCCCCTTCCCGAACAAGTGATTGTTCCGCAAATCGAACCGCAGCCATGACAAACGCAGAACTGATCTTTGACGGCAAAAACAGCACGGGCGAGAGCCCGGTCTGGGTGCCGGAAGAGCAGGCGCTTTACTGGGTCGACATTCCGGCGAAGGCAATATGGCGCTGGGACGCAGCCGGCGAGCACACCCGTTTTTGGCGGCTTCCGGAAATGGTGGGCTGCATTGCGCACGCTGGCGACAACCAATGGGTTGCCGGGATGGAAACCGGCACGTTTCGGGTAACGCTTAACGCCGACGGTAGCGCCAACACGGCACTGCTCGCGACGGCCCAGCATGCGGCACCGACAATGCGGTTTAACGACGGTCGTTGCGACCGACAGGGTCGTTTTTTGGCAGGCACCATGTTCCTCAACATGGCTGAGGCTAAAGCCGTCGGCACGGTCAGCACCTTCAATGGCTCCCGCGATCAGCGGGTACTGCTTGAGCAGCTGATTGTCCCGAACGGAATGGCGTTCAGCCCCGACGGCAAGACGATGTATCTTTCCGATTCACATCCGTCGGTGCAGACGATCTGGGCGTTTGATTACGACACCGAAAGCGGCACGCCGTCCAACCAGCGCATATTTGTGGATATGAATCCTCTTCCTGGGCGCCCCGACGGCGCGGCCGTTGACGCCGACGGTTGTTACTGGATTTGCGGTAATGACGCCGGATTGATTCATCGCTTCACGCCGGAGGGCAAACTCGATCAGTCACACGCCGTTCCCGTCAAAAAGCCTGCAATGTGCGCCTTTGGTGGGGTAAACCTTGATACGCTTTTTGTCACCTCGATCCGCCCCGGCGGCGTTGATCTTCAGGATCAACCGCTGGCTGGCGGTGTCTTCGCGCTCCACCCTGGTGTATGCGGCTTGCCCGAGCCGAAGTTCCAGCTGCGCTCCTGAAGCGTCTGTGAAAATCCTGTTCCGATCTGATCCAAAAATAGTTACTAGTTACAAAAAACCACCCCAAGGAGACCTTACCGTGAAATTCAAACTCAAAGCATTGGCTGCGCTGTCGCTGGCTGGCATGCTTGCCGCCAACCTGCATGCACAAAACATCGTCATGAAAGCTCATGACACTCACCCCGCCGGTTATCCAACCGTTGTTGCCGTGGAAAACATGGGCAAAAAGCTTGATGCCGCCACCAGTGGCCGGATCAAGTTCCAGATGTTCCCGGGAGCTGTGCTTGGCCAGGAAAAGGAAGCCGTTGAGCAGGTTCAGCTCGGCGCGATCCAGATTGCCCGTATTTCACTCGGCGTCATTGGCCCGATCGTGCCGGAAGTCAACGTTTTCAACATGCCGTTCGTGTTCCGTGACGAGGCGCATATGCGCAAAGTCATCGATGGCCCTGTCGGCGACGAGTTGCTCGCCAAAATCACTTCAAGCCCGGCCAAGCTTGTTGCTCTTGGCTGGATGGACGGCGGCTCGCGCAGTTTGTACACCAAGAAACCGGTTAAAACACCAGCCGATCTGAAAGGTGTCAAAGTGCGGATGATGGGCAATCCTTTGTTCGTCGACACGATGAACGCGATGGGCGGTAACGGCATTTCGATGGCTTACGGTGAAGTGTTCAGTGCACTGCAAACGGGTGTGATCGACGGCGCAGAGAACAATCCCCCAAGCCTCTTCACCTCAAATCACTACACGACGGGTACGAAATACTACGCGCAGACCAACCACCTGATCATCCCGGAAATCTTTGTGATGTCGAAAACAACTTGGGACAAGTTGTCCGATGCAGACAAAGCGCTGGTGAAAAAAGTTTCGCGTGAGGCGCAACTCGAGCAACGCGCGCTGTGGGACAAGAGCGTCGCCGATTACACCGGCAAGCTCAAAGCCGCTGGCATTGAATTCGTGCCGGTTGACCAGAAGCTCTTCTTTGACGCGACCGCTCCCGTGCGCGCCAAGTACGGTGCGCAATTGGCGGATCTCATGAAGCGTGTTGCTGACGTCAAGTAGTTAACGGCAATTCTCGTGACACGAGCGCGTCATGCCAGTGTCACGAGTGCAACACCAAAAGTCAGGGGAGGAAATAAATGAACGAACCAATCCACCGTGTCCTCGACACGGTTTATCTGGGCTGCATCTGGGTCGCCGGTGCAGCCATTTTTTTTATGTCGCTGATCATTCCGTGGGGCATTTTTGCGCGCTACGTGCTCGGCAGCGGCTCGCAGTGGCCAGAGCCCGTTTCAATCCTGTTGATGGTGGTGTTCACCTTCGTCGGTGCCGCAGCCAGCTACCGTGCAGGCTCCCATATCGCCGTGGCGATGCTCACAGATCGCATGCCCGCAGCGCTGAAAGCGCTGGCCGCAAAATTCGCGCACGTTGTGATGCTGGTGATCAGTCTGTTCATGCTGATTTACGGCACCAAGCTGTGCATGGAAACCTGGGGGCAGAGCATCAGCGAGATTCCGTGGATGCCGGTCGGCTTCACCTATTCGCCCGTGCCCATCGGTGGCTTTTTGACCCTTTTATTTGTGCTCGAGCACATGATTTTTGGCTCACAGAGCCATCGCGCCATCGTGCGTTTCGATCACGATATCGATCATCAGATCGATGCAACTACGGCCGCAAACTAATGAACACGAGCACACTGTAATGGACGCACTGATCCTTCTCGGCAGTTTTGCCCTGCTCATGTTGTTGGGCGTACCCGTCGCCTATGCCCTCGGTGCCGCTGCGCTGATCGGCGCATGGTGGATCGATATTCCTTTTGATGCCGTCATGATCGCAATCGCAGGCGGCGTCAACAAATTCTCGTTGCTTGCGATCCCGTTCTTCGTGCTTGCCGGCGCGATCATGGCCGAAGGCGGAATGTCGCGGCGACTCGTCGCCTTCGCAGGCGTCTTCGTCGGATTCATTCGCGGCGGCCTCTCACTCGTGAACATTCTGGCGTCCACCTTCTTCGGCGCCATATCGGGCTCGTCGGTCGCGGACACCGCCTCTATCGGTTCCGTGCTGATCCCGGAAATGGAGCGGAAAGGCTACCCGCGCGATTTCTCGACGGCAGTGACGGTGAGCGGATCGGTGCAAGCGATCCTGATTCCGCCCAGCCACAACGCTGTTTTGTATTCGCTGGCTGCGGGCGGCTCAATTTCAATCTCCGCGCTGTTCATCGCCGGTGTGTTACCAGGGCTGCTTCTCGGCTTGTCGCTCATTGTGCTCTGTTTGTACACCGCCAAAAAACGCAACTTCCCCAAGGGCGAGGTCATTCCACTCAAGCAGGCGCTCAAGATTTGCGGCGATGCCATGTGGGGATTGATGACAATGGTGATCATTCTCGGCGGCATTCTCTCTGGCGTGTTTACGGCCACCGAATCTGCAGCCATCGCCGTGCTCTGGGCGTTCTTCGTCACGATGTTTATCTATCGCGACTACAAATGGAAGGACCTGCCCAAACTCGTTCATCGCACCGTAAAGACAGTGACCATCGTGATGATCCTGATCGGCTTTGCAGCGGCGTTTGGCTACATGCTCACGCTGATGCAAATTCCGCTCAAGATCACCGAGATGTTCTCGTCACTGTCCAGTGACAAGTACGTCATCCTCTTGTGCATGAACGTCATGATGCTGGTGCTGGGTACGATGATGGATATGGCGCCGCTGATCCTGATCCTGACGCCCATTTTGTTGCCAGTTGTTAAATCGCTTGGCGTCGATCCGGTGCATTTCGGCATGATCATGATGGTCAATTTATCCATCGGCCTGCTGACGCCACCCGTAGGTGCGCTGCTCTTCGTCGGCAGTGCGGTCGGCAAAATCACCATCGAGGCGCTAGTGAAATCACTCATGCCGTTCTTCGGGGTGCTACTGTTCGTCTTGGCGGTCGTGACCTATGTTCCCGCCGTGTCGCTGTGGCTTCCACGCCTCATGCTTTAAGGACAACGCTCTGTGAAAACAACCTCAGTCACCCCCGACGACCTGGCCGCATCCGTGCTCGCTGTGCCGCCGATGGCGCGGCATCCGGACTACTCGCTCAATATCTCCGCGAACAAGGCGATGATTCGTCACCTTGAAGCGGGCGGCGTGCGCACCTTGATGTACGGCGGCAACGCCAACTTCTACAACATCGGTGTGCGCGACTATCACAAAGTTCTCGAGATGCTGGAGAAACTCGCGGGCGAGGACAGCTGGGTCATTCCTTCAATCGGGCCTGATTTCGGCAAAGCGATCGATCAGGTTGATCTGCTGCGGAGCCGCACATTTCCGACCGCGATGCTGCTGCCGCTGCCGTTTCCGTCGACCGACGAAGGTCTGGCGATCGGCATTTTGCGACTCGCGAATTTCTACAAAAAGCCACTGATCGTCTACATCAAATCCGACAACTACCTTGAGCCGAAAACGATGGCGAAACTGGTGGCTGACGGCGTCGTGGCCGCCGTGAAGTACGGCACGGTACGTAAAGACCCATCCAACGATCCGTACCTGACGGAACTCACGCAACACGTTGATCCAAAGATGATTCTGAGCGGCATCGGCGAAACCCCGGCAATCGTTCACCTGCGCGATTTCGGCTTGCAGGGATTCACCTCTGGCTCCGTCTGCGTCGCCCCGCGCGGTTCGATGAAGATTCTGCAGCTCATCAAGGCGGGTCAGTACGACGAAGCCGCGAAGATTCGCGCAGCCTACATGCCGATGGAGGAATGCCGCGACAGCATCAGCCCGATTCGCACGCTGCATGAGGCGGTGACGCTGGCAGGCATTGCCGACATGGGTCCGATGCTACCGATGCTTACCAACATTGGCGCGGAGCACCATGAGCGCGTCGGCGCGGCTGCACGCGCATTACTGGCGCACGATGAGGCGATAGCGTAAGTCGCCTGAAAGTGCGAAGCGCGGCAAACGATTGATAATCAGCTTTATACGGAAAGCGACGTCGCATGAGGGGTAAAAGGCCAATTCATACATTGTCGACTCGAGCCTGAATCTACTCTGAGCCCTTATGAAATGGGGGTTTCAGCCGAAAGCTTTTACGATTTCAACCCCGGAAACAGGCCCGTCAAACCGGACGCCAGAATCTCGATAGCGAGCGCAGCAGTGATCAAACCGCCGACACGCGTGGCAACGTTCATCCCGGTGATGCCAAGCGCCACAGAGACGCGCTGTGCCGCTCGCAGCGTGACCCAGGTGATCAGCGCCACCACGGCGATGACCAGCAGCATCATGCCCAAGTGAGCAATCGTGCCGATGTGTTTGATCGCGGCATGCGATTGACCGAACACAATCACCATCGAAATCGCGCCCGGTCCGGCCAGGAGCGGAATGGCGATCGGCACCACCGCCACAGCGTGTTTGTGATGCGCCTCTTCTTCCTCTTCCGGCGTTTGCCGAACGCGTCCGGGCGCGGCGTTGAAACTGTCCATCGCCGAGATCAGCAACAAGAGTGCCCCCGCCACTTTGAACGCCGAAAGCGAGATCCCGAAAAACTCAAGCACCGGCCCGCCCGCCAGCAGACCAATCGCCAACACGCAGAACACCGCCACCGCAGCAATCCGCGCAATCCGAAACCGATCCTGAGCAGTAGCAGTCGGCGTCAACGCCAGAAACATCGGCACCGCGATGAACGGGTCAACAATGGCCAGTAGACCGAGAAAAGATTTGAGATAAGCCGCGAGTTCCATCCCAGCATTCTGTCATCACCCTATTGCTCTATCGCTATCTCAAATGCAGCCCTAGTGCGAGTGCGACAACTACCGTTCACTGGTCGGTAGGTTCACGGGAACTCGAAATGACAGTTTCGCGGCGTGACCGTCGCTTGAGGCACTTTCTCCCTTGACACTACCGCCAACAAATGCCGCAACAACATTGAGCTTAGCTTCGCTTCCGGCTCGCTTTACCGTGTTTACGGTCACTTCAAAATCAACCGTCGTCAAACTGCTTATCTTCATTTCGACCGCCTTGTTGCTGTTGCGAACGGCCGGAACGATCGTGCCCTTGTCGGTTTTGCTTTGCGCCTCTTTGACCCCCGCGACGATGTCGCATAAAGCCTGTGCAATGAATTCCTTTAGCTCCATACGCGGTCCCTGTACCTCTAATTCATCGAACCCGAATGTAAGGCA
>JAYWHV010000381.1:0-6595 GCA_043777615.1 Burkholderiales bacterium | reverse complement strand
GCTCGATCAGGAGCATGAGGTCAACGAAGTGTGGTTTGACGACGTGAAAGTGCCCGTCGAGAACCGCGTGGGCGAAGAGAACAAGGGCTGGACGTACGCCAAGTTTTTGCTCTCACATGAGCGCACTGGTATTGCCGGCGTAGGGCGTTGCAAACGCATCGTGAAGCGCCTGCAAAATGTAGCAACGAAGGCGCTGGCTAATGGCAAACCATTGATCGAAGACGTCCGTTTCCGCGATCGTCTGGCGCAGGTGGAGATCGATTTGCGGGCGCTGGAAATTACGCTCTTGCGCGTGCTCGATGCCGAACGCGAAAAGCGGCAGCCGGGGCCTGAAGCCTCGCTACTAAAAATCAAGGGCTCGGAGATTCAGCAGGTGTTGACCGAGCTCACGATGATGGCCGCGGGCCCGGCCGCGCTGCCCTACGTTCGCGAAGGTGACAACGGTGCGGCCGACGTTGCCTGGCTGTCGGACGAGGCTTTCCGTTACGCCACGGGTCACTACTTCAATTTCAGGAAGACATCGATCTACGGTGGCTCGAATGAAATTCAGCGCAACATCATTACGCAACTGGTTCTGGGGCTGTAAATCATGAATTTCTCTCTGACTGAAGAACAAACCGCACTCAAGGATTCCATCGGCAAATTTCTCGAACGTGACTACACGTTTGATGATCGCTGGAAAGTCATCCGGTCACCCGAAGGCTGGTCGCGCGCGCATTGGAATCAGCTGGCCGAAATCGGTCTGATGGCGCTGCCTGTGGCCGAGGCCGATGGTGGTCTGGGCGGCGGTGGGGTCGACACGATGGTGGTGATGGAGCAGATCGGCAAAGGGCTCGTGCTCGAGCCGTATCTGGGCTGCGTGGTGCTGCCTGCAGCGCTGATCAAAGCGGCGGGGACCGAGGCGCAACGCGCGAGCCTCTGTGAAGGCCTTGCCAGTGGTGAAACGCTTTATGCATTCGCGCACACCGAGCCGGGGCAACGCTATGAGCGGGCGTCGGTTGCGCTAACAGCAACGCCGAAGGGCGATGGCTACGAGTTGAACGGCAAGAAGATTTCCGTGCTCGGCGGCGACTGCGCGGATGTGCTGATCGTCTCGGCGAAGGTAGCGGGCGATACCGAGGCGTCGCTTTTCCTCGTACCCGCAACCGCCGCGGGCGTGACGCGTCACGCGTATCCGATGCAGGACGCGCAGCGCGGTGCCGATATTGAATTTGTGAAGGTGACCATCGGTGCTGATGCGCTACTCGGTGCGCGTGGCAATTCGCAAGCTGCGATTGACTACGCGCTCGATGTGGCCTGCGCTGCGCTCTGCGCGGAAGCCGTCGGCGCCATGACCGAGCTGCAAAAAATCACCATCGAATACCTGAAAACGCGCAAACAATTCGGCCGCGCACTGGGCACCAATCAGGCGTTGCAGCACCGCGCCGTCGACATGCTGATGCACGTCGAAATGTCACGCTCGATGGCGCTGGAAGCCGCAGTGTCGGTGGACAATCCCGATGCTGCGTCGCGCGCCAAGGCAATCTCAGCGGCGAAAACGTTGATCAGTCAGGCATGCCGGTTCGTCGGTCAAAACGCGGTGCAACTGCATGGCGGGATCGGTGTCACGCACGAGTTAAACACGTCGCATTACTTCAAACGACTGACGATGATCAGCGTGACATTTGGCGACAGCGACTGGCATTTGGCGCGGTATGGAGATGCGTTGTTGGCGGCGGCCTGAGTGTTGACGCGGTGGAGCTGGTGACGTGCCCGATCGGTCCTTCGGCGCGACACTCATTGCGGCACCGGTTGGCCGAAAGTCGCCCCAATTTGGGTTGGCGACCAAGCGTTCTTCTATTCAATAAGAGCATTGGCTTTTTAGGAGAACCGTTGCTTTGTAAGGGGAAAAGATAATTTTTCGCTAAAGTCGATATTCTGAATTTATGGAATATAGCCGAAGAAAATAAGGCGTTTCGCACGAAAGCTGTTAGCCGAAAATAATTGTGTGTTGTCGCTTGCGGAGCTTTCTCGCTGCGCGTATATTGGTTTGCGAGGTAGCAGACCCGACGCCAACGACGGCGGGCGTATCGACTGGGGATAGAAATGAAGCTTGTGCAGATGTTCAGTCGTCTGACCGCTATGGCGGCGACAGCGGTGATCGGCTTTCATTCGGGCAACGCTGTGTCCGCTGGCAATATGTTGCTGACCATCAGCGGTTTTCCAGCACCGATTGAAGTTCTTCGCTTTTCCACTCGCGTCTACAGGTACGGTACGGCGGTGAATTTTGAGGGCGCCTACTTCTCCGCACCGGAGTCCGGCGCGTTGCCTAAAGAGTATGCCGCTCTCACAAGCGGCCAAAACCTCACGTCTGCCCAGTTGCAGGTGTTGTCGCCGGTTACGTCGCAACTGCTATCCGACTGGACGTTCACGCCCGTCAGAATAAGTTCTGTTTCGGTCGGTCGGGATAACGCCAACAGTGAATCCACGGGCACAAACTTCTCTCTCGCTTTCGACAAAGTCGTATATCGGGTTTATGCTGCTGACGGGAGCGTTGCGCAGCAGGTGTGCTGGGGTGTCGGATGTTGAAGCACGACACTACGCCTCGACTATCCCGTCGATTTGTGGCCACTGTCGCCATTGCTGCCACGTGTGCGCTCTCTGCCCGCCCGCATGCCGGTAACCTGACATTGACGCTCACGGGCTTCCCGGCACCGATTGAAATTTCCAGCTTTTCGGTAGGTGCGACCAAAGTGCCACCCGTTACGGGTGGCAGCAGCACCCTCGCTAACTTTCAGGACGCGGCATTCACCGCTGCCGAAAGCCCCGCCACCCCGCTGGAAATTACCAAACTCATCGCCGGTGCGCGTTTGACCACTGCACAACTAGTGGTCTTGTCGCCGACCACGGGCCAGTTAGTTTCCGACTGGACGTTTGAAGAGGCGCTGGTCACCAGCGTTGCACTCGGCCACCTGAGTGGAGCAAGTGCGTCGCCGATGACCGACTTCTCGCTGAGCTACAACAAGGTCACCTACCGCGTTTTCGCCACCGACGGCAGTGTCGCCCAGCGTTCATGCTGGAACGTTGTGAGTAACGTGGCATGCTGAACCGCATCGATTGCGTGGCAATACGATCCGTCAGACCGCTTTGTACCGTGCTGCTGGTTGCGGCAAGCCTCCTGTTGTCCACACAGAACGCGCTTGCAGCGTCCGGTGATACGCCGGTGTTAATTGCCGCTGCGTCGCGCAAGCAACACGCGTCCGCCGGGGCGTTCGATCTGCCACTCTCGCCAGCTGCCAGCAACCCGACCATAGAGCCACGCAGCGGACCAGCGCTGACGCTCGTGTTTACTTTTGACAAGGCAGTTGCGGCTGGAGTGGCCGTCGTGACCGAGGGCACCGCCATGGCAGGTGACCCATCGTTCAGCGGGAACGAAATGATCGTGCCGCTCACCGGCGTGACTGACGGGCAGTACGTAAGCGTTGCGGTTACGCGGGTGCTTGGCGTCGACGGTGGCACTGCCGGGCGCGGCTCGGTGCGCATCGGTCTGCTTCGCGGCGACGTGAGTCAGAATCGCGTGGTCACACTGTCCGATCTAGAGCAAGTGCATGCGCGATTGGCGCAACCGGTGGCAGCAGCGAATTATCTGCAAGACGTCGATGCCAGCGGAACGTTGACGACCACTGACGAAGCGCTGGTCAACGCGCAGCTGACGATGCTGCTTCCGGCCCCGCCCGCACCTGCCAATCAGCCACCCGCTGTGAATGCCGGTAGCAGCCAGACGGTGGTGCTACCCGCCAGTGTGAATCTCGTCGGCAGCGTCAGCGACGACGGCCTGCCCAACCCACCGGGCGCGCCGACATTGAGCTGGAGCAAGGTATCGGGGCCAGGCACGGTTACGTTCACCAACCCGTTGACGACGTCGGCCACGGCAACGTTTAGCGCTTTTGGCACCTACGTGCTGCGGCTTGTTGCTACCGACGGCAGCCTGAGTAACTTTGCCGACGTCATCGTCAATGCCACGAGCGTGAGCGCTGACAAGATGGTGCTGACCATAACAGGATTGCCTGCTCCTATCGAGATACTTAAGTTCAGCCACGGTGCGAATGTAACCTCCTCGTTCGGGGCCGGCGCAGGCAAAGTCTCGGTTCAGGACGCCAGCTTTGCCGCGCTCGAATCAGCCAACATGCCGTTGCAATTTTCGAGACTTGCTGCGGGGACGCACGTCATTCAGGCGTTGCTTGAAGTTCGCTCCGCCGCTACGGCGACGCTATTGTCCGACTGGAAGTTCGAGGATGTCCTGTTGACCTCAGTTCGCACCTCTACCAGCGCTCAAACCGCACCGACATCCAGTTTCTCGATCGCCTTCGCAAGGTTCACCTACCGGACATTCAATCCCAATGGCTCCGTCGCCGCGCGCATGTGCTTCGACATCCAGGCCAGCCAGTCCTGCTGATCTCACAGGTGCAGACGTGAAGACACAGCAGCGGGCCGATAACCAGACCGGTTTAGCAGTGTGTGTCGGCGCATTAGCATCCGCTTTTTACTTGCTGCGCGCAATTTTTACGAGGTTGGTGACGTCGTCTGCATCGTTGTACATGTTGCCTGGCCTGCTGGCAGCCACGCTGCCGCTAATGGCTCTGGCGGATCCGCTCATTGTTACGCGATTGGTGGTTCCCGGTGGTAGCGCCAACACCGCAGTGATCGCTCCAGGTGGCACGGTTACCTTCGAGGTGCGCATCGATGCACCGACGGTTTCGACTATAGGTGCGTCCTATCGCCTTACACAAACTGCACCGGCGAACAACGGATACTTCTCGATAACCGGTCGAAGCCAGATTGGCAGTCCGTTCACCGATGCGACAGGAGGCGTGACCAATGTTGCGGCCACCTCAAGTCCGGACAATTTGCTCGGGCCAACCAATGCCGTCAATCTCGGCAACAACGCACCGGGCCTGTCGGGTATTGCGTCTGGAAGCAACATTCTGGTCACCAGCATCACTCTGAGTAGCAGTTCTTCAACGCCAGTCGGCACTTACCGAATCCAGCCTGCCGCTGCCATATCGTTTGCGACAGAGATATCGACCAACGCCGTCGGCAACGATCTTTCGATGAGTGATGCTTTTTTCGATATCGTTGTCAGCAGCGCTACTGTGCCCGACGCCCCGATCATCGGTACAGCAACGGCCGGTGATTCCCAGGCGGCGGTAACTTTCAGCCCGCCGGTCAACAACGGCGGCAGCCCCATCACCCGCTTCACGGCAACGTCAATCCCTGCCGGTGGGGTCGATACGACAGCGGATCTCATGAGCACGACACGAACAGTGAGCGGGTTGAGCAACGGCACTACCTACTCGTTCAGCGTCACCGCAACCAACATCGTCGGAGTCAGCCTGCCGTCGTCGCCGTCCAATAACGTTACGCCGACAGTATCAACCGTTGGCATGCGTATTCTGGACGTTGACGCCAATGGTCAGTACGACCCGATGACCGATGGCGTGATGATCGTCCGCTACATGTTTGGGCTTACCGGGTCGTGGCTAACCGTCGGTGCCGTAGGATCGCTCGCCAACCGCGCTGACCCAACGCAGATCGGTGACTATCTGAACAGCATCCGCCCGTATCTGGACATCGATAACGACGGCGTTATAGACGCACTGACCGACGGCGTCCTGATTGTTCGCTACCTGCTCGGACTAACTGGTCCGTCACTCGTACAGGGCGCAATTGGCAAAGATGCGATGCGAACCGGTGACGCGGACATTCAGCGCTACCTTGCGACGCTGAAGCAGTAGGTCTGAAGTTTTAGTCATCGGCGTCGGCATCCGCGCGAACGGATGCGGCCGGATGGCGCCCTACTTTCGCAATTCCTGAAGTCGCGTCAATCGCGCCTTCTCGCTTTCAACAAACCAGGCATCAGCTCCCAGCGCACTCGCTGCTTTCGCGAAGTAGGGTTTGGCTTCAACGGCCTTACCTTGGGCGAGATAAATCTCTGCGATCTCCTCGTAGACATACCCATCCGGTGCGTTAGCCTCGGTCATGTCTTTCTCGAGCCGGAGCTGCATCGCGAGTGCTTCGTCATACTTTTTTTGCAGGCGCAAAACGTTCGCTACCTGCCACTGCGCGACGCGAATTTGCGAATCGTTGCGGGTGAGCTGGAACGCGGTCAGAGACGCCCGGAAGTATTTGATCGCACCGTCCAGATTGCCCCGTTCGCGCTCGGTGTGGCCCATGTTGTTGGCGAGCGAACCACGCCAGCGCAGTGCGCGCGGCACGTTGGTCGACATCGCCAGCGCCATCGCGCGTTCGTTCCAGCGCATTGCCTCCTCAGGCGGGTCGATGATGCCCAGCATGTGCGCGGCGTCAATCGCCAACAGCGTAATCTTCTCGCGATCGGCAAGCTGCCAGGCGTCAAAAAATAACGGGCGTGCCTTCGCGGGATCGCCCGCCGAGCGCCATGTTCGGCCTCTTTCCAGCAGGTAGCGAACACGCGTGGCGGGTCGCGTCTTTTCCGAAAGTCGCTTCTCAATCGTATCGAGCAAGGTGTGTGCTTTGTTGAATTCACGACGCAGGCTCAGCGTACGCGCGATCTGGGTTTCGACTTCCAGTGCGTCAT
>JAYWHV010000380.1:0-1985 GCA_043777615.1 Burkholderiales bacterium | reverse complement strand
CGCGCGCGCCCTCGGCCGAGCTGAGGAACGACCAGACCGATCAGGATTCGCTGCCCGAATACCCTATCCTCGACGAGATCATGTCGCTCTACATGGAGCACAACCTCTCGGCCGCGGACATCAAGGCGAAGGGGTTGCCTGCTGCGGACGTGGATAAGGTAGTGCGACTGCTGCGCATCAACGAATACAAGCGGCGACAGGCACCGGTCGGCCCGCGCGTTACGCCGCGTGCGTATGGGCGCGATTGGCGGTACCCGATTACTAGTGGGTGGCGGGAGTAGTTTTTTTGTTCGTAGGGTGTTGAAGACCGTAGGCTGAGTTGCTACACCCAGCGACGTCGGCTGATGCGGCTTCCTGGGTTTCAAACCAGCTCGCGAGCTGCAACATCCATTCGGATGGCGGGAAGCGCGGAGGCCGACCTTGGCCCAATTTTTCTAGGTTTTAGGATGCTAAGCATGCCCGTACACATAAAGTCGATATTGGAGCGACTGCTTTGCGATCCAGATTGCATCGACGATGATTCCTCTGTCCTCGTTAGCGACCTTCACCGCGCGCTAATTTCCGCACACAGTCGATTTCCCATAACGTTTGCCGATTTACAGCTCATGGACGGTGACAACGCTGGGCAAGTGAAAGCTAGAGCTGGTTTTTTGAATTTCGTCCGGAGCGCAAATGAAAAATTCGCGATGTACCTGATTAAATCTGAGAACACAAAGACGGAAAACACAGCGCTCAAAAGAACTATGTTTTCGCTCACACTTCACCCAGTTGCGCTATTTCCTCATCTGCTTACGTCTGCAGGATGGTTGAGCGAAGATAAAACTCATGACGTATATCTCTCCGAAATTGATACAGTGCTGAAATCAAGCGACGAGTTCAATTGTTTGGCGCTCGCTCGGAGCACGGAGCGCTTAGCCCAGGTCAAGTCACTGGCAAATGGCGTTGGCCTGTACGTATACGACTTACCAGCGCGTTAAGCTGGTAGGCCGGGTTTTCAGCCCAGTCTACGAACTTTGTTTATCTGCACTGTTCGCTTCAGCGCGCAGTAAGCGCGGCATACGCGGATCGCTGTCATACATCTAATCTCGCGTCAATCGCTCGCCAGTTGATGGGAACTTGCCCTGCTCAATGAGCTGCATAAAGCGTTCTGTGCTGATTCGTTCAGGCACTGCTTCGACCACAGTTTTCTCGATAAAGTCTCGGATCAAGGCGTTGACGGTGGTGCTTCGTTCCTGCGCGGCGATTCGCGCCTTGCGCAGCAGCGTTTCGTCAAGTCGGAGGGTGAGTCTGCTCTTCATGCTGCGCGGCTGATCGAGAGTGAAATCGGTAAAGTGAAGATTAGACGAGATTCTAAGCTTGAATCGGACGTTTTATCAGCTCTATGACATTTTGATGAAACGCCCTTTTGCATAGGGCTTAGCGGTCAATAAGTCATATTGTCGACTTTTAAATATATTTGCGACTAAGCCCAATGAAAATAAGGGTTTTACACAAAAGCTGTATGCAGTTTCAACAAAGTATTGACGCAATTACCTTAAACCCAAATGATTCGTCCCGATGTCAAACAATCTTGCTGCCGGACACCGCAGGATTGCCATCACTGGCTGCGCCGGATAGTGTGTCGCCGCGCGTGTTCAGCACCAATTCATTGAAGATGCCGCTCTTGCTCCAGAACATCAGAATCTTGCCGTCGCGCTCATACCAGTAGCCGTGTCCGGTGGCACCAGCGGCGCTTGCCTTGCCGCTCGCTGGACGGCGTTCGCTGCCCTGCACCCTACCGTCAGCGGTGAAGTGGTAGTACGCCGTTCGTGCGCCATACTGCATCGCCCACCAGCCGGGAAGCGCTGCCAGCGTTGTATTGGTGGCCTTGGGGTCGTCGTCGGTCTTGAAATGAAGCAGTGTGTAAGTCCAAGTGCCCGCACCCAGATTCCAATCTCGATCATCCACGTTCAGCGGGTGCCGACTGCGCGTGTGGCACGAAATGT
>JAYWHV010000379.1:0-6649 GCA_043777615.1 Burkholderiales bacterium | reverse complement strand
GGGAGGCGGGACGCCGGTATGGGGGCCGCATAACGTTAATCATCGTTTACGCAGCCGCCCGATTAGCCGGTTACTGCTTTTCTGCTTTTCGCACCGCTGTAAAGTGTTATCCGACTTCGACAGGGATCGCGCAACCTGCGAGTCGGCCAGACGGATCCCGTTTGCATCTATTTTGGAATAGCAATCCATTGATCGGCCACCGCCAAAACTCTGACACGATGCTCAAAAACAGCCTCCAGCGCACGGTGCGTCCTCGCATCAATGCACAGCCCCTCGTAGGTCACCAGTCCCCCCGCCATGATGACCATGTCGTCGGCGTTAAGTGCCATCGATATTTCGTGCAGAACACTAATTACCGTGGTGCCTTTAGACACGAGCGCTCGCACCGTGGCAAGCCAATCAGCCTGATGGGGCGGATCCAGGTTTGCGAGCGGTTCATCCATGAGCATCACCTGCGCTTCCGACGCCAGAATGCGCGCCATCAACACCCGCTGCCGCTCGCCGCCGGAAAGCGCACCCAGCGAGCGTGATCGGTAGTCCCATGCCTTCGTAGCCCGTAGCGCCCGTTCCACGGCAGCGTGGTCAGCGTTACTGGGTGGCGCCAGCCAGCCCTGATTCGGCAGACGTCCCAGCATCGCGACGTCATATGCGCCCAAATCTTCCGCAGCAGCTTCGCTCTGTCCCAACCACGCAAGCGCTTTTGCGCGTTCACGGCGTGACCATTCCGGCAGTGGTTTATCCATCAAGCTGACGCTGCCCGTGCAGGGAAAAAGTCCGGCCAAAACCTTAAGCAGCGTTGATTTTCCCGCGCCGTTCGGCCCGACAACACTTGTCCAGCGCCCTCTGCCAAAGGTCACTGTCACGTCTTTCAAAATTGGGGCCCGGCCAATGCTGGCATTGACTGCGGAGACCGACACTGCGGGCGTATGCATCAGTTTCCTCAGGCTAAACGACCGGTGAGAGGGTTGCTGCCCCGACGCATCAGCCAAAGTAGATAGCCGCCTCCGAGTACCGCGGTCAACACACCAACGGGCAGCTCCTGCGGCGCAATCAGCCAGCGGGCAAGCAAGTCTGCACTCGAAAGCAGAACGCCGCCCGTCAGGCTGGCAAGCAGCATCAAATTTCCGTGAGTTACACGTACGACGGAGCGCACCAAATGCGGCGCAGCCAGTCCGACAAACGCGATTAGCCCGGTTTGCGCAACGGCAGTCCCCGTTGCCAACGCAAGAATGCCAATGAGCGCCGCCCTCATGCGCGCCAGCGGCAAACCCAAACTCTCTGCCGTAGCCTCACCCAGGCTTAACCCGTCGAGCGCACGGCTAAGCGCCCAGCCCGCAGCAGTGCATATTGGCAAGACGGCGAGCATCACCAGACAAGCGGCCCAGCCGACGTACCCCGTTGACCCAAGTAAAAATGCCTGCATCGTGAGCAGTGAATCAGGAGAAAAGACCAGTACCAGTGACGTCGCGGCGCCCAGCACCACACCAACAACAACACCAGCAAGCAAAAGTCGCAACGTGTGCTGCACGCCACGCGCCAAAACGAGCGTAAGCAACACTCCAAGAATGGCTCCGCAAAATGCGGCGCCCGTCAATCCAAGGCGTACCACCCAGTTGGCAGACATCACTGAAATCGCTGCTGATTTGACCTCGCTACCACCGACCATACCGGCGCCGCCGCCCATGAGCGCCAGCGCCAACGCCACTGCAAGCGCCGCCCCCGTAGCGCTTCCGAGCAAATATGGGTCAGCCAGTGGATTGCGAAAAAGGCCCTGCGCCAATGCGCCAGCCAGCCCCAACAAGGCACCAGCCGCCCACGCACCCATCGTACGTGGCAAGCGGATATTCAACACGATTTGCTCCGCCATCGCGCGCTCGGGCGACCCAGTGGCGGTGCCCACCAGGTCGCTCAGCAGATTCTCAAAACCCGCACTACCAATGCAGGCACCCAGCGCCACCAAAACAACGCTCAGCACGAGCAGCGTCAGCGCCAATGCTGGCGTTCGGTTCGATACTGTACTGCTCTCGATCAAGGCTTGTTTACTCCGCGTGGTCTGCCTTTCAGGCACTTTGCCATGATGCTGGCGGCTTCCGCTATGCGAGGACCAGCCCGCACGAGCACGTCCGACTGTTCGCTCGAAAAAACGCACAAACCGTCCTCCCGAATCGCGCGAATGTTGCTCCAGCCCGACCGATCCAGCATCCCCTCAAACCCTCGGGCACCCACCATGATGATGTCAGGATTCGCACGCACAACAAATTCAGGGTTGATCTTCGGAAACGGGCCCAGCGATGCTGGCAGAATATTTCTCATCCCCAAACGGGTTAAGGTTTCGCCGATGAACGAAGCCTCGCCCGCGCCGTAAGGCCCACGATTTACTTCAAAATAGACTCGCTTATCGCGAACGTTTGCGGGCATTGAGCCTGCGACAACCTGCATGTTCGCTTCTATAGCGAGCCACACTTTCTGAGCGTCAGGCACATCAAGCAAGCGACCCAAAGCGAGGATCGCCCGCCGCACGTCCTCGTGCGTTTTGGGTTCGCAAACGAAGACCTTTAACCCCAAGGATTCCAGCCGTTCAGCCAGCCGTGCTGACGACGCAATCAACACGATGTCCGGTCTCAACGCAACAATCGACTCGATGTTTGGATCCAGTCCGCCTCCGACTTGCGGCAACGATTTCACGCTTTCGGGCCAGTTGGAATAGCGATCCACGCCAACCAGACGCTGACATTGCCCGAGCTCACATACCGTCTCGGTCAGGGACGGCAGCACGCTTACGATCCGTTGCGGTGCCGCCGATAACCTGACAGTGACGCCGCGATCATCCACTACTTCAATTGCATGACTCGAGAGCGACAGCAACAACACAATCGCCGCCAGTAACCGACGCAAGTTGCTGCCAACCATCATTGTGCAAACGTCAAACATGCCAAGACCCCCCCGGGGTTTTGTCGTCCACCAAAGAACAACTTGCGGCGCTCGAGCGCATCAGCGACGGGTGCATCCACTATTTCGGTTGGTAACGTACGGACACAAATACTCCCCGTCCTGGCTGGTTGTAACCCAGAATGGTCTGGTAGTCCTTGTTAGTCAGGTTGACACCCTTTGCCTGAAGTGTCAGCGCCGGGGTGACCCGGAAGTCAACATAGGCATCAATGGTTGTGTAACCCGCAATCGGCGCGGTGTTCGATGTGTTGTCAAAACGCGACCCAGCATTGAACACTGAGCCGCCCACACGCCACAGCCCCATGTTGTAGTCAACACCAGCACTGATTTGCTCGCGGTTCCGACGCGGCAGGATCTTTCCTGTCAGCTCGTTGCGCGGATCAAGTTTGTCGTATGCGGCGCGCAGCGTGAAGTTGCCGATGCGACCGTCGTAGCTGACCGTCCAGCCGTCAATCTTCGCCCGCGGAATATTCGCTGGAGCCGTCGTGCTGGTGATGAAACTGCGAATCCGGTTCTCAAAATGCACAAGCTTGACGGTGTGTCCGGCCTTGCTATACGTCACACCTACATCGAGGTTTCGGCCCTGCTCTGGCTGCAATAGGGGATTGCTGAAATTCGGAAAGTAAAGCTGGTTGAACGACGGTGCAACAAAACTTGTGCCGTAGCTTGCGTGCGCTCTGAGTGCGGACGTGAATCGGTAGCCGTAGCCCGCGAAACCCGTGGTTTTGCCACCAAACTGCGAGTTACTGTCGTGGCGCAAACTGCCCTGCCAGCTATGCGCGCCGTAGGTTCCGTTGATACCACCGAAATAGGACGAGATTCGCCGGCTGCTGACGGTGTATTTCGTTGAGCTGTCAACCGCCTGATTGAGGTTCTCAACGCCTGCCAGCGCGACGCCGATCGGCGTGTCAACGGTGTTTTGCCAGGTCCATTGATCTTGCCTTGTCGTGAAGTCACCCGGGAGAAAGCTCGCCACAATCGCGTGCAACGTATCACTGCTCTGCCCAAAGCGCAACGACGTGCGCCAGCCTGGGAAAACTGTTCCGTCTACCCCTGCGTTCGCTGTTTGCGTCTGCACTCGGCTACGCGAATCGAGATTTGGACCGTCGTCGATACGCGTAATACCGTCTGAGAAGAAAGCGCCACCCCCAACGCGCCAGTCGGCATTGATTTTGTAGCTAAGATTTGTGTTGACAGCGCTCTGGTTGAACCCATCGCGGTCCGGGTTGTAGCTACCGAACGGAACGGCGGGATTGGTCGCGGAGATGCCTTTGTCGCGGCTAGTCAACGTATCAATACTGTAAGCGAGTGCACCCGAACCGCCACTCAATCCTGCGGTGAACTGACTGTAAGCGTTGCTACCCACAGTCACCTTCGCGCGCGGATGAAATCCCGTGGCACCCTGCCGGGTAAAAATCTGGACGACACCACCCGCAGCGTCGCTACCGTACAGCGACGAGGCCGGGCCTTTTAGTATTTCAATACGCTCGATCGCTTCAAGTGGAATGTTGTCCCAAATGGGCGTGCCGAGCGTCGCAGAGCCGTAGCGGATGCCATCGATCAGCAAAATTGTGTGCCGACCCTCGGTGCCCCGGATGTACACACTTGCAGCTTTTCCATTGCCGCCGTTCGACGAGAACTGCACGCCGGCTGAACGCGCCAATAACTCGGCCAGAGTGCGGCCTCCTGATTTTTCGATGGTGTCGCGGCTGATTACGACAACTTCGCTTACCAGGTCATCAACACGCATGTCGGTGCGCGAGGCGGTGACAACGACTTCCTGGAGTTGCCTGGCGGCGGATTGCCCAGCCGGTTGCGCGAAAGAGTTAGAGACTTGCAGGCCTGGCAAAACCACAGCAAACGCCAGTACAGAGGCGCGGGCCCGATGAGTTTGAACAGGACGAGCGCATGCGAGCGTGCTCAGGCGAGCAGATATAACGCTGGCTGACATAGTAGATAAGTTTCTATAGAAAAATTGCCCTACACCAGCTTCCCCTCTGGTCTGGGCAAATATGGTCGCCGCGCGCTTAAGCGCACAGCAGGCCGCCTTGTTGGCCGGTATCCGGGCTGATGGAAAGAATGCCTTCTGTCCACTTACCGTTGCGGGGGCAGCGCTGGTTAGAAGCGTCCGCGCCGAGCTTCTGCTCAGAACGAACCGCCTTCCCCCAGCTTCCCGTTGAACTGCGACGTGCAACACGTTGCGAGCACCAACGACGCGATTCTAGGCCAATGCTCGTCAATACGGCGACAAACGGACAACGATAAAAACCGCTGCACTGTGTTTGCTGCTCTCATGCACCCGCAATTCGACACAGGATGGCGGGCGAAAATCACGCCACAAAGCAGATCTAGAACTTTGCCCGGCCGCGCGACTACGAAGTGAAGTTGCCGCTAATCGTCCACCAAAACGCGCAGTGCAATCCGTTCTCCCGGATCATCCGGGTTCGGCATGATGGTGAATCCCATGGCTTCACAAAACTTGAGCATGCGGGGATTTTCGCGAAGCACAGCGCCTTCGATTTCACGATAGCCGCGAGCCACGGCTGCGTCGAAAATTCTTTGCATCAAGGCGCGGGCCAGTCCGGTTCCCTGCATGATCTCCTCCACGACAATTGCGAATTCGCAACGTTCAGGAATCGTCGTGGGAGTGATGCGTGCAACGCCCACGATTTTGTCTTCGCCTGATTCGTTTACGACACCGACCAAGGCAAGTTCGCGTCCGTAATCAATCTGCGTGAAGCGCTCGATCATCGCCTGTGGGAGTTCCCGCACCGGCATCATGAACCGGAAGTAGAGCGTCTCTGGCGACAATCGCGACACAAAGGCCCGTTCGCGCTCAGCATCCTCCGGCTGAATCGGGCGGACCATCAGTTGCAATCCATCTTTGAGAGCGATGGTCTCCTCAAGCTCGCGGGGGTACGGATAAACAGCCAGATGACCGTACCGCCCGCGCCTGCGAAGTGCTGCCACATCGTGCCGCGAGCGCAACACGACATGGGCGTCAACAGCGATTGCACCACGTTCGTGCACGATTACCGGGTTGAGATCACAGGCCGCAATTTCCGGGCACGCACAGGCCAGCGTGGAGAAGCGCAGCATCATCGTCGTGAGGGCGCTGCGATCAATCGCCGGTACGTTTCCATAAGCGTCGAGCAGTCGAGAAACGCGAGTTCGGGAGATCAGATTAGCGATCAGCACGTCGTTGATAGGAGGCAGCTCAAAGGCAACGTCATCCTGCCGCTCAACCGCGATGCCACCAGCGCCGAAACCAATCACAACCCCAAACGTTGGATCGTTCGCGAGCCCCAAATAAAGCTCCCGTTGTCCCCGTTGTCGAACATACGGCTGCACGGTGAGACCCAGCACATGTGCGGCTGGCAAGCGCTCCGCCACCGATTCAAAAATGTCTTTTGCCGCCTTGCGCACTGCGCGCGAGTTGCGCAAATCGAGCTGTACCCCGCCCGCTTCTGATTTGTGTGCAACGTCGGGCGAGACGACTTTGAGCACCACCGGGTAGCCCGCAATCTCAGCCAGTCGCACGGCTTCTGAAGGCGTACGCGCAATGGTTGTATCGGACATCGCTATGCCGAATGCACTCAGAAGTTGCCGCGCTTCATGCGCATAAAGCGTCGTGCGCCCTTCACCCCAGACATGCGCGAACACAGCCTGCGCTGCCACCATATTCGGTACGTAACCGTCG
>JAYWHV010000378.1:0-6658 GCA_043777615.1 Burkholderiales bacterium | reverse complement strand
TTCTCAACTGCACCCGCGATTTTGGCGCGGGCGGATTGGATGTCAGCGAGGGTAACGGGTAAGTCATTTACGGTGCTCATGCGCTCGATTGTAAGAGTGGCGAAATCACTGGCATACGAACATTCATGCCATTAGCATTCTGTGCATGAAAATGGTTACAAAAGTTCTAATGGGTCTGCTGGCCGTTCCGCTCGTACTGTTAGCGGCGGTGGTTGTAGTGCAGACCTACTATCACCTCACGCCGGTTCCATTGTCGGCGGATGCGCTCGGACTGAACGCACGTGCCGAGAATTTACCAACAGCGACTGAAAACGGCTATCGGTTATACGGACTGTCTGCACCGCGCGATCAGGATCCCGTGACATTCGGCAAATGTTTGTTCGACGCGCACGAGCAGCATCGGCGCGAAGAAAAAGCGAGTGCGGTGAAAGCGCCAGCCTACGAGGATAAGGTTCTATGGGCTGAATATGAAAAGCAGTCAGGCGTTCGCTCAAAAGCACTTCAAGATGGCTGCGTAAAGGACGGTCCGTTACTGAAGTTGCCTCCGTTGCTGACCGAGTTGCGCATAAAGCTGGACACCACGGACGACCAGTGGACGGCGCTTTCGGCTGTCGTGCCCGACGAAGCTGTGCTTTTGAGGGCGGCAGCTGTGCGCAGCGGCGGGGTGCGGCGACTCGGAGCCGAAGTGGATTCTCCACTCCCGAATTACGAAAGCTTGATGAAGCTGGAGCGCTGGCGCGTCGCGAAAGGCGTCGTGGCATGGCGTAATGGTGATCGCATACGGGCGACGGACATGTGGGCTACCTCGATTGCGGACTGGGCGAAGTCTGCGAACAGCTCGCTGATCGAGGCGATGCTTTCAACCGCTGTACAAACGCAAGTTTTGATCGCCGTTCAAGGCTCGGTCGTACGGTCGGAGCGCATAGATGACGCGACAGCCAACGCCTTGCTCCACGCTCTCCAGCCCATCGAGTCAATGCCAGATTCGCTCGCTGAATCGATGGTTGGCGAGTGGCAAATGCACGTGCGATTGATGAATCAGCTCGCCGAAGACCCGCAACGCTCGCTTCGCGTCGGAATTGCACGCAATGTGTTCGAACGGGTGGTAGACCGCGCGATTGGGTTGACCTTTGACGCCAATGCCACGCTTAACGCGCTTGCCCGAGCAAACCTTTGGAACCAGAACGCGATGCGAAAGGCGGCGCGGGGCGATCCAGTGCCGGAGCCTCCGCCGGACATGGTGAGTTTTGGCTGCGCCACCGGTGGGTCGCGGGGCATGGCGTGTCTGCCATTCATGCGAAATCCAGTGGGCGGAATTCAAAGTGCGATTTCGATACCCATGTATCCAGGCTATGGCACACGAGTCGCCGACCTGCGCAATCTTGCCACCGCAACCCGGCTCACGATTGAGGCGCGTCGCCGTGGCCTCGCGGGGGTAGCGCTTTCACAATTCATCTCCGCTTCGCCGCGCGAAATGCGCGACGTGTTTACTGCCAGGGCGTTCGCGTACGACTCGTCCGGCAAGCGCCTGCGAATTGAACTGCGCGAGCGCAGCACTATCCTCGGTGACAAGGGGCCGTACCAACTGCCACTGTAATCTGAGCGTTGCGGTCGTTGTCCGATACGGCTCAATGCGCCCTGTTTTCAGGTCGGTCAATGACCCATATCAATACGTTCGATTCGCTAGCGTGTGAGCCTTGAAGCCATCGCACCTATTGCCCGGAGATGGATCATGTCCCAATTGTGCCTGCGCATCATTCGCGAGGAACACGCCGCGCTCGCAGCCATGCTGCGCTCGCTAACGCTCATGGTTGAGCGTGGGCCGAAGCGCGACACCGAGACGTTCTTCACGGTGCTGCGTGCGATGCTTTTTTACGTCGACGAGTTTCCGGAGCGCTTGCATCATCCGAAAGAAACCGAGCTGCTGTTTCCGAAGCTCCGTCGTCATTCGCCGCAGATATGCGCCGATCTAGACCGCCTTGATCGCGAACACGCAAAGGGTGAGGCCAGCATTCGCGAATTGCAGCATTTGCTGCTGGCGTGGGAGTTCATCGGCGAAACGCGTCGTGGCGCGTTCGAAGGCGCATGTCTGCGCTACGTTAATTTCTATCTGGAGCACATGCGACTTGAAGAGACGCTGATCCTGCCCGCAGCCGAACGCAGCCTGAGCCCTGAGGAGTGGCGCGAACTCGATGATGCGTTCGCGAGTAACCGCGATCCGCTGACGCGACAGTTTGCGCCGGATCCGGCCTATGAGCGTTTATTTGCAACGATTTTGCTCAAAGCTCCCGCGCCGGTCGGCGTTGGTGAGGATGTCTAGCCGTTATTACAGCTTTTTTATGAAAAGTCCTCTGCTATTGGGGTAGCAGCAGATATCAGGGTTTGTCGAGTTTGTGCAATTATTAGTGCAATCCCCAATTCAGACGCCATCGTAGCGAAAAGTTGTTTTACTCAGTTTAGTGCTTCGATGTTCGCAACAAGCTCACCGCGAGCCCGCCGAGGACGATGACGGCGAGGCCCAGAACGCCCCAAAGTACAAACGATTTTTGCGTCGCTATGCCAAATATTTCGGCAGCCACCCCCGGTTTTGCCGCAGGTTGATTCACGCTCACTGCGGCCGTCAGTACGGGCAACGCGAACTCGCCGCCGCTCTGGTAGTTGGGCATGAGTGTGGTGACGGGAACGGCGGCGGACTGTGCGCTGGCGTTCCCGGTAGCGATCGTGAACGGGCCTTCACCCGTGGCGATGAACAACACGTTTAGCGGGACGTGTTCCAGCGCGAGCGTGATTGGCACACCGGTCAGGCTGTAGCCACGCAACGCTTCGACGCGGACGAGTGATTCCAGCGCAGAGCCCAGCGGCACCGATGGGTTGATGGTCTGTACGCCGTTGTTTGCGGCGAGGCGATAAACGACTGTGTTCGCCACGGCGCGCCACGGGTCGCCGCTCCTCGAGCGCGTGAGCACGCGGACAGGCATCAGCGCGTTCGCCGCGCTCGTCTGCAGACGAATCGCGTTTGCCCGCAAGCCCGGTGCGATCGTCCATTCGGCATAGCCTTCAGCCGCGCTTTGTGGCGTGCCAAATTCGATGACGACCGGTTCGGCGCGGGTAGCGCTCATCTTTCCAACCGTTCGCAACGCAGTGACAGCAAGGCTTGGCGTGTCAGACCACGTGAGTCGCAAATATTGCCCTTCAAGCGACTGCCCGGCCGGCAAATCGACCCGACGGTTGCTCGGCCCGTCACTGCCGAAATCAAATACCGGTGACTGAGAAGCTACGGTTCGCCAGCTCTTTAGATCGGCGCTGATGTCGAGCGTAACTTTCACGATCAGGGACGGCGGCAACGTAGCTTCCAGCTCGACCGCGCGCAATTCATTTTTGAGATGGCGGGTGTCGAATAGCAGGCCGCGTACGGTGGTGGCATCGCGCTTTTGGTCAGCTCCCGTAGTAGCCGCGCCCACTTCGATCACGCGCCGGTTGGGGCCTTCGATGATGCGCAAAGCGGGCGTACCAGCGGTGGTTCCGGTACCGACGGTGGCCGTGTAAATCGGCAGTGCGATGATGCGCTCGCCCACGACGTCCTCAGTGGCGGGCGCTTGTCGTGAAGCGTCAATCACGGCGTGTGGCAACGACAAGCCAGCTGCGTTGAAGACGCGCAGATCGCCGCCGTTGGCGTTGCGCAACGCCGCGATTGACGGACCCGGCAGCGCAACGCGTGCGGTGCTCGTGCCGTTGGGCACAACGACGGCTGCCCGCGTCGAGAACTCACTGACCGGCTGCGCGCTGACGGCGTATCCGAGCAGAAATGCGGCGAGCAGGATTGCGCCCCGGCGCTTCAAGGTTTGCGCATTCATGCGTTGTCTCCCACGGCAGCGGTTGCCTTCGTTTCATTGGTGTCCTTGTTTTCTCTTGGAGGAGCCGGCGGAAGCGGTGCGAAGTACCCGACCGCCACCATCAAAATTCCGACGCCAATGAACGCCACGATGCGCTCGCCGCCGCCCGAGTTCGCGAGATCGACCACCAGGAGTTTCGCCACCGTTAACGCAAGCAAAGCGGCGCCCGCCTGCCAAATGACCCGCGTGCCTTTGCGGTGTCCGATGAACATCGCGGCGACGCCAAGAAGCGTCCACAGCACGGAGTAGCCCGCCTGAACGAAGAACGAGGACGACAGTGCGTTGCCGTTCCACGGGATGCCACGGAAATGGTGCGCAAAGCGCAGCCACACAGTGTTCACCACAACGAATGCGGCGAACGCAAGCACGCCGAACATCGCTGCGCTGCGCAGCGGCGATGTTTCGCTCACGAGCGTTGATTCGCGGACTTGTTTGAGCCAGAGCGCAACGCTTCCAATTGCGATGAAGGACAACAAATCCACAGGATTCACCAGCGGAATGTATGGCAGCGGATCGACATTGCCGCCCGCTGTGCAGGCCATCAAGAGGGCACCCAGCGTGGTCAATATGGCAACACCTGAACCGGCATTCACGGCGTATTCACGCTGAAACAGATCCAGCGGCCAGCGCAGGGGGTTTGCAGCCCACACCCTCTTCGATGCCAGCGCCAGCATGATGCAAGTGCTCGCCACGATGAGGATAGCGGCGGCCCAATCAGTTGCGTACAGCTGTCCGGCACTGATCGCTCGGTCAAGCACGCTGCCAATGAGCAGGATCAACAGCAGCGTGTTACCGACGTGAACGATGCGCCACCAGCGCGCCGGCGACAACGCGTCCACGCCCCGCAGCATGACGAAATGCATCGTAAGCATCGCGAGCCAGAGCAGGGCGTCGAGCCACAGCGTCAGGTGGGGCGTGATGATCAGATGCACGATTGCGGTGACGAGCAGAAACGGCAGCACGGCAACGACTGGGTAACGCGCGCTTGACCAACCCGTACGACGCCACGACTGAAACGCGATGAACGACAACGCAATGAACGCAAAGCTTGCCCACATGACGCGCGCGGCGTCGCTGGCGTGAATGCGTGACGAGAGCACTTCAGTCCACACACCGAACAGTAACCAGCCAAAGCCGGTCAGGAAAAACAGCGTGCTAGCGGCGTCATGCAGCGTCGTATTTGCTTTGCCATCGGCTGCCCCTGCTTGCGCAAATGCGAGACGCGCCGCGCGTGCGTCCGCAAACGCCCACGATGAGATTGCGAGGCTGCCCACCGCGAGCATGAGCGTGCCGATGAAGTGGCTGTTGGCGAAGGCATGGATGGCGGGGATTGGGTTGCCTTCGAACGAGGCCGCGAACGCCAGCGCCGCCAACAACTGCATCAATGCGCCAAAGGCCTGGCCCATCCAGCGCTTCTGCTGTGTCGCCAGCCAATAAACGCCTGCACCTTCGATCGCCCATACAGCAGCGGTCAGGCGTCCGTCGACCGCCAACGGAACAGCAAGCGTCGCGAATATCAACGCCAGCGCGGCGTAACTCAGCGTGAGCCACTTTGCCATGCTTGTCTCACGATTGCGCAGCGCAAACGCCAGAATCAAGTAGATTGCGCTCGCGATCATTGCCGAAATCGCCGCGCCATATTCGATGTGTCCGACGAGCTGCGTCTGCAACGCGAAGCTCACAATCGGCACGCCGAAAATCAGCATGCCGTCAAGCGTTTGACCTTTTGCATCAGAGTGGCGCAACGCGTAGAAAAGGCCAATGGCAACGTAGATCGCAAAGAACGCCAAAAGGAATGGCTGTGTGCTCGCGTACTGCTCCGGCACGTACTTGAGCGCTCCCCACAGCGTTGCAACGAGGAATGTCGAAACAAACCCCAGCAGGTTCAGCACGCGCCACGGCCGCAGCCACGCGACGATGGCAATGGCCAGGTTAAGCAGCAGGTAATAGCTGAACAAGGCAACGTGGTTGCCCGAGCCCGTCGACACGAGAATTGGCGTTGCGAAAGCGCCGGCAAATCCGACCACTGCAAGTGCCTGCTTATTGGCAAGCAGCGCAAGCAACGTCGACAACGCACACACAACCGCCATCAACACAAACGCAGCGAGCGCCGGTATGAACGCATACAACTTGAACGCAGCGAAGATCGTCAGGTAGAGCACTGCAACACCCGCGCCCTGCAACAGGATCGCGTAATTCGAACGATTGGTGCCGTCACTGTTCGCGCGAGCGAGACGAAAGCCCTGAACGAGCAACGCAATGCCAACAAGACCAATAGCCGCCAGTCGCAATTCAGGCGGGAACAGCGCGTTATCTGCAGCCCATTTTGCGAGGAAGGACAAGCCAATGAACAGCACGATAGCACCGACGCGAGCGACGGTGTTGCCACCGAAAAGCCATGCCTTTGCGCGCGCGATGAGCAGTTCGACAGCGTTCGGTTTCGCCGGCGCGGTGCGCACGGGCGCTGGGGCGGGCGCTTGCGAGACGGACTCGAGCGGCGGCGATGCCGTTGCGGCAGAGGTCGGCGCCGCCGCCGGTGTGGGCGAAGCGCTCAGCGCTGGCGACGCATCGCCATTGGCTGCAACCGCAGCGGCAGCAACGATTGTCTGCGCGGGTACTACCTCTGACGCGACGATTGGGGGTCTATCTAGTTTGGGCGTGGCGGCAGCGGTTCCGGTCGATGAGGCAACCGACGAAATTGATGCCTGAGTAAGCCTTGTCACTTCGCCGCGAACCGCTTTCCGTAGCGTCCATCCGGCAAGCGC
>JAYWHV010000377.1:0-2001 GCA_043777615.1 Burkholderiales bacterium | reverse complement strand
ACTCTCGTAAGGCTCATCGCTGACTTGAAAGCGCTGATTCAGTGTCGCTCCCGACTCGGCGGAATCTTGAAATACTATTACCGCGACGCGGCGTAAATCATTCATCCACAATGATTGATTTACCTCCAGTTGATGGCCGCGAGGGAGGAGTTCTTGTGTCGTGTGGTGAAAAACGGGCAGAGAAACTTGCTGAGATGGCGGCTTTATTTCAGGCGATTGGTTCTGGGACGACAACATGGTGGTGAAGAATTGGCGGAGTTTGTAGTTGGGAATGGCGGGGTTTGGGTGCGACGAGTTATTCGGGAGTTCGCGGTTCGACCTGGGCGCAATTTTGGAATCGATATGCGCCGTTTCTGGTTGGTGTGGATTTCATGCAGATCCCGGTCGGCATCATGGGCAAGATTGTCAATGCGTTTGTCTTCTGTGCGATTGAGCACGATACTCGCCGCGTTCATTTGCTTGGCATCACGCTGCATCCGACGGACGAATGGATTGCCAACGTTTTGCGCACGGCCACCGCTGATGGTGCGCCATTGGCGGGCCGAAAATATTGGCTACTCGATAACGACGGAAAATATGGCCAGCTTACGACCGCCACGCTGGGAAAGCGAGCGCTGTGGACCAGTGTCCGGGCACCAGACATGAACTCTGTGATTGAGCGCTGGAATAAATCAGCGAAAAAAGAATGCCTCAATCACGTGGTGTTTCTGTCGGAAGAACATCTGCGCCAGTATGTCACTTCGTACGTCAGTCATTATAATACGGAACGACCACATCAGGGAATTAACAACGTTCCCATCGGGCCGTGGGCGGTTGGTACTGGTGAGATCGTGTGCGATGAATCGCTGCACGGCTTGCTGAAATCATTTCGTCGAGCGGCATAAACGTCCTCATATGGATCTGATGCCAGCGCCGTCCGTGATGGATTGGCGCAGGGGCGGCGTTTTGTGACTACTGAAAATTGACCGTTGGCGCGGATTTTCTGGGATGACAGACGGACATTTTATTATCACTGCTCGTTTGAGATTTCAAAGAATGGCTCGGGGAATCGTTGGGGGTTCGGTTTTTCGGCTCCTCGGACCACACGGGTAAAAATGCATAGAAATAGCCTGTAAAATCAATAAAACGCAACCGGACACTACAGATCTTTTTTACCATCAGATTGAGGCTTCCGAGAAAATCGCAGAGCTTTCTCATCGTACGCGCCTATGCGATTAAAATTTCTTTGCGCAGTGCGCAACCCCGTGCGATTGGGACCTCCAGCATCTTCCGGGTTTGATTCCTGCACCGGATCATGTTGCCAACCGCAGATCGGACAAATATCCATCTCGCTTGTAATACTCAAAAAGCCGCAGCATGGACAGGTTATATTGCTCATAAACGATTTCCTTACTGAAGCTCCAGGCCGCCACCAACTAACTGATCTGTAAAATATTTCGCCCTGTTGTTTTGTCTCACAAAAAATGTCTTGAGACCACCAGACTCGGCACCACTGACTACCTTCACTGCAAACTCGCCTGTATTAAGGTTCATGTAGACCATTTCTTCGACACCATTCTTGACACGCTTCCCAATTTTTAGCACGCCAACATTTGCCCCAACGGCTTGATCGGAAAAAGTAATGGCTTTCTGAACAAACGTTATGGCATCGACAGCACCAACTTCGGCCCCGTGATCATTGAAATGGCGCCAAGCGTTTGCTCCTGGATTAGCTTCAGGTCCTTTAGTCCATATTGGTGTAACGCGATTCGGCAGTATATCCGTTTTGATCGCCTCAGACAAAGCTGTACCTATTGCTTCACGGTTCTTCACTGTGTCGGGCAGCAATTTTGCTAGTTTGCCAAAAGCTTCCTGCGGTGTCGCCCCGCGCTGCTTCAATTTTTCGTATAAAGTAAATATCCTTTCGCAGTCCCGTCCCGCATTATGCACCCATACCCCACCTACCCCGGCAAAGTAGGTGTGAAACTCAGCGACTTCAAAATTGTAGGTGATGAATGTTTG
>JAYWHV010000376.1:0-6712 GCA_043777615.1 Burkholderiales bacterium | reverse complement strand
CACTTTGTCGTTGGCTGCGATGGCCTTGCCAGCAGAGCCTTTGGGGGCATCTGCCGCAAATGCAGACGCTGCGAGCGCGAGCGTGGCTGCGGCAAGCGCGAAAGAAGTTGCTGATTTGATTTGTGAGGCGATCATGGGTAACTCCAGAGAAGAAAGAGATTGAACAGACCCGGCTGCTCGCCCGCGCTTTGCTGTGCGAACGCATTCGGTATCAATATGTCTTTCTCCGTAAAGGAGCCTTACAGGAATCGTGAAATTCTTTCTCAGCCATCATCCTCGTGCCACAAGCACGGGAATCCAGAGCGCGCAAGATTCACGTTTGTTTGGGCGCAACGATTCTGGATTTCTGCATTTGGTGAGAACGACACCGCAGGGCATTATGGTTCAGCGGCGATGCCCTAAGCTTTTGCCAAGGGGCGCGAGGCATCGGTGCACCATTCGCTCCAGCTGCCCGCGTAGAGTTTGCTGCCCGACAGTCCGGCGTGTTCCATCGCGATCATGTTGGCCAGCGCCGACACGCCGCTGCCGCATTGATGAATCAGCTCTTCCGGTTTACGGCCCGCGAGCAAGGCTTCGAATTCCGCACGGAGTTCGTCGGCAGGCTTGTAAATACCATCACGCAAATTAGTCGGAAACGGCCGATTAAACGCGCCCGGAATGTGACCCGCCACCGGATCTACCGGTTCCACTTCGCCGCGGTAGCGCTCTGGCGCACGAGCATCCAGAATGCGCCGCTGTGGCGTTGCAAGCGCGGCTTCCGTTTGGTCGGCACTCACGCGCATGTCTTCGCGCGGTGCGGGTGTAAATGTTGTCGCTGGAAGAACGTTGCCGACCGTTTCCGTGGCACGGCCTTCCTTTACCCATAGCGCAATGCCACCATCGAGCACGTAAACACTGTCATGGCCCAGCCAGCGCAACATCCACCACAGCCGCCCGACAAACATCGCGCTGCCCTGATCGTAGACCACGACTTTGCTCGTATTGCTGATGCCCTTCGCGCCAAGCGTCAGCGCGAACGCTTCGGGTGTCGGTAGCGGATGTCGCCCATTTTTTCCCGTCTTCGCCCCCGACAAATCCTCATCAATCGAGAGATAAATCGCACCGGGGATGTGGCCCGCAGCGTAGGCGTCGCGCCCAATGGACGGATTCATCAGATCATGTCGCGTATCGACGATGACGAGGTTCGCAGCGTTAACGATGGAGGCGAGTTCGGTAGCGGAGATCAGGGGTGAAGGCATATGTGTTGACCGCGTAAAAGGAGAATGGGAGGGCGTTAGAACGGTGCGTCGTGCCCGTCATCGGAAGAAGGCGACGGCGCGAAATTGTCTTCAAAATCAAACGGGATATCGTCGTCATCGTCCACCACATCGGGCTTCACGACTTCGGCTGCGGTCGCGAGTGAAGCCCCGATTACCGAAGCCGCTGTTGGGCGTGAAAACGTCCGGAGGGCGGGCGGGGAAATCGTCATTGCAGACTCCACCGTTTCAGGAGTAGCCTGACGCCGCGCGCCCAACGCCAGAATGCCAACCCCTTTGATCGCCTCCGGCATCGTGATTGCCTGGGCGGACGGAAACAAACTGCCAGTTTCGATTTGCGCACGTAACTGCCGCAGATCGGCCTCGGCCTCCTCGTCGCTGACGGCAGCGTCAACTTCGGCGTCACGATGCGTGAGCAAACGCGACACATCGCCCGCGAATTCTGTATCGCGAAACTGCTCCAAAAGCGCGCCCATGTTCGGCTCATCCGGCGCACGAATCGCCACATCAACTACCGCCTGAAGCAGTCGCAACGCGTGTGGCGCGTTCGCTGGATCGGGGAACTGGGTGTCCACCAGATACATGGCGAGTTTCGGGCGTCCGAGAATGCGTCGTGCGTTCGCCAGCACGCGCTGCGTGGCGGGGTCGGTGCGCGCCGTCGCGGGCATCGGCGGACGTCTGCCCGAGCCCGGCGTCCAGCGCGCACGCGGTGCCTCGCCATCGCTGTCGATTTGCGCTTCAACTGGCTTGGCTTTCACCGGCGGCAGCAGTGTATGCGCCGCGATATCAACATCGCCTTCAAGCACTTTCGCCAGCGATTCGCGCATCATGGGCGCGCTCACCAGTTCAAGATGAAGCCGCGCAGCCGACGCCCGCGCGGCCTTCGCTTCGGCGCTCTCGCCAGGGTGACGCGCGTTCAATTCACGAATCCAGTATTCCGACAACGGCAGCGCTTTGGCAACGTAGTCTTCAAACGCCTCGCGCCCAAATTCACGCACATAACTGTCCGGGTCATGCTCGGTCGGCAGGAACAAAAATCGCACCTGCTTGCCGTCGCGCAATGCGGGCAATGCGTTCTCCAGCGCGCGCCAGGCGGCGCGTTGCCCCGCGGAGTCGCCATCGAAGCTAAACACCACCTCGTCAGCCGCGCGCAGCAGGCGTTGTGTATGTGCCTCCGTCGTTGCCGTGCCGAGCGTGGCGACCACATATTCGACGCCATACTGCGCCAGCGCGACGACGTCCATGTAGCCCTCGACGACCAGCACACGATTCATTTTGCGGATCGCGGCCTGCGCCTGAAACAGGCCATACAGTTCGCGGCCTTTCGAGAAGATCGGCGTCTCCGGCGAATTCAAATATTTGGGTCCGCCGCCGTCGTCCTTGCTGCCTAGAATGCGCCCGCCGAACGCGATCACCGCGCCCTGCTGGTTGAGGATCGGGAACATGACGCGCTCGCGAAAGCGGTCGTAGCGCTTGCCCGCATCGCCTGTAGCAACCAGCCCGGCTGTCTCCAGCAATTGATTGTCGGCGTAGTCGTCGAACGCCTCCGCGAGCGGCTGCCAGCCCGCCGGAGCCCAGCCCAGGTGAAAACGGCGCGCCACTTCGCCGCTCACGCCGCGCTTCTTGAAATACTCAATGGCAATCGATGAGGTTTTCAATTGTTGTTTGTAATAGCCCGCCGCCACGAGCATCACGTCAAACAGGCCGCCCGCCTGCGGATCAGCCTGTCGCGTGTTGTCGTTCGGCACGGTCAGGCCAATACCCTGCGCCAGCTCTTCCACCGCATCAGGGAAGCTTTTGCCCGCGTATTCCATCAAAAAGGTGATGGCTGAACCGTGCGCGCCGCAGCCAAAGCAGTGATAGAACTGTTTGGTCTGGCTCACCGAAAACGAGGGTGATTTTTCCTTGTGGAACGGGCAGCAGGCGGAGTAGTTTTGCCCCGCCTTTTTCAGTGGCACATGACGGTCAATAATCTCGACGACGTCGACGCGAGAAAGCAGTTGGGCGATGAAGTCGTTCGGGATCACACTGCTATTTTCGCGTGTTTGGCAGCTCGCGCTCGCATTGCAGGGTCAGGCGCAGGGTGGGAGCGGTTCTGCCACGACTTTCGACACCGCGCGCAAGCAAAAAACGTTGGGACAGGATGGAATTTTCCCGGTCTGTAGCCAATCAGCTTTTTATTGAAAGCAAGCGGGATATTGGGACTAAGCCGTATTTTGTAAATAGTCGACTTCAATCGAAAAGCGCATCAAGCCCCAACCCAATGGACGTTTCATGGAAAAGGTGTTCCCGGGTGCGCGGGCGACAACTATGCGCTGTCAGACTTGGAAGGGGTTCGTGATGGGACACGTCAGACGCGAACAATCCGCGCTGTAATTTTTGCAGGATACAACCGCGGCTCGAAGGCAACACATTACGCGTGGGTTTTATGGGATAGTTGTGGCGCAGTTGCGTGGCGGAGTACGTATGTGTCAAAGTCGCGGCGCGCGTTACCAGAAAGCAACGGGACTAACAGCATGGCATTTTTTGATTTTTTGCGCAAACGACCTGTCCCGGTGGCTCCCGCATCGACAACTGCGCCCGCAACTACGACCTCTCCGGGGATGTCCGCCCCGAGCGGCGCCACACGACACGAACAGCAGGACCGCCGCCGCCGTCCCCGTAAACAACTGCCTCCGGGCACGACTGCGCTCATCATTGACGACTCTAAAACGATGGTCGCCGCGCTCGGCCGAATGCTCCGCGAAAATCATTTCACCGTGCTCGAAGCCCATGGTGGCGAAGAGGGGCTCGAAGTGCTCCGAAAGAACAAGCCACACCTGATTTTTCTCGACATTGTCATGCCCGGAATGAGCGGGTTCGATGTGCTGCGCCGAATCCGCCGCTCGCAGTATGTTGGCAAAGTGCCCGTCATCATCATGAGCGGCAACGAAGCGGCCACCGAGGAATACTACGTCCGCCGGATCGGTGCAGACGATTTCATGCGCAAGCCGTGCTCGCGGGCAGAAGTCTTTTCGCGCGTCGAACGGTTGCTGGATTTGACGCCGAATGCGTTGACCGCGGCAACGGGCGATGAGCGAGAAATGCTGCCACCGGATCGTTAGTAGCGATGACGTTCGGGGCACAGTTCGGGCGTCGACGAATAGTCACCGGTAAATCAATTCAAGCGTCGAAATATGAATCCGCAAGCCCTCGCAGGCATCAAAGTCATCGAACTCGGTCAACTCATCGCGGGCCCGTTTGCGGCCAAAACGCTCGCTGACTTTGGTGCGGACGTGATCAAGATCGAGCCGCCGGGCGAGGGCGATCCTTTGCGCAAATGGCGACTGCTGCACAACGGCACGTCGGTGTGGTGGCAGGTACAGTCGCGCAATAAAAAGAGCGTGGCACTCGATTTGCGGCATACAGAAGGGCGTGACATCGTTCGCCGATTGATTGCGGAAGCGGATGTACTGATCGAGAACTTCAAGCCCGGAACGCTAGAGAAATGGGGCATGGATTACGCCGCTTTGTCGGCGACGAATCCGGGGCTCATCATGCTACGCGTCTCCGGCTACGGGCAGACCGGGCCGTACAAAGACAAGCCGGGCTTTGGCGTGGTGGCGGAGGCGATGGGCGGCCTGCGCCATCTCACGGGTGAGCCGGGGCGCGTGCCCGTTCGCGTGGGGGTTTCGATCGGTGACACGCTGGCCAGCCTGCACGGCGTCATCGGTGTGCTGCTGGCTCTGAATCATCGCAACAACACGAAGAGCGAGGCCTCGCCGAAAGGCGTGGGGCAGGTCATTGACGTGGCGTTGTACGAGAGCGTGTTTAACGTGATGGAGAGTTTGTTGCCGGAGTACAGCGCGTTCGGTGTCGTGCGGGAGCCCGCGGGATCTGCGTTGCCGGGGATTGCGCCATCCAATGCGTACGCCTGCCGCGATGGTCAGGTGTTGATCGCAGGAAACGGGGATTCAATTTTCCGGCGATTAATGAGAGCGATTGGCCGCGATGATTTGGGCGGTGATCCTGAGCTTGCTGCCAATCCCGGACGGGTAGCTCGGGTGGCGGAGATTGATGTGGCAATTGCAGATTTCACGCGGTCCCGCAGTGTTGCCGACGTGCTCGCGATGATTGACGCAGCGGATGTTCCCGGAGGCCGAATTTATACAGTCAAAGATATCGCGGAGGACCCGCACTACCGGGCACGCGGGATGATTGTTTCGGTAACAACTGCCGACGGGTTAACAGTGGAGATGCCGGGCATCGTGCCGAAACTCTCGGAAACGCCCGGAACGATTACGCGCCGCTCCCCGACATTGGGCGAAGACACGGCGGCGGTGTTGCGCGAGATTGGGGTTACGGACGAGCAGTGGGCGGAGTTGCGGCGGAGAGGCGTGGTCTAAGCTCTCTCCACGCTGCCGGTGTCAATAGGCGAATGTAGAACACGTGAAAGTCGTTGTGCGGCGTCTGAGACATTTCCAGCAACTTGACTCTGCGTAAGCTCGCGAGTGATAAATCGAGACCACCGACCGCCAAAAAAAAAGAGATCCCTGAGGATCTCTTTTTCGTTTCAGAGCTGCAAAAAGCCTGCGCTTCGGGCAGCGACCTGATTTGAGTCGGTATCTGCATTACGCAAATACCGACTGCTTTTGCCGAGTTACTGGATCTGGATTGGACCTGGAACACCCAGCGGGCTACCTGCCGCTGTCGACAATCCAACTGCTGCTGGCGTTGCGGGTGTCAACACCCAGCCTCCAAACGTGCCAGGGCTTGCGGTGCAGTTAAACGTACCGTCGGCGCCTGATCCGTTCGGATTGGCTCCAAAGTTTTCAATTGTCGCGATAGCCGCCGTGGTTACGGATGTCGTAGCGCTAGGTGTGAACAGCGAGTTAGCAGCTCCAGAGAAAACAACTACATTGGTACCCATCTGGAAGCCGCCGCCGGTGCCGCCACCGTCATTGAGGTATGCCGTGCCCGTACAACCCGCAGCCGTTCTCCAGATCTGCTGAGCTGGGAACTTGCCGCTAAAGTTGATGTTGACCAGATTACCGGTCGACGTCGAAACCACGACGGTATTCCTGTCCCACA
The DNA here is from genome assembly GCA_043777615.1 of Burkholderiales bacterium. Classification (GTDB taxonomy): domain Bacteria; phylum Pseudomonadota; class Gammaproteobacteria; order Burkholderiales; family Casimicrobiaceae; genus Casimicrobium. The sequence continues at coordinate 386 of JAYWHV010000376.1, read as the reverse complement.
TTCCGACGAAGCTGCCGAGCAGGACGCCGTTTGCGTCCTTGACGACACGTGCGCCCGTACCTGCTGGACCTGCTGGTCCAGTAGCACCGATTGCACCAGGTGCTCCTGTCGCACCCACAGCGCCCGCTGGTCCGGTCGCACCCACAGCACCCGCTGGCCCAGTTGCGCCCACAGCACCTGCCGGCCCAGTTGCGCCTACAGCGCCTGTAGCTCCAGCGGCACCGACAGCACCTGCTGGCCCGGTCGCGCCGATAGCACCTGTCGCGCCAGTCGCACCCGCCGCTCCCGTAGCCCCAGTCGAACCAGTTGCCCCGGTCGAACCCGTCGGACCTGGCACAGTACTAGCGGCCCCGGTTGCGCCAGTTGCACCCGTCGCGCCAACGCCA
>JAYWHV010000375.1:0-6721 GCA_043777615.1 Burkholderiales bacterium | reverse complement strand
GATGACTAAACCGGCTGTTGTGGCGGCGCTGCCTTTGAGGAAGCTGCGCCGCGCAGGCTGGGCTAGCGAGGTGGTTTTGATAACGGCACTCATGCCTGACCTCCATCAACGTGTTCGATATTGAGAATGGATTTGCCGAGGTCGGCGACTTTCTTCGGTTTCGCGCCAGTTTTGGCTGCGGCCATTTCGCGCGCTGCGGTGTGAATCGCGGTGCGTACGCGGTTGTAGGTGCCGCAGCGGCAGATGTTGGTCATCGCCTCGTCAATATCCTTATCGGTCGGATTCGGTTTGTCCTTGATCAGCGCGGTCGCCGCCATGATCATGCCCGACTGACAAAAGCCGCATTGCGGCACATCAAGCGCCTGCCATGCCTTTTGCACAGGGTGGGTGCCGTTGGCGGAGACACCTTCGATGGTGGTGATCTTTTGCGTCGCCTTCATCGCTGAGGCTGGCATTACGCAGGAGCGCACCGCGACGCCATCGACATGCACCGTGCAGGCACCGCATTGGGCGATGCCGCAGCCGTACTTCGTGCCGGTGAGGCCCAACTGTTCGCGCAGCACCCACAACAGCGGCGTGCCGTCATCTGCAGCGTAATCAAGCATCTTGCCGTTGACATTTATTTTGGGCATGGAGCACTCCTAAAAATCGAGTCAATATTATCGCCGCAGGCAGCGCGACTTTGCCAAAAACTGACCAGTTTTGATGAAGAAAAGTTGCATGAATTGCCTGACTTCTTGGCAACAAATTCGTTGATGTGAATTTGGGGCGCTCGGCCTCCGTTTTTGCGCGGAAACGCCGTGCGTGTCGCATTGCACCTTCGTGGTCGGCGGGGCTACACTCACCCGGTTGAGGTTTGCCGACGTTGTCATCAAAGCGATTGTCGGAACATGCGGGGGAAACGGTGGAAACAAGCGAGATGCGAACTGCAGGATCCGTGGCAATTGATGAGTGAGCTCTCGACCCTAACGGCAACGGCACAATGGCTAAGTGATCACACGTTCGCGGTCACTTTATGCTTCGCTTTGTTCGCGTTCCTGGTCGAGTCAGCCTTCCGCCCCGGTACAGGGATCACCGCCTCCCCGCAAAGCGCGCGCCACCAATGGAAATCGACCTGGCTGACCAATGTGGCACTGCTGGTCTGCGCGATGGCCGTGTCGTGGGTTTTGGGGCTGTGGGTATCGCCCTGGTTTAGCGAGGCATTGAGCGGCCGAACCGGGCTCCTGGTGTGGCTTGGTTTTGATCATGGCCGGTCTTTTGCGCCCGTCATCATCGGCATTTTTCTGCTTGATTTCGTGGCTTACCTGTTGCATCGTGTCATGCATTCGGTCCCGCTGCTTTGGCGCTTGCATCAGGTACATCACAGCGACACGGCCATGAACGCCAGCACCCATTTTCGGCAGCACCCGCTTTCCTTCATCGTCACCATCGCACTGCAGCTACCGATTTTGTGGTTGCTCGGAATTCCCGGCATCAGCTGGGTTCTGTACGCGCTGCTCGCCGCAGCGGTTGAACTTTGGCATCACTCCGCGATGAGCCTGCCGCCGGGGCTTGATCGGTCGTTGCGGTGGTTTGTTGTCACGCCGACTTTTCACCGAACTCATCACAGTCGGGAACGCAAGTTTCACGACGCTAACTACAGCGCTGTTTTCCCGGTTTGGGATCGCTTGTTTGGCACAGTTGCTGCGGCACCGGCCGACGCCCCGCTCGGCTTACGGCGATGGCAGCCGACGGGCGCGGCTGGCGTGGTCGCCGTCGATGCATGTCTGGCGATGCCGTTTCGGCCGCTGGTGTTAGCCTCCGCACAAACACCCGTTCGCGCGGGCAACAAGCTGGCGCTGCGACGTGGCGAAATAAGACGCACTAACAACCGGGGAAAAACGTGAGCAGATTAATTCGATGTTTTTGGGTGATGGCGATGCTCGTGGCATTGCCCTTCGCGAGTCCGGCGTTTGCTGGAAATATCAATCTCTTTCTCGGCATCAGCCTTCAGGTTGAGACAAGCCCCGCGCCAGCCGTCGAGCCGGTCGTCGTGGGCGACTTCACATACGGCATCACGTGCACGGCCGCTACCTTTGCAACACCCGCTACGACGATCACGTTCACGGCCTTAGACGGCACGACACCCGCCTTTGGGTTTGGCGGTGCATCTGCGCTCACCGTCACCGGCAGTCCGAACGACTGCACGTACCGCCAGATTAGCCGCCCCGCTGCCCCTGCCGGATTTACCTGGGTAGGAACGCCGCCTGACGTCCTGCAGACTGGACTGTTTGGCGAGGCGCCTTCTGCCCAGTTCATCAACACGCTTACCCAGGCGTTTACGATCACGACTGTTTCCAGTCCGCTGGCTGGCGGAACGGTTACCTGCTCGCCAAATCCGGTAGCGTCCGGGCAGACTTCAAGCTGCGCCGCCACCGCAAACTCCGGCTATACCTTTGCCGGCTTCAGCACCAGTAGCTGCGGCGCCGCATCCACCGGCAACCCTTACACAACCAACGCTTTGACCGCAGATTGCACCGTCACGGGCTCCTTCACGCTCACTCCGGTTAATGGCGTCTGCGGAAGCGCGAATGCCACGCCCACGGCGCTCGCGCCATCGGCAGGATTGTGTAGCCTGGGCACCGCAAGCGGCGTTGCATCGAGTGTCAGCCAGTTCACCTGGACTTGCGCAGGCAACGCAACGGGCACAACGGCCAACTGCGCGGCACCTCGCACCTATGCCGTCACTTCGACCGTCAGCGGCGGCAACGGCACGATCACGCCCACTTCGACGCAAAACGTCGTGTCGGGTGCGCAACCGGTGTTCATACTCGCGCCTGCGACCGGTTATTCCGCTTCGGTCGGAGGTACGTGTGGTGGCAGTCTGGTCGGAAACACGTTCACGACCAGTGCGGTGGTGGCTGACTGCACGGTGATTGCGAGCTTCTCACTCATTCCCGTCAACGGCGCGTGTGGCAGCGCCAACGCGGTCGCGGTGGCTGCTGCGCCGAGCGCAAACTTGTGCAGCGCCGGAACGGCCGGTGCCGTGACGTCAAGTGTCAGCCAATTCAGCTGGTCATGCGCGGGCGTCGGCTCCGGGACAACCGCGAGTTGCGCTGCACCACGCACCTACACGGTGACGTCCAGCGTCAGCGGCGGCAACGGCACGATCACGCCCACGTCGACGCAAACCGTCGCGTCCGGTGCGCAACCCGTCTTCACCCTCGCGCCTGCGACCGGTTACTCCGCTGCGGTAGGCGGAACCTGCACTGGCACGCTGGTCGGAAATACGTTTACGACCAGCGCGGTGGTGGCTGACTGCACGGTGATCGCGAGCTTCTCACTCATTCCCGTCAACGGCGCGTGTGGCAGTGCCAACGCGGTCGCCGTCGGTCTTGCGCCCAGCGCAAATTTGTGTAGCGCTGGAACGGCCAGTGCGGTGACGTCAAGTGCCAGCCAATTCACCTGGTCGTGCGCGGGTGTTGGTTCAGGAACAGCCGCGAGTTGTGCGGCGCCACGCACTTACACCGTGACCTCCAGCGTCAACGGCAGCAATGGAACTATTACACCGACGTCAACGCAGGTCGTTTCGTCAGGCGCGACGCCCACGTTTACGATCACGCCCGCGACCGGCTATTCCGCTTCGGTCGGTGGAACGTGTGGCGGCGCCTTGTCCGGTAACACCTACACGGTGACCGCGGTATCGGCAAATTGCACCGTTGTCGCGAGCTTTGCCGCCAACACATTTGCGATCACAACGGTTGTCTCTCCAGCAAGCGGAGGCACGCTCGTCTGCACGCCAAATCCGGTCGCGTTCGGATCTACCGCCACGTGCACCGCCGCGCCCAACACCGGTTACGTCCTCGCGCCATTTGTCGCGTCAGCATCGACCGCCGAAGGCTCCGTCAAGGCGGTGAGCCCGGCGGCGGGCGGCATCAGCGGTTGTGGCGGAGCGGGCTCGTCAACGAGTCCGTATGTGACCGGACCAATTACGGGCGCATGCACCGTGACGGCCAATTTTGTGCTGATTTCAGTGCCGCTGATCACGCTCTCCGTCGCAGCGAACGGTGGCACGGTTAACTGCTCGCCGAACCCCATATCGTATGGGAGCGCCGCAACCTGCACAGCCACCGCAAACGCCGGATTCCGGCTGACCAGTATCAGTGGCTGTGGCGGCGCGACGACTACGACGAGTCCATTTGTGACGGGCGCAATCACGGCGACGTGTACGGTGACGGCGGTTTTTGCTCCAGTGGCTGTGGCGGCTGCAACAGTGGCAGTGCCGACACTCGGCGGTTGGGGATTGCTGTTGCTGGCGCTGCTGACCGCTGGTTTTGCAGGGTTGACGCTCACGAATCGGCGGCGTCAGCGGTAAATACAGGAGTCGGAAACAGGGCGGACTGACGCTGTTCGCCCTAGTTTCAACTGATCAGCATTTGGCTGAAACGACCACTAATCGTGGGCTTGAGGGCTAATACTGCAAAAGTCGATACCAGACCTAAATTCGCTTTAGCCCAGGTTCAGACGTCATTACGGTAGAAAAGTCGTTAGTGCAAAACGACCTGGTTCGCGCCGGGCGCGAGTCCCGTTTGTAGGGGCGAGGCGTGATGTACGACGAGCCGCCAACCCTGCGGCTCGCGCTGAAACACGTTGGTGACAAACACCGGTCCGCGAGGCTGCGGCTCGTCGCCCACGTAAATCCACTGGATCGCGTGCAGCGTGACCATGCCGATGGTTCGATGCCACGTCTCCTCACGCATTTCAATGCGCATCTTCGCGGAATTGCGCAAGATCGCCTCCCACGCTGCACGCACCGCCGCGTAGCCATAAAGCGGCGCCGCCGCAGGATGCGCGCAACAAATATCCTCTTCATCGGCCCAGACTGACATCAGGGCATCAATATCAGCCTGCGCAAAAGCCTCGTAAAAGGCGCGCGCGCAATCCTCCGGAGAACCAAAAAAAGCTTGTGACTTCATGTGACCGATTGTAGTGAAGCCGCGCTGCTGCAAAGGTTGCGCACCGCACAATGGCAGTGCACGCGCCGCTGTGCTGCCTCTACAATGATTCCGTGATGCCACTTTCGCTGTGTTCTAACCATTCATGACGCCAATCGCGTTGTTTCGCAGCGATTTCCTACGTCGACCCGAGCCCACCTTGCTTAACTGGTGCGGCTGGCTGGTCGTCGCCGTCGCGTTTTCGGTGCCGTTGGGCAGCGCGACCTCAAACGTTCTGGGCGGAGCGCTGCTCTTGACGCTGATCGCAACGGGCGGCTACCTTGCCCACTGGCAGCGCTGGCGTGTGCATCCGTTTGCCCTCGCGACACTGATCCTGTGCGCGGTCATCTTTCTTGGCGCGAGTTACAGCAATGCGCCATCCGACGAAATTCGTCGCGCCCTGACCAAATATTCGCGCCTTCTCTATGCGCCCATTGCGATTGCGGTGCTCACCGACGCGCGCTGGCGTCGACGGGCGCTATTTGCGTGGATGCTGGCGATGCTCCTGACGCTGGCGCTCTCATATCTGCACGTCTTCTGGGCGTTTCCGTTTGGCAAGTCGCGCCTGCCGCACGAGCTCGATGATCACTTTGTGTTCAAACATCACATCACCCAGAACGTGATGATGTCGGTGTTTTTCGTGGCCGCATTTGCCGAAGCGTGGCGCTGCCGTCTGGACGGAAAGCAGACCGCGCGCGGCTGGATGTGGGTCGCCGTCGCTGCGGCGGCTGCGGTCAATATCTTGTACTTTGTGCATGGGCGAGCAGGTTACGTCACGTTGCTCGTCAACGTGATTGTGATCACCGTTCTGGCGTTTGTTGCCGCGCGCGACACCCGGCTGCGACTGGCTGCCGCCGCCATGGTAGCCATCGCGGTGATCGCAGCAACGGCCAGCGACATGGTCCGAGAGCGCCTGCACACCGCGTTCAGCGAAGTCGAATCGTCGCAGGAGCAGGGCATCAACACCTCGATCGGTCAGCGCATTGAGTACGCCAGCAAATCCATCGAGCTGGTGCAGGCGCGGCCGGTGCTGGGCTGGGGCGCGGGCAGTTACGCAATGGAATATTGCCGGATCGCCAAGTCACCGGAGTGGTGCAAGATCGGCTCGTACAACCCGCATAACCAGTTCCTGTTTTTTGCCGTTCAGTTTGGCGGACTTGGGCTGATTGCGCTGGTCGCCTGGCTGATCACGGCGGGTTGGGTCATGCGCAAACTGCCGCTCGATGACAAACTTGTGGGCTACTCGCTTTTGGCGACGCTTCTGGTGCACTGCATGCTCGACTCGCCGCTATTTATCGTCACCGAAGGGACGTGGTATCCGCTGATGCTGGGGATATTTGCCGCGGGCGTTTACTGCAAAGATCAGGCCCTCAGCAGTGCTGACGCGGCGTCGGCGACGGCATCTACCAAAGGCCATTCCGGATAGCTCTGGACGATGGAGACGTGGGGGCCGCGCGGACCCCACTGTTCAATTTTTGTCGGCCCGAGCACACTCAACAATCGACCGCCCACCGAGGCCGCCATATGTCCCGGCCCGGTGTCGTTGGCGATGGTCAACGCAGCATCCCGCATGACGGCGCAGTAGGGCCCGAGATCAAGTTTTGGCAGTAGCTTTGCCTGAGGCGCAATGGCCTGGGCGATGTCCATCTCATCGGGGCCAGGTGCCATGACGAGATCGCGTCCGGTCGAGGCCAGCCGTTCAGCTAGCTGCGCAAAATGCGGCCACTTTTTATCGAGTTTCTCAAACG
>JAYWHV010000374.1:0-6734 GCA_043777615.1 Burkholderiales bacterium | reverse complement strand
TCCGCCGCCTCCCGCACCAAAATTCGCCAAAATCGACGAGGATTCCTGATGCTGCTGGGCTTTGTATTTCTCTATCTGCTGGTCACGATTGCCATCGGCCTGTGGGCTGCGCGCCGCGTAAAAAACACGGCGGACTTCGCTATTGCGGGGCGCAGCCTGCCGCTCTACATGATCGTTACCACGACGTTTGCGACCTGGTTCGGCAGCGAAACGGTACTCGGCATCGGCGCAAAATTCGTGCAGGGCAATCTCGGTACGGTGGTGGAAGACCCGTTTGGCGCCGCGTTCTGCCTGATCTTTGTCGGCATGTTTTTCGCTGCGAAGCTCTACAAGTTAACGCTTTTGACGATCAGCGATTACTACCGGCAGCGATTTGGCAAGTCGGTGGAAATCCTGTGCTCCATCATCATCATGTTGTCGTATCTGGGCTGGGTGGCGGCGCAGGTCACCGCGCTCGGGCTCGTATTCAACGTACTTTCGGCAGGCGCCATCACGTTCGAATGGGGCATGGTCATCGGCGTCATCTCCATCCTGATTTACACGCTGTTCGGTGGCATGTGGAGCGTGGCTGTGACAGACTTTGTGCAGATGATCGTGCTCGTGGTTGGGCTCTCAATCATCGCCTACATCGCGGGTGATTTGGCTGGCGGCGCGGACAAGGTGCTCGCCTACGCGCAGAGCAAGGACATGTTCCGTTTCTTTCCGGAACCCTCGGTGAAGGACATGCTTTTCTTCCTTGCCGCCGCCATCACCATCATGCTCGGCTCAATTCCGCAGCAGGACGTGTTTCAGCGCGTGATGTCGGCGAAGGACGTGAAGGCAGCGACGCGCGGGCCGGTCATTGGCGGCATCTGTTACCTGCTGTTTGCGTTTGTGCCGATGTTTCTCGTGGTGGCGGCGCTGGTGATCATGCCCGAGCAAACCGCCGAGCTTTTGAAGGGCGACACGCAGAAGATTCTGCCGATGCTGATTCTCGAGAAGATGCCACTGATTGCGCAAATCATCTTCTTCGGTGCGCTGCTCTCTGCCATCAAATCGACGGCCTCCGCTACGCTGCTCGCTCCCAGCGTGACGTTTGTTGAAAACATCTACAAACACTTCAACAAGCACATGAGCGATCAACACACGTTGAAGGCGATGCGGGTCACGGTCTTGCTTTTCTCGGTGTTTGTGCTGGGTTACGCGATGGCGTCGCGCGGTACGAAGATTTACGACATGGTGTCGGGCGCGTATCAGGTCACTCTGGTCGGCGCGTTCGTGCCGCTCGTGTTCGGGCTTTACTGGAAGCGCGCCACCACGCAGGGCGCGGTGGCGTCCATCATTCTCGGTATCGGCACATGGCTGCTGTTCATCATGGTGCCGGGCTGGGGTGAGGCGTTCCCGCAGCAACTGGCGGGCATACTTGCCGCTTTCGGCGGAATGTTGATCGGGTCACTGGCGCCGCAAAAGATTGCCAATCACACGGGGCATGTTCATCACTTCGCGGGATCGGCGGAACGCGTTTGATGGGTATTCGCCGACCCAAAGCTGACTATCAACTATTGGATGAAATCGCTATTGAACGGGGGATGGCACCCGAAAACGACGAAAGTCGACTTTGGGTTAAACCGTAGCCAGCCCTTACGTGGTTTCGCTTTCAACGAAAAGTCGTTAGCGAGAACTTCCGAAATTTGGCGCTAAGGCGCGGCTACGGCACGACCGCTTTTGGCGCTGCGTGAGCCTTTGCAAACGCCTCCCCAAGTTTCGCGCCGGCCGCGCATGATTTCTCCATCGTGGCGATGGCAGTGTCGGATGGTTTGCGTGATGCGCCGGTCTCGGGATCGAGGTATTCGAACGTGCCTCGCGTCGCCTTCAAATCGACTTCGGTCGGCATACCCACAAACTTGCCGGATGCGCGTTGCACCTTGTGTACGACCAGCTCATCGAAGTAGTCCAGCATCGGGGAAAGATAATTCTCGATGGCGTCTTCGTAGGCAGTGATCTTTTCGTTCACTTCGGCCTGGGTTTTCGCTTTCGCGGACCACTTGACCTTGACATCGTCACAGAGCGCCTTGATGGCGGTCGCGGAGCCGAATCCGTTGCGGGCGCCAACGTGCGCAAACTCATGCTCGCGGACGGTGCGTGTCTCAGCGCGGCTGGTTTGATTCGCGTTTGCGCTCGCATAAGTAATCTTGTGATTCGAGATGGTTACGTCGAGAAAGAAGTTGATGGTGGCCCCGCCTGACGTGTTGATCACCACGTTGTCCGCATCGCAAACGTTCGATGTCGTGGTCAGCGCCGCTGCAGAAGAAGAGGAGGGAATCGAGCCGACCGACTCAACCACCGTTCCAAAACCGCTTACGGTCATCGTGCGAACGCCCATCGTCATCTCCCTGAAAACATGATTGTCGTTGGCGGGATAGACGGAAACCCGGCTGAAATTGCGCCAGACTGTCGCTGGGAAGAAGCGAAAAATCGCTGTTTCGTCTCTCCAGACCTATCAAGTGCCTAGAATTTCAGCCGCTTGAAAATGCCTTCAGGTATGTGTGTGATGATCAGCATGATGAGGCGCCAGAAGCCCGGCAGATAAACGACATCGCGCTTCTTGTCGATGGCATTGATGATGCCCGTCGCGATGGTTTCCGGAGTGGCCCAGAGCGCGCCTTTTTTTGCAATGTGGGCGGTCATCGGCGAGTCGATGAAACCGGGTTTGACAGTGAGCACGTGCACGCGACGCGCCGTCATGCGGGCGCGCAGGCCCGAGCAGAACGCGGTGAGCCCCGCTTTCGCTGCGCCGTACGCGTGATTGCTGCCGCGACCGCGATCACCCGCGACCGATGAGATGACGGCAATAGTGCCGCCGTTCGCGCTGTCCGCGGCCATGCGCTCGGCGAGGCTTTGTGCCCAGAGCGCTGCGCTGGTGAAGTTGGCGTTCAGTTCGCTCACGAGATACGTCGCATCGCTATCGGCGCGCGCCGAATCGGTGAGACTTCCGTAGGCGATGAGCGCAATGCGCGGCACGTTCATCGCGCTCACGGTTTCCCTAATGAAAGAGGTATCGGTCAAATCGCCGACGACTGTCGCGACTGCTGATGCACAGCGCACACGCGCGTCGGCGGCGATACGCTCCAGTTCGTCAGCGTTCCGCGCGATGAGTGTGAGCTCCATGCCGCGTTGCGCCCAGAGGCGTATTGCGGCCTGTGCGACGGCCGACGTCGCGCCGACGATAACTACGTTGCCTTTGGTCATGGTGCTGACTCCTTTGAAGCCGTGACCCGCCGCCAGAAAGACGACGAAATCGCCGGATCGCGCGCTGCCTCCAACTCGCCCCATTGAGGGAAAAATCGTTGAAACATTGTGGCCGACATGCGCGCGTCTTTCGCCGGATAAACGCGACCGCCAGCATCGGCGACCATCGCGTCAGCCCGATCGAGCGCGCGACGATCCTTTTCGTCGGGTGCAGGAATGTCGAGCGCCACGGTGGTTCCTGCCACGGGAAAACTCACCAGTCCGGGCGACGGCATGTCGCCAAACGTTTTGATCACGGCAAGGTGACTTGCAACTTGCGCTTCGCGCAAATGCGTAAGAATTTTGGGCACGGTTTCTCGCGCGGCGACGGTTGGCACTACAAATTGATATTGCACAAAGCCACGTTTTCCGTAAGCGCGATTCCACGCGTTGACTGCGTCGAGTGGAAAGAAGAACTGCCAGAGTGGAATGGTCTCGCGAGTTGCGGTGCGCATCGCCTGGTTTCGGTAGTAGAGCGCATTGAATGACTTCGCACTCCATGCGCCAAGCAACCAGCGCGGCGCGTCAATTGGCATTGTGAGACGAGCGGGTTGCGGTGTAAGCCACTCGTCGGGGCCGTCGCAATGCCGTCCTCGAAAGAACACCCCGCGCAGATTCGGGTCGAGCGTGTCAATCCAGCCAACCGTGTATTGCCAGTCTTTGCTGGCCTCGTTAAGCATGAGATAGCCGTTAATCGTGCCGTCGCCGCCGAAGAGTTTTGTGTCTTGTTCGATGCCGGGGCCGGGAACGCGCTGTAACTGAAGCCTGACTTCCTGCATCAGTCCGGTGAGTCCAAGTCCTGCAATCGTTAGACCAAACAACGCGTCTGACGGCGATAGCGTCTCTGTTGATTCCCAGTCCGAGCGCGCGAGTTTGATCTCGCGAACGAAGCGTCCAAAGGTGCCGTTGATGTGATGATTCTTGCCGTGGACATCGTTGGCAATCGCGCCACCAACGGTGACGTAGCGTGTACCCGGAACAACTGGCAAAAACCACCCGCGCGGCAGCATGGCCTCGGCGATGTCCGCGAGCGACGCGCCTGCTTCGCAGGTCAGTACGCCTTGGACCTCATCAAACGCCAACAAACGGTCACGGCGAAACGTGTGCAGCAAGGTGCCGCCGTCATTGACGCACACATCGCCGTAACTGCGGCCCAGACCTCGTGGCAGAAAGCTGGTCGCCGCGTTGCTCGTAAACGTGCTCTCGCTCGCGAACGCGTGAGTGTGCAAAGCGCGGTACCCGCGCCCCCAGGGCTGCTCAAGCGAAAGCGGATTCACGTTAGAGTGCTACTCCAGCAGCAACGGAATCCACAACGTCCCCAAAATCGCCAGCAAGCAAATCGCAATGATCGCAAGCCAGACATTCGTCCAGCCCGTGCTAGATTGAACGACCACCGGAGCGGGCGGCGCGTTCCGCTGTTCCAGCGCCTGGTGAATCAAGCGCGGCACCTGCGGCAATGCGCTGGAGAGATACGGGGCCTGCTCAATCAGGCGCTGCCACATCGCTTCCGGCCCCACCTGATCGCGCATCCACTTTTCCAGAAACGGCTGTGCGGTCGCCCATAAATCAAGGTAGGGATCGAGCTGACGACCGAGGCCTTCGACGTTGAGCAGCGTCTTCTGCAGAAGCACCAGTTGCGGCTGAATCTCAACGTTAAATCGTCGCGATACCTGAAAAAGTCGCAGCAGCACTTTGCCAAATGAAATGTCCGCCAGCGGACGATCAAAAATCGGCTCACAGACGCTGCGCACAGCGCTTTCCAGCTCGTCAACGCGCGTGCCCGGCGGCACCCAGCCGGACTCGATGTGTGCGGTCGCCACCCGGCGATAATCGCGACGGAAAAACGCCAAAAAATTCTCGGCGAGATAGCGCCGGTCGTTGTCGTTTAACGTGCCAACGATACCGAAATCCATGCCTGCGTACTGGCCCAGATTCTCCGGATTGGTGCGCACGGCGATATTGCCCGGATGCATGTCTGCATGAAAAAAACCATCGCGAAACACCTGCGTGAAAAAAATCTCCACGCCATCACGTGCGAGCTTTTTGATATCAACGCCCGCCGCGCGGAGTTTGTCGATCTGGTTGACCGGTGTGGCGTAGAGCCGCTCCATGACCATCACCGTTTGCTCGCACCAGTCCCAATGCACTTCCGGCATGTAGAGGAGCGGTGAGCCGGTGAAGTTGCGGCGTAGTTGTGAGCAATTGCCAGCCTCGCGCACGAGATCGAGCTCGTCATGCAAATACTTGTCGAATTCGGCGACCACTTCGCGCGGTTTCAGGCGGCGACCATCGGCGCTGAACCGCTCCACCCACCCGGCGAGCACGCGCAGAATCGCAAGATCACTCTCGATCACCGGCTTGATATTCGGGCGCAATATTTTGATGGCGACATCGCGACTTTCGAACGTGTCGCCGACCTTGAGCTGAATCGTTCCGAAATGCACCTGCGCGACGCTGGCGCTCGCTATTGGCGTCCAGTCGAAGCTGGCGAATACTTGATCGACCGGGCGACCGTATGCTTTTCCGAGCACTTTTTGCACTTCTTCGGCCGGAAACGGAGGCACGCGATCCTGAAGTAGTGACAATTCGCTCGCGATGTCTGGCGGAATCAAATCAGGGCGTGTCGACAAAACCTGTCCGAACTTGACGAAGCAGGGCCCAAGGGATTCGAGCGCCAGACGCAGACGCTCACCGCGTGGCGCTGCGTGCTTGCGTCTGCCCAGTAATTTGCCAACACCACGCAGAAGCGGATTGGGAGAGTCGGTCAGTACGAATTCGTCGAGTCCGAATCGGTGGAAAACGCTGACGATTTTGGCAAGACGGAATAAACGCATGACGTGATTCTAAGAGGCGTCACCTTTGCCCTTGTCTATCATCCGATGTGCAGAAAAAAGGAATTCAACATGAGCGTCTTGCCAGTCTCGACGGATGATTACGCAGCCGACCCGCTATTTGACCTGGCTCCGGTGTCCTTGTGGCTCGAAGATTTCAGCGCGGTTTACGAGCTGCTTGAGTCGTGGCGGACCGCGGGCGTGACCGACATTGCGAAATTCCTTGAGGAGCGGCCAGCAGGGATCAATGAGTATTTTTCGTCCATTAAGGTGCTCAAAGTCAATCAGCGGACGCTTGATTTGTACGGGGCGAAAGATTTGGGCGATCTCCTCGCATCCGGTAGCGCGTTGTTTGACAACAGCGACAGCCGAGCCGCCATTGCCGAAATATCCAAGCTCTGGAACGGCGAAACCTCGTACCAGACAGAGACGATCAATTACACGCTGGATCGGCAGGCGCTGAACATCCGCCTGAATGTGAACCGCCTTCAAAGCGTTGCCAAACCGTGGGATCGCATGCTCATGGCGCTTGAAGATTTCACCGAGCAGAAGCGCGCCGAGAAACTGGCCGCTGTAAACGAGGCCTATGCCCGGGCACTCTTCGACTTATCGCCAGTGTCCTTGTGGGTTGAGGAT
>JAYWHV010000373.1:0-6746 GCA_043777615.1 Burkholderiales bacterium | reverse complement strand
TAGCCAACGCCATGCGCGACATCGACTGTCGTGTGCGTCAGGATTCCCCAGCAGCCATTCGGCGTGATTGCCCACGCGAATGGCGTGTTCTTGTAGCTCAGATCGGTGTTGACGCCGAGCGCGTCTTCAACACGCGAGTTAACCAGCTGACCACGTTTGTTAAGCGCAGCGCCCTTCTCGCCCAGCCCATAGACCGGCGTATCGGACGACAAGGCGAATGACGCAATCGCCTGCGACTCCGTTACGGCGAAAGAAGCGATACGCGTCGCCTCCAGCGGCTTGGCCATACCGCGAAACTGCTCGTCGGTGATACTGGTGAGGAGCGTCTTCCCTTTGTACTGCAAATGAAAGGTGAGCGCATGAGTTGCGTCACTCGATAGCGTCATCGTTGCGCCGGCTGCTGAGATCGACAGCGACGAATCGCCTTCCTTGAAAGTCGCTGCATCGTCATTTTTTACCGACACCAGGCCGTAATCCGGCTTTGCGATCGGGTTCACGCGCAGTCGAAATATGCCCTTGCCGCAACTCGCAAGCGAAAACGTAACCTGCGCCCCATCGAGCGGCGTAGCCGTGGCCTCTTGCGGTGCAGCGGCACTGGGTTTGAGCGAAATCAGGCGGTCAAATTGAGTGAAGTCCATGAGGCAGCAGAAGAAACTAGTAAGCGGAGATAGGTGCGGTTTGCGTGGGCGGATCGCTCATCGGCGTATCCGACGAGAGCTGACGAATGCGCGCGATGCCAGTTTTGGCGCTCGTCATGAGCAGGCCGATATCGCTCGCATGCGATACAAAGTTGTAGCCGACGGAGTAGGCCCAGCTAACCATTTCGGGGGTTGCCAAAACAGTGCCCAGCGGCACGCCGGCACGCCTGCAAAACCCACCCAGCTCAGCCATCATTTCCTTGACCTGCGGGTGCGTCACATCACCGCCGTGGCCCAGCGCAATCGATAGATCGCCTGGCCCGACGAACAGCCCATCTATGCCCGGCACACCAGCAATTTGCATAGCGCTGGCCATCGCCTGCGGCGTCTCCAGTTGCGCGATGACGCAGACTTCCTGATTGATGCGCTCGAAGTAGTCTGGGATAGTGTTGTAGCGGCTCGCGCGGTGCATGCGTGCGAACCCGCGGTCGCCGAACGGTGGATACCGGCATGCCCGAGCCAACGCGACGGCTTCGTCGACCGTATTGACCATCGGGAAATACAGCGATAGTGCGCCCAGATCGAGCGCAAATTTGACTTGTGTTTTGTCGTGCGAGGCCATGCGCACGACCACGGCCGTATTGCTTTCGGCTGTCGCCTGCAGCAGGGCATGCAGATCGTGTGTATTTGCTGTCGAGTGCTCGATGTCAATGACCATAAAGTCATAACCCGCGTTGGCAATCACCTCCGCCATGACAGTCGATGCGGACATGAACCACGCCCCGACCAGTCGCTCGCGCTGCAACAGCGCGTGTTTGAAAGAGTTATGGAGTCCCATATTGTCTGCGATCAAAAAATGGTGGGCTCGGGCAGCGGCTCATTGCCTTGAAGGAAGTCGAAGTCTGCGCCTTCATCGGCCTGAGTCACATGCTGCTGATACAGCGCGGCGTAGCTCCTGTTGTAGCGTAGTGTGGCTGGTTTTGCGAGCGTCCATTCGGCGTGACGACGATTCAGCTCCTGCTCGGCCACTTGCAGCGTGATGCTGCGCCCCATAACGTCGAGCGCAATCATGTCGCCCTCGCGCACCAGCGCCAGCGGCCCGCCCACTGCCGCTTCGGGGCACACATGCAGCACGCAGGTGCCGTAGTGCGTTCCGCTCATGCGGGCATCCGAAATGCGCACCATGTCGCGCACACCCTCCGCCAAAAGCTTCTTCGGTATCGGCAGATTTCCCGCTTCCGGCATGCCGGGCGCGCCGACGGGACCGACATTTTTAAGCACGAGAATCGAGTCTTTTGTCACCTTCAGATCAGGCGAGTCGATCCGTGCCTGCATGTCGGCGAAATTCTCGAACACAACGGCGGGACCCGTGTGTTGCAGCAGATGCGGTGATGCGGCGGATGGCTTCATCACCGCACCGCGCGGCGCGAGATTGCCTGTGACCACTGCAATCGCCTGCTTCGAAACCGGATTGTCGAGCGGACGAATCACATCATCGTTGAACACTTGCGCCGTCGCGATGTTTTCGCCGAGCGTTTTGCCGTTGACGTTACCGGTTTGCGTGTCGAGATGCGCCTCGATACGCTTGAGCAATCCGCGCAGTCCACCCGCAAAGAAGAAATCTTCCATGAGCGCATCGCCCGCAGGCATGATGTTAGCGAGTACTGGAATGGTCTGGTTGTAGCGCTCCCACACATTGAGTGGCAGCTTGATGCCGAGACGCCCGGCCATCGCAGGCAAATGCACAACGGCATTGGTGGAGCCGCCGATCGCCAGCACGGTCTTCACCGCATTGTGAAAGCTGGCCTCGCTGCAAATGTCGGTCGGCTTCAAGTCTTCCATTACCATCGCCACGATGCGCTCGCCCACCTGGGAACACATGCGCGGATGATGCGAATCCATCGCTGGAATTGACTGCGCACCGGGCAACGAAAAGCCGAGCACTTCTGCCACCGCCGTCATCGTCGTCGCCGTACCCGCCGTATTGCAGGTGCCGGGGCTGCGTGTCATGCAGCTCTCCAGTTCCTGCCAGTCGTCGTCCGGCATTTGACCGGCGCGACGCTCATTCCAGAACTTCATCGTGTGCGTGCCGGTGCCGACCTTTTGTCCCTTGAAGGACGCGTTTGACGAGGCGCCCGCCGGGATGAAAATCGCGGGGAGGTTCATCGAAAACGCCCCCATCAACAGGCCCGGCGTCGTCTTGTCGCACCCACCCATGAGCACCACGCCGTCAATCGGATGCGAACGGATCAGCTCCTCCGTCTCCATCGCGAGAAAGTTGCGATAAAGCATGGTCGTCGGCTTGACCCACACCTCGCCCAGACTCATCGCGGGCAGCTCAATCGGCCATCCTCCGGCACGAAGCACGCCCTCGCGAACCTTCTGCGCACGTTCACGTAAATGCGAATGGCAGGTCGAAATGTCGCTCCAAGTATTGATAATCCCAATGACCGGACGGCCCATGAAATCAGACCGGTTCCAGCCCGTTTGCGCGAGGCGCGCGCGATGCGAGAAAGTGCGCATGCTGTCGCCCGCAAGCCAGCGCTGGCTACGCAGGGATTCAATCGTTTTCTTTGTGGTGTCCACGCTTACAGTGCTCCTCCGTCAGCGAATTGCGAGAATATCATAAGATTGACGCAAACATATATATCATCTAGATCATCTATATGACTGAGATTCTAAAAGCCGAGCTGGCGCTGGACGCCCGCGCCACACTGGGCGAATGTATTCGCTGGGACGCGCGCGACCGGCTCATCTACTGGATCGATATCCCCGGCAAAAAAATGCATCGCTACGACGCGGCCAGCGGACGCGATGATGGTGTTGATTTGCCGCAGGAAATGGGCTGTTTCGCGCAGGACGAGCGCGGTGGTTTCATCGCGGGAATGCGCTCCGGCTACGCGCGCATCAACGGCTTTGGCGGTGACATTACATTGCTCACGAGTCCCGACTACGATCCCGCCAAGGCGCGCTTCAACGACGGCCGTTGCGACGCCGCTGGGCGTTTCTGGGCGGGCACGATGTGGGAGCCGCGCGACAAGGCAGGCGCAACCATTTATTGCCTCGAAGCCAATGGTCGATTCAGCGCCAAAGCGAATCCGGTCGTCCTCGCGAATGGCATCACGTTTTCGCCGGACAACAAGACGTTTACGCTGGCTGACACGCCCAATCATGTGCTCTGGGCGTTTGATTACGACATTGATAACGCGGTTGTCAGCAACCGTCGCGTGCTGCGAACGTTCGATCCGCCGCAGGGCCGCCCGGACGGGGCTTGCGTCGACGCTGAAGGAAATGTCTACATCGCGATCTTCGCGGGCGGGCGGGTCGAAAAAATCTCGCCAAAAGGCGATTTGCTCGCGGTGATTGAATTGTCCGTTCCAAACATCACCTGCTGCACCTTCGCGGGCGAAGACCTGCGAACGCTCTACATCACCACCGCCAGAACGCGCATGACCGATGACGAGCTAGCCGCAAAGCCGCAGGCGGGCGGACTTTTCGCTATCCGGATGCCCCATCATCACGCGCCGGGAATTCTCGAACCACGCTACGCTGGATAACCATGACTCGCCTCACGAACATTTATCCGTCCCTTCGCGGAAAGAGCGTCTTCATTACGGGCGGCGCCACCGGAATTGGTGCAGCCCTCGTTGAAGCGTTCATTGCGCAGGGGGCACTGGTTGGATTTCTTGACATTGACGACGCTGCGGCTGATGAGCTCAAGGTGCGGTTGAAAGCGAAGGAACGACTGCGCTATTTCAGTTGCGACATCCGCGACGTTTCGGCCCTGCAACGGACGATTACCGACGCGGCGAAAGGGCTGGGCGGGCGCCTAGACGTCTACATCGGCAACGCAGCCAACGATGTGCGCCATGCCTTTGACGAGCTGACACCGGAGTTCTGGGATAACAATCAGGCGATCAATTTGCGGCCGCAGGTGTTCGGCGCACAGGCGGCGGCGCGACTCATGTCGGGTGGCGGATCGATCATCACCACGGGCTCAGTGAGCTGGATGCGCCGCCGCCCCGGCTTCGTAAGCTACACAACGAGCAAGGCCGCGATTCACGGGCTCACGCGAACTCTTGCGCAGGAGCTCGGGCCACGTGGCATCCGCGTCAACTGCATTGTGCCCGGCGCGATCGTGACGCCGAAACAGTTGGCGCAGGTGGTCACCCCCGAACTTGAAAAACAGTTTCTCGACAATCAGGCACTGAAATTCCGACTCGACGCCGATGACGTGGTGGCGATGGCGCTGTGGCTCGCGAGCGACGATGCGCGCGGTTGCGCGGGGCAGGCGTTTATTGTGGACGGTGGGATTGTCTGATCGCTGATTTTGATGGCGACAGCAACGCTGTTGCCTCTCGTGGGCTGCATCCGCAGCGATGATGCCCTGCAGCGGGATCGTACAGGGAGCTGCCCGGTCTTGGCGACTACTGCGCCGGGGTACAAAATTTCACGCCCTCGCCATCCCAGCCGCTTGCGACCACAGCGTTGTACTTGCTGATGTCCGCCGTGAAACGATGGTTGGGGTCGTCGGGGAACCGGGCAGCACCACGAAACATCCGGTACACCGGGCGCTGGCCAGCTGCGCAGGTTCCGCCGACACCTTCAACCGTTGGCACGAAGGCGTACGAGTCGATGCCTTCGTTTTGTGGTAGTCGCGGCGCGTCGGCATTACCGGGATTCAGACCATCCAAGGCTGCTTTTTCGGCATCGACAAGCGTGTAGAAATGCGAGCCGCGCGTTCCTGCTTTGGCAATCTGGCTGAAGTAATACCGGTTGATCGGTTTCGTGTTGGGCGTCAGGAAAGATGCAAAGAGCGCAAACTCGGGCGCAGCATTCGCTTGAAAAACGGGGACTGTACCGAGAAGAATTTTTTCCTGATAGCTTGAAGTCATGAAGTAATAGTCGAGCCCGGTGTGGCGATATTCAAGCATCGGCACGGTAGTGCTCACAGCAAGACCGGTCACACTGCTTGCCGATGTTTGCGTCACGTTGAAACCGCGATTCCCCCAGCATTGAACGCTGCCGGTAACTAGCACCGCACAGGGATTGTCGCCGCCAACTGCCAGCGCAATCGCCGGTGCCGCCAGTCCTGTCACAGTGACTGGCGTTGAAGTTCGTGTGCTGCGGTTACCGTTTCCAAGTTGGCCGTCAAAGCCATCACCCCAGCACTTGATCCCGCCATCAACGAGCAAAGCACAGCTGAGATAGCGCGTGGCGTGCACGGCAACCGCGTTACTGATGCCGACAACATCCGTCGGCACGACCGACTGCACGCCATTGCCCGTGGCGCCGCCGTTGCCCAGTTCACCGTACTGATTTGAGCCCCAGCATTTCACCGTGCCGACCCACATAACCGCGCATGAGTGATAGAAACCCGCCGCAACGGAGCGCACGCCAACGGCCAGCCCCAGCACATCGACCGGCAATGCGCTCGCCGTTGCGGCACCGTTGCCGAGCTGCCCCTCGCGCCCGCGCCCCCAGCACTTCGCCGCCCCGCTGAAGGTCACCGCACACGTGTGTTCCGCGCCGAGCGACACCGACTCGACGCCGCTCAGACCGCCAACGTTTTGCGGCGACAACGCAAGCCCGCCGCTCGCACCATTGCCGATTTGCCCGTTATTGTTGCGGCCCCAGCATTTGAGCGTGAAAGTGGTGGTGAGCGCACAGGTGTGATCGCCGTAGTTGGCGGCAACGACATCGAGCATCGGACCGCCGAGACCGGCGACCGGCTGTACGGGAATCGAGCGCCGACTGGCGTCCGGGTCACCGACCGCACCATAAACGTTATCGCCCCAACAGACCACGCTACCGTCGCCCCTGAGCGCACAAACGTGATTGAAGCCGCCCGAAATACTCACGACGTTACCCAGATTGGCCACGGTCGCTGGGTTTCGCTGTGCAGCTCCGGTGGCAATTGTCACCATCGCGCCATCGCCCCAGCACTGCACACCGCCATTGGCCGCCGCCAGTGCGCAGTTGTAATTGCGTCCGCCCGCGACAATTGGCGGCACCTCAGCCAGCGTAACGTTCGGGGACAAAACGCTGATGCAGAACATCAATATCGGTGCAGCCATGGCAGCGCGAACGTGCGCTTTTAGTGTCGAA
>JAYWHV010000372.1:0-6759 GCA_043777615.1 Burkholderiales bacterium | reverse complement strand
CGGTAATAGGCCTGATGTCGTGTTCAATGAAAGTGCACGAACTAAAGCTCTCGTCGGATGCCCTGCGAGCGGCCAATGAGCGGCTGTCATCGCACATGGACAACAGCCCGCTGACCGTGTTTGAGCTCGACGAAAATCTGCGCGTGGCGCGCTGCTCGTCCCGCGTATCCGCCATGCTCGGGCTTAATCCCGCCGCTCTTGTTGGTCAGGCGCTGTTTAATGTGCCGACCATTGCGAGCGGAAATGAGCTGCTGGTTGCTGCATTCGCCCGCCTGACTTCCGGGATCGAATCGAGCAATCGGGTGGAAACGAAGCTCACGCACATTGATGGGCACACGGTCTATTGCGACTGGTTCAATTCGGCGCTGACGGATTTGCGAGGTAACGTGACCTCCATTCAGGCGCTGGTGCAGGATGTGTCGGCGCGGGTCGAGGCGGCAGAGCAATTGCTGCACATCGCAACACACGACACGTTGACTGGTCTCGCCAATCGCAGGATCCTGACCGAGCGTCTATCGCATTCACTTGCCCGTGCCGAGCGCACGGGTGAGGCGGTAGCGGTATTGTTTATTGACCTGGACGGATTCAAACGCGTCAACGATTTGCATGGTCACGCTGCCGGCGATGAGGTGCTGAAAGTCGTTGCCAACCGATTGCGAAGCGTGGCCCGGAGCGTTGATTTTGTTGCGCGCCTCGGGGGCGACGAGTTCGTGATCCTGCTGGACACGGACGTTCATCCCGGATCACCCAGCTCGCTTGCCCAGCGTGTATTCGAAGCGTTGTCACCAGCGTGCCTCTTTGAGGGCGGCGAAGCCATGATTGGTGCTTCAATCGGCGTTGCCATGCACCCGCCCCTGTCGAATCTCGCAGCTGACTTGATTCGACGCGCAGACGCTGCAATGTATGAGGCGAAGAGCGCCGGAAAGGGCGTCGTTCGCTACGCTACCGCGTAATTTTTTGCGCTAACCGGGCGGTTTCGCCGGCGACCACTTCCAGCGGCTCTCCTGCATCCCGAGCACTGTGTTCGGATATTCAAAGCGCCCCAGTGAGCCGTTGTAGCGCGCCAGCGCCCGCACCACATCACCCTTCTCAATGTCGAGGTAGTGGCGCAAAATCACGCAGCCGTATCGTAGATTCGTGCGCAGGTGAAACAGGTTGTGCTCCGGTGTTCCGATAAGCTTCACCCAGAACGGCATCACTTGCATGAAGCCCCGGGCCGACGCCGATGAAATCGCGTATTTGCGAAATGCGCTTTCATGATTGATGACTGCCAGAACCAGTTGCGGATCAAGTCCTGCGCGGCTAGCTTCGTATTGAACGGTGACTAAAAACTCATTCCTCTGCTCAGCATCGGGCATGCGTTTGGCCAGTCGAGACGACATCTCGGCGAGCCAGGCTTGAACTTCTCTGGGATCGCCGATGAGGCGCTGGGCGCTGCGGTCTGCTATGGCGGAGGCGAGCGTCGTCTGCACACTGGCGGAGAGCTTTTCTTCGGCCTGCGCGCCGGCAAACGCCACGTTGCTTGCGCCGAGCAACAGCGCGAGTGCGAACGTGAGCGTACAAGCTGCAAGGTGGACAGAAAAGTTCATAGTACTTAGGAGCGACTTTAGCAGCGATTGTTCCGCGACGTAGTTCCGCGATCGCAGCAGCTATCGCACCAGCTACTCACAGCCAAGACTATCCCACACAACGACTACGCCAGCGCCTTGGCTACAAACGCGGCAATCTCCGCAAGAGGCACTTTCGTCGCAGCTGCATCCCGACGCGCCTGATACTCGACCATGCCTTCCTTCAGCCCACGATCACCGATCGTGATGCGATGTGGAATTCCGATCAGTTCAAGCTCGGCAAACATCACGCCGGGGCGCTCGCCGCGATCGTCGAGCGCGACGTCGACGCCTGCCGCAGAAAGCGACGCGTAGAGCGAATCGGCAGCCGCTTTCACCTCCACGCTGCGGTCATAACCAAGTGCCGCAATGACCACGGCGAACGGTGCCATCGCCTGCGGCCAGATGATGCCTTTTTCGTCGTGATTCTGTTCGATCGCAGCGGCCACCACGCGGGTGATGCCGATGCCGTAGCAGCCCATTTCCATGACCTGCTCCTTTTGATCCTTGTCGAGGAACTTGGCTCCCAGTTTGGCGGAATAGGCCTGCCCCAGCGCGAACACGTGTCCGACCTCGATACCGCGACGCAGCTTGAGCACCCCCTTGCCATCCGGCGAGACGTCACCGTCGACGACGTTGCGAATGTCGGCAACAACATCAGGCTCGGCGCAGTCGCGGCCCCAGTTGCCGCCGGTGACGTGATAGCCCGATTCGTTAGCGCCGCACACGAAGTCCGACATTGCGGCTGCCGTGCGGTCGGCAACGACGATCACTTTTCCGGGGTGCGCTTTTCCGTGTCGTGGGACCGGGCCGCAGTATCCGGGCTCAACGCCGAGATGGGCCTCGATTTCCTCGGGTGTTGCGGGCCGGTAATTAGCCAGCTCAGCGACTTTGCCCAATTTAATTTCGTTGACCATATGATCGGCGCGCAACACGCACAGCACAAAGCCCGAATCACTGACGTACATCATCGCCTTCAGCTGCTTCTCAAGCGGTAGTTTCAGGAATGTGCCAACGTCTTCACAGGTCTTCTGCCCAGGCGTGTGAATCAGCTCCAGCGCCTGGCTGGCCGCGGCTCGTGGCGTTGCGGGCGCGACGCCTTCCGCCATCTCAAGGTTCGCTGCGAAGTCTGAATCCGGCGCATAAGCGATGACATCTTCACCGCTCTCGGCCAGCACCTGAAATTCATGCGACGCGAAGCCACCGATATTGCCGGTGTCGGCATTGACCGCGCGAAACTCGAGCCCCAGCCGCGTAAATATTTTGCTGTAGGCGTCGTACATGCCCTGATAACTTTTCATCAACGCATCTTTGTCGACGTCAAACGAATACGCGTCCTTCATGATGAATTCACGCGAGCGCATCACGCCAAAACGTGGCCGACGCTCATCGCGGAACTTGGTCTGAATGTGGTAAAAATTTTTCGGCAACTGACGCCATGAACGCAGTTCCTGCCGCGCGATGTCGGTGATCACTTCCTCTGACGTGGGTTGCACGATAAAGTCGCGATCATGGCGGTCCTTGATGCGCATCATCTCCGGGCCCATCTTGTTCCAGCGGCCTGATTCCTGCCACAACTCGGCTGGCTGAATGACCGGCATCAACAACTCGACTGCGCCTGCCGCATTCATCTCTTCGCGAACGATGTTTTCAACCTTGCGCAGCACGCGAACTCCGAGCGGCATCCATGTGTAAATGCCGGCGCCGAGCTTTTTGATCATGCCTGCGCGCATCATCAGTTGATGCGAGACGATTTCCGCTTCGGCGGGCGCTTCTTTGGTCGTAGAGAGGAAAAAGTTGCTGAGTTTCATTTTTGCGAGACGGTAAGGTGACATGCGACGGGCGCCGCTGCGTAGCCCTCGATTTTCGCCTATTCTCACGTGATGCAAAATTTCACCCCGGTTCGCGTCCAGTCGCCACCGCCCGCCCTCGCCTCAATCCCGCTCGTTTTCGACTCCCCCCACAGCGGGCAACACTACCCGGCTGATTTCGCTTACGCCTGCAGGTTTGCGCATCTGCGCAAGGCCGAGGACACCGATGTCGACGACCTTTACAGCTTTGCGCCCGCACTTGGAGCAACGCTGGTATGCGCCGAGTTTCCGCGCAGTTATCTTGACCCGAATCGCCGCGTTGAAGACATCGACACCGACATGATCGAAGGCGTTTGGCCGGGCCCGGTGGACCTGTCGCCGAAGACGAAATCGGGCATCGGTCTGATCTGGCGAGTACTGGACGACAATTCGCCGATTTACGCGCGAAAACTCAGCATCGCTGAGGTATCGCGGCGAATTGAGCAGTGCCATGCGACGTACTGGGCGGCTCTGACACACGCCATTGACGCTGCCCACGCCACGCACGGTCGCGTGGTGCATGTCAATTGCCATTCGATGCCCGCCGTGGCAGGAACGATTTCCTGGGTCAAGACCGGAACGCCGTTCGCCGATGTCGTGCTAGGGGACCGCGATGGCAGCACCTGCGCGCCGGAGATAACCGCGCAGCTGGCAGCAGATTTTCGGGCGGAGGGGTTAAGCGTCGCGATCAACGATCCGTACAAGGGCGTAGAACTGGTCAAGCGCTTCGGTCGTCCGCAGGAGAACCGCCATAGCATTCAGATTGAACTCAACCGCAAGCTCTACATGAACGAGGCGACGCGGGAGCGGAATGCGAATTACCCCGTGCTCAAGGCGTCGCTTGCGCGCGTGATGAAAAAGCTAACCGATTTCGCGATCCTGTAGGCGCGACTGTGTCGCGATCGCAGCCAACGGCTACGAAGTTGGGTAGAGAAAGAGCCGCTCCTACAATTGCGGCATGCAGTTTCATCTCCCCGACCCGCGCGCCTTTCCGATTTATGACAGCGCGCATCCGAATCCCCTGATTGATCTTGCTCTGGCGTCGCTTGCCGCCGAGCTGGGCGTTATTCAGGAAAAGCGCGACACCGAATTGCGGGAACGACTCGCGGCTTTGCTTCTTTCGGGCGACGTGAGCGAGATCGCCGACGGCCTTGCGCGCGCGCCGTCGCATGCGGTGCTCCGGCACATCTCGCGCACGCTGGCCAGCGCGCATGGGGACGCCGGTCGTGCGCGCGGGGATGCTGCGTTGCCTTCGACCATATTCGCCATTCCCGTCGTGATCGTTGCGGCAAACAGCGGACCGCTGATCGTGCCTGGCGCGCTTCCGAATATCGACGAAATCACTGCACTCATGAAGGCGAACGGCGCGCTTCGGGGCAACGAAAACTTCGTTTTGTCGAACGCCTTAGCTCCGGCGAGCGCGTTCGCGCTTGAAAAATTGCCGGCCAGCCTCGGCTGGTGGGCGGCACAGCCCGGTGCGCCCATCGCTATCGACAAAGCCTCTCTGCCGGTGGCCGCCAATCAGGAAAGCGTGTTTCTGCGGTTGCTCGTCGGCACCGCGCTCGCCGGGCCGGGTGTGGATTTGCTCACGGCGAACGACACCGGCAAATGGGGCATGCCGTTCACGCAGGCCATTGCGAAACAGCTCGGCGGTGGCACGCTGTCGCTGCTCGCCATGCCTCGTCCCCCGCGCGCGCCGCTCGCGGCACTGATGCAGGGCAGGGCGGCGCAGCGCGAAGTGTCGCTGCAACTGTTCGCTACGAACGCCATCCGCAAATTTCGCGGCAGCGTTGGCGAGCCCGAAGCCGTGATCTCCGGGCATCGCACGGCCGACGGTGGCGAAGTGCGGCTGTCGCTGTCCAATCCGTTTGACGAAAAAGGCGCGGAGGGCTTCCGTGCGGAACTTCACGCCACCGACCGCGCCCAAGATGTGGCGGTGCTGATGCAGGATCTGTTGCGCGAATGCAACGTGGAGTCGGTGACGGTGCTGGCGGACGTGTTTCCTGACATTGATGCTGAGAGCAAATTGCCGA
Organism: Burkholderiales bacterium; assembly: GCA_043777615.1. Lineage (GTDB taxonomy): Bacteria > Pseudomonadota > Gammaproteobacteria > Burkholderiales > Casimicrobiaceae > Casimicrobium. The sequence goes on along the minus strand of JAYWHV010000372.1, from coordinate 1,269 downwards.
TGCTGTTTCGGGCGGATGCACTGGAAGGGTCGTCGGATAAGGCGTTGAGCGCAGCGCACCTGCATTGACCAGTCGAACGTATGGCGGACACTGCCCGCCTTGTCTTCCTCTGCGAAGCGATGATATTTGCGGCTGACGCCGCTGCGTTTCCGAGGCGGGCAGTGACCGCCCTACGGCCAGGGCTGGACGAATCGGTTTCAACTTTTCTGTGAAATGGCTTTTGAATGCGGGATTGGGCTGGATATTATAAAAAGTCGATAATCCATAAAAACAGCCTCTAGCCCATATGTAATAAGCGCTATAGCCAAAGAGCCATAACCCTACCCGACCGCAATCCCTCGTATTTCATCCATCCCTTTCGCAGTTCGTCGCAGCCACCGTTCGCAGCACAAACGCCACCTACATACTTCGCAGATTCCATGAATCCACTTTCCCTGTTTCCCTCCCGCCGCGGCGCGTATCTCGCCGGCTTTTTGATCTGCGCGGGCCTCATCGCCTATGCGTTTTATCTGCAATACGTGCAGATGCTTGAACCGTGCCCGATGTGCTGGTTCCAGCGTATTGCTGTGGTCGCTTTGGGTCTCGTTTTTCTGATCGGTGCGGTTATGAATCCCGGACGGCCTGGCGCAAAGCTTATCGCGTGGCTGGCCCTGCTGACGGGGGGCGGCGGGGCGGTGCTGGCCGCGCGTCATCTGTACATTCAGTCGCTGCCCGCTGACGCGCTGCCGAGCTGCGGCATGGGCATCACCTACATGCTGGAATCGTTGCCGTTTCTGGACGTATTTGCGCGTGCGCTCAAGGGCAGCGTGGAATGCAACAAAATTGATTTGATCCTCGGTCTGCCGATTCCCGCGTGGACCTTGATCTTTTTCGTCGTCGCCGTTATCGCGGCATTTATGCTCATCAATCATCGTGCCCAAAAGGCTTAGATAGTTCTACTTTTATGAAGAAATTTCTCTTGGCTGCTCTTGCGACTTCCGTTTTTCCGCTTGCGCTGCATGCACAAGCCCTGAATCCTCCTGCCACTCCCGCCCGTCCGGTGACCGACACAGTGCACGGTACGACGATTACCGATCCGTACCGCTGGCTTGAGGACAACAAGAACGAAGAGGTCGTCAAGTGGACGCGCGCGCAGCACGATGCCGCACTTGCCTGGCTTGCGAAGAACGCGCCGGAAGTGCCCGGCCTGCGTGACGAACTGACGCGCTACACCGATCGCACAATCACCTCGCCGCCATCGTTCAAGAAAGGCCGCGAATTTTTCACCCG
>JAYWHV010000371.1:0-24924 GCA_043777615.1 Burkholderiales bacterium | reverse complement strand
TCAGAATGAAGAAAAAAAGAATCAGGATTTGTGGAAGAAATACGACCACACCGCCCACCCCCGCAATGACCCCGTCGACGACCAGACTGCGAATCCACCCCTCAGGCAACAGCGGGCCTAGGGTCGCCCCCAGCCAGGCGGTCGCGCCTTTGATCGCATCCATCGGCACCGTTGCCCACGCGAAGACCGCCTGAAACATCAGGAACAAGACAATCACCAAGAGTATCGGCCCGAACACGGGATGAAGCACTATACGGTCGATGCGATCACTTTGCGTATGCGGAAACTGATCATCTATGCCCAGCGTTTTCAGGATGTAACGAACCGTTTCGTGATCACCTGCGGTTTCGCCCGCGCGGCTGACTACGGCCGCACCGACCTGTTCGCCGTCGCGATGAGCATGCACGTCGAGACGCTCCGTAGTTGCCATCGCTATCGCCTGAGTCCAGACCGCTTTATCCTCAATCAACGCGCGGAGCGTTTCATCGCCACCTGACTTAACGCCAATCGTTTCTACAACAGGTACGCCCAAGGCATTTGACAACGCGCTGGCATCCACGTGCAGGCCGCGCGCACGAGCAACATCTGCCATATTGAGCGCAACAACCATTGGCAAACCGAGTCGTTGCACCGCCAGCACCAATCGCAGGTTGCGCCGTAAGTTGGTCGCATCAACAACACACACCACCAGATCTGGTTTTTTCTCGCCGCGCGCTCTGCCATTCAACACGTCGATGGTGACGCGCTCATCAGGCGAGCGCGGATACAGGCTGTACGCGCCCGGCAGATCAAGTACGCGTACGGTCTTACCGTTGTCGGTTCGCAGTCTTCCCTCTTTTCGCTCGACAGTGACGCCAGCGTAATTGGCCACTTTTTGGCGACTGCCAGTGAGTAAATTAAATAGCGCCGTCTTGCCGCAATTTGGATTGCCTACCAGCGCGACCAGTACGCCCGGTGGAAAAAAGTGAACCGTAGCCTGGCTCATTTTTCAGCCGACAGCACCCTGATGCATTTCGCCTCCGCGCGCTTGAGGGCAAAGGTCGAAGCGCCAACACGCACAACGAGCGGGTCGCCTCCCAGCGCACTGCGGCCAGTGACCGTTACGATTTCCCCGGCAATGAACCCGATGTCTTCCAGCCAATGCGCCCACTCTGGCGCATCGATGGGAGGCTGAAGCGCCGCGATTGCGTAGCGTTTGCCCACGGTGGCTTGATCCAGTCCCAGGCCCAAGGCACAAAGCTCTGCAACTGATTGCTTCATCTCACGAATGCGCTTGCGGGCGCGGCCCCATTCCGAAAACTGTTGAAGGGATGTTGAACGGGCGGGCGTGCGAACGGCCGCCGAATGCGAACGAACTGGTGATTGCTGCTTCCTGCTTCGTTCATGCCAGCGGCAACAAGCGAAGGAGGCACAACTCGCACCCATGCGTTCCTACCCGGCGATGATAACCTATATGCGAATAATTCGCGTTTATGGCGACGCTCAGAAGAGTAGCTTTCATCTTGTTGTGGCGCACGCGTTTCGTTTACAAAAAATCTTTGCAGAAATACAAAATATTGAGCGAACTCTATTGCGAATCGTTCGCATTCGTAGTAAAATTAATGTACTGAACTCTTAAGCGCCGCTATAGCCAAGTGTGCCTTGCAAAATGCCTGCACTGCTCGATAAAGTAAATGCTCAATCCAATGTTGATAGCACTCCAAGGCGGGAGCGCACAAAGCTATCGTTGCGATCCAGTCAGACATCGCGCTCGTTAGTCGCCGCCGGCTCCGAAAGTGGTGTCGGCGCGGCGCACGCGAGTGGCGGACGTGCTGCCAGCGCCGCCGTCGGCGCGCAAAACAGCGGAGTGCCGCTAAAACAGCTGACGGCAGGGCGCAAGGAAATGAAGATCTCTCATGCTGGCGCGACGTACCTGTTGCGCATCACGAAGTCGAACAAGCTCATACTGACGAAGTCGGCGTCCACTTAAATCGCATCGACGACGTAGCCGATTACCGCCGACCAGCCAAGCCGGATTCGCACTCCCTGGCACTAGCCACGTCGGCTCCCGTTCGCGACGCGGAGCTGCTGCTACAAGCTATCCCCGCACGTTGCAGCGCTCGCCCACGCCCATTGAAAGTTGTAGCCACCAAGCCAGCCGGTCACGTCCATCACCTCGCCAATGAAGTGGAGTCCAGGCACGGCTTTCGCCTCCATTGTTTGCTGGGATAAGGCACGCGTGTCGATGCCGCCCAAAGTCACCTCGGCCTTTTTGTAGCCAAGCGTTCCTGACGGTTTCAGGGGCCATGCTCTGAGCAGCGCCGCCACCTGATTGAGTTCGATCCGCGTCCACTCAGCGAGCGGTTTCGTCGGCGCATGTGCTGCCGCCCAGGAATCGCTCAAGCGCTGCGGGACGTGCTCGGCCAGAGCCTTGGCGAACGAAGTCGGAGTTGGGCGGCGCGCGCGGAGTTCGCTGAGCCATGTAGCCGCATCAACGCCCGGTAGCAAATCAAACGTAACGTCCCCGCCCGGCTGCCAATAGTTCGATATCTGCAACACTGCAGGCCCCGAAAGTCCGCGATGCGTGAGCAACGCTGCCTCACGAAACTCCGCGTCCGAGCCGTCGCAACGCGCGATAGCGTCAAACGCCACGCCCGAGAGCATGCCGTAGCGCTCCATCTCGGGCGCATTGAGCGCGAGCGGCACGAGCCCTGCGCGAAGCGGCGTGACAGGCACGCCAAACTGCTTTGCAAGTTCATAACCAAACGCCGTTGCTCCCGTCGCCGGAATCGAAAGCCCGCCAGTCGCGATCACGAGCTTCGGCGCGCTAATCGATCCCACGGAAGTGTCGATAACGAAGCCGCTACTTTGACCGACCTGCCGAATAGTGACGGGATGCAGCAAAGTCACGCGCCCCTTGGCGCATTGGTCGATCAGCATGTCGATGATTTGCTGCGACGAATCATCGCAGAACAATTGCCCCAACGATTTCTCGTGATACGAGATGCGATGCTTGGTCACCAGCGCAACGAAATCCTGCGGCGTAAATCGGGCGAGCGCGGAGCGACAAAAGTGTGGATTCTGCGACAGAAAATTCGCAGGGCTCGTGCCCGTGTTCGTGAAGTTGCAACGCCCCCCGCCCGAGATGCGAATCTTTTCTCCAATAGTTTCTGCATGATCAATCAGCGCCACGCGGCGACCGCGCTGGCCCGCGCGCGCCGCGCAGAAAAGACCTGCCGCGCCGGCCCCTATGATGATCGCGTCAAAGTTTTGTTGCATGCTGCAAATGTAGCGGTGCGCTGCGGTGTGCCGCTTAAGCGAAAGGCATCGTCAAAGCAACGACCGCCAACGGCCGCGGCATGACAGCTGTACGGCGTCTCCCGCACCGATCCGTCGATGCGAAGGCCGGTGTTCGAACCCGCAGTCTTGATGAATTCCGCAGGGCGGACTACGTCCGTACTCGCCTGAAGTGACTTTTGCGAAGCGATTGGTACCTTCGCTAGGCTCTCGACACTTTAACAGCATTCGCTTGAAAACCTCATTGCAATGGGGATGAAAGCCAACTTTAGTCAAAGTCGACTTTTATATAAAACGGGCCTTAGCCCATTTGCAAAATACATTACAGACAAAAGCTGTAACTGCTGCGACTACACTGGCGCCTTATGCAAGTAGTCCCCAAAGCCCAAGTTCGAACCAATCACCTGCGCTGTATCGGCTACGCCATCCGCACGATTTTTCGGGTCTTGCCGGCTCTGGGCCGTGACAGCGATCACGCCAATCCGCCGCCGGGACTTTCGTTCAAACACTTCGCAATCGGCGGCGTGATCTGCGCGGTGCTCCTTGTCGGAACGATCATTACGATTGTGCGCCTGGTGATCAGCGCAGTCGTGTGACACACTCGTTCTGTCGTGCCAGTTAACTATCTATCGAATCTCACCGCGTCGGTTCGTACGCAGCGGGCGAATCTGCATCTCGGCGTCGCACTGACTTTTGTCGCAGGTGCTCTGAACGCGGGTGGTTTTCTTGCGATTGGGCAATACACCTCGCACATGACGGGCATTGTCTCGTCGGCCGCGGACGATCTGGTGCTGGGCAAGGCAGCGCATGCGGTAGCGGGCTTGTTGTCGCTGGCGGCGTTCGTGGTCGGCGCGATGACCACGGCGCTGATGGTGAACTTCGCCAGGCGCACTGCCTCCAGCATGACCTACACCGGGCCGCTTTTACTGGAAGCGGCGCTGCTGCTCGTGTTTGGCCTCGTCGGCGCTACCTTGCAGTTGCAGACGCTCGTCAGTGTCTCGCTGACGGCGATTCTGCTTTGCTTCGTCATGGGCTTGCAGAACGCGCTTGTAACCAAAATTTCGAACGCTGAAATCCGCACTACGCACATCACCGGGCTGGTCACCGACATCGGCATCGAGATGGGTCGACTGGTTTACTGGAACCGGACACAGGAGGCGACCGCGCCGCGGGTTCGCGCGAACCGCACCAAGCTGCGTGTGCTCGGCTCGCTGATCTTCTCTTTTGCGCTCGGGGCGGTGCTCGGCGCGCTGGCCTTCAAGCATGTGGGCTATGTGTCGACTTTGCCGTTAGCCGTTGTTCTGGTTGTTGTGTCGATTGCGCCGTTTTTTCGGCGAGTGCCGAGTCCGCGGGCCTAGCGCGGCATGAGGATGTTGAGCAATCGCTCAACAAGAGTTTTCGTCAGGGGCTATCTTTTTGCGCTGCAACATGCCAAAATAGCCAGTTGCTTGAAAAAGCATCGTACGTTCGCTGATTAGTGCATCGCCCCGCATAACTTCCCAAGTGCACACCGAAAGGTGTCAGCCATTTGGTGATTGACCTTAAAAAGCTCTAGCCTTCATTGGCTCATCAAGCTTCTCAAGTTCCGAGTGTTGGTCGACGCGTTTCTCTTCGGTCTTCTACAACATTCGTCCTAAATTTTAAAAAAGGTTGCGCCGCACGGTGCGAGCGTTGGCATTTGCTTTTTGCATTTGCGTCAACGCTTGATGCATTGTGACTGCGCAAGAGCATATGAGTTTGCATACTGATAATCAAAACAACGACGCGGCTTTTGAGCTGCATTCCGAAAACGATTCTGCTGCGGCGTCTTTTGACGACGTGGTTGAAATGACGGCTGACGCTGAAGTCGAAGTCAACGGCTTCGCCGCCCTCCACCTAAATTCCGCACTTCTGCAAGCTGTACAAGCGCTCGGCTACACCCAGCCCACAGGCGTTCAGGCCGAAACCATTCCCGCAGCTTTGGCTGGCGGCGACTGGATGGTCTCCGCCCAAACCGGCAGCGGCAAAACTGCCGCTTTCCTGTTGCCAGCGATTCACGCGTTGCTGGAAACGCCGCCGATGTCCAAAGGCGAGCAAGTTGCACGCAATCGTCGCGCTGGTGCCAGCCCCCGCGTGCTGATCCTTTGCCCAACACGCGAACTCGCGCAGCAAGTCGGCGCGGAAGCGATCAGCCTCGTGCGCTTCTGTCGTGGCATTCGCATCGCGAACGTCGTCGGTGGCACGCCTTTCGGCAAACAGCTGATGGATCTGCGCGGCGCAAACCTCGTGGTCGCGACGCCTGGCCGTCTGCTCGACTTAAACCGCAATGGTCAGATCGATCTTGAAGCCGTGCAAACGCTCGTCGTGGACGAAGCGGACCGCATGCTCGATCTCGGCTTCTCGGAGGATCTGGAAGCCATTCACGTCGCCACGATCAAACGTGACCGCACGCTCATGTTCAGCGCCACTTTTGCCCCGCGCATCATGCAGCTCGCGTCCAACGTGATGCGCAGCCCGAAGAAAATTGAGCTCGCCAGCGCACAGGACATGCATCAAAACATCGAGCAACGTCTGCATTGGTATGACGACATGTCGCACAAAAATGCGATTCTCGAACACTATCTGCAAGACGAATCGATGGGCCAGGCCGTCGTGTTCACCGCGACGCAAATTGAGACTGATGAGCTGGCCGACGAGCTGCGCCAATCGGGCTACGCCGCTGCGGGCTTGCACGGAGCGATGCCACAAGTTGTGCGCAACCGTCGCCTGCAATCGCTGCGCGACGGTTCCACCAAAATTTTGATCGCAACGGATGTGGCCGCTCGCGGCATCGACGTCCCCGGCATCACGCACGTTATCAACTATGGCCTGCCGATGAAACCGGAGGATTACATCCATCGTATCGGTCGCACCGGTCGCGCTGGCAAGCAGGGTCTCGCGATCACGCTCGCCGGTTTCCGAGATCGTTTCAAGATTCGCAACATTGAGCGCTTCACCGAGAATCGCATCAACGAGGCCGTAGTCGAAGGCCATGAGCCGAAGACGCAACACAGCCGTCCACAGGGTGGCGGATATGGTGGTGGCGGCTACGCGGGTAACGGCGGTGGCGGCGGTCGTTTTGACCGTGGAGCGCCGCGTCAGTCTTATGGTGATCGCGCTCAGCGCTCTTATGGCGACTCCGCGCCACGCGCCGACGCAGCACCAAGTTTCGAAGCGCATTCGCGTGCCGAAGCGACGCCAAGCCCGTACGCAGGTCGCTCTGAGCAACCGTCGCGTCCATCTTATGGTCGCGACAACGGCGGTTACAACAATGATCGCGCCCCGCGTACTGGCGGTTATGCTGGTAACAACGGTGGCGGCAACTTTGGTGGCGGTGAAGATCGTCGTCCAGCGTTTGCTGATCGTGGTCGTTCGGACTCGCGCTTTGGCGCTCCGCGTAGTGACTCTGCACCACGCTCGTATGAAGGACGTGAAGAGCGTCGTCCATTCGGCGGTGATCGCGCACACGCTGGCGCTTCCGCTGGTTATGGCGACCGTAATGATCGCCCGGCGCGCTCGTTCGGTGACCGCGATTCACGTCCGTTTGCTGATCGCGCACCACGTGCTTACCCGGATCGCGGCGATCGCGAGCAACGCGGTTTCGGCGCACCGGCTTCACGCGGCGAATACGCGCCACGTCCACGCACGGAGCGTTCGGAGCCATTCGAGCGTACAGAGCGTGCCGAATACTCGCCACGTCCAGCGCGTGCGTTCGAGCATGAAGCTCGTGCACCACGTCACGTTGAGCGTGCCGCTGGTCCGGCGACAACGGCCCCGGCCGATGGTGGCAATCGCGCTGCTCGCCGCGCAGCCAAGCAGGCTGAATATGCGGCTGCAGTAGCAGCACAGGGCGGCGAATAGTCGCCTAGCCAGTCATCCTGCAAAGCCTTCGGGTTTTGCAGGGTTAGTCAGACGAGACGGGACGCATGCCGGGCATTTTTTGCTCGGCCACGTCCCGTTTTCTTTTCTCACGTCGCCCAGATTCGTTGAACAAGTCTTCGCGACGACTCTGCGCGACAATGGCGACTTGTTCAATGATTCGACGCCGTTGAAATAATCGGCGTCGGCAACTCGTCGTATGCGCATTCCCCCGCTTGGTTTAGTGACCCGTGTCTGGGTCGGCGTCGCAGCGTTTGCCCTGGCCTTCGCCGCAATCGCGCAAACTTTTCCGAGCAAACCTCTCCGTATCATCGTGCCGAACGCAGCAGGCGGTGCGGCGGACATCACGGCGCGCACCGTCGGGCAAAAGCTCGCCGAAGCGTTGGGGCAACCCGTCATCATCGAAAACAAGCCGAGCGCGGGTGGCATCATCGCGGCAGAGCAGGTCGCGAAGGCCGACCCGGACGGTCACACGATACTGCTCATCTCCAGCGGAACGGCCGTGAGCGCAGCGCTCTTCAAGTCCCTCACGTTCGACACGCGGAAGGACTTCGCTCCGGTCTCAAAGCTCGCGTCATTCGACCTCGTGATCGCCGTCGCAGACAACAGCCGCTTCAGAACCTTGAATGACCTGCTGGCGTTTGCGAAAGCCAATCCCGGCAAGTTGAACATCGGCACACCGCAAGTCGGCACCACGCAAAATCTCGCCGCAGAATATTTCAAAAGCGCGGCGGGCGTGGACATGCAGGTCGTTCCGTTCAACGGCACACCGCCGGTGATCAGCGCCCTGCGCGGCGGCAACCTTGATGCCATGGTCGAGATCCTCGGCCCGCTGATGCCGCAGATCGCGTCAAAAGCACTTCGACCGCTTGCGTTGCTGGGCGACGGACACGCCGCACAATTGCCCGGAATTCCCGCCGCTCACGAGGCAGGTGGCTCGCTCGCAAAATTCAGCGCAGCGTCATGGAACGGATTGGCGGTTCCTGCAAAAACGCCCAAAGAAATTGTCACCAAACTCAATCGCGAAGTCGCGCGCATCCTGGCGCTGCCCGAGGTCAAGCAGCGACTCTCCGATCTCACGCTCGTTGCGCAAAGCAGCACGTCAGAGCAACTCGCCACACTCCTCGACAGCGACATCAAACGCTGGGCCGACGTGATCGAGCGCGCGAAAATTCCGAAGCAATAAGCAAACGGGGATACCAATGATGAATCTTAGTGTTGGCCTGATTGGCTATGGTGAAGTCGGCAAGATTTTCTCGAACGGATTAAAGGCCAGGGGGCTCTCTTGGGTTGGCGCGTGGGACATCGTTTTTGGTGATGCATTGCTGGGTGGCGCTCAACGACTGCATGCCACGGCCCACGGCGTTGAGGCGTGCGAATCAGCGAGCGTCGTGTGTTCGAAAGCAACGCTCATCATGTCTGCCGTGACCGCGTCAAACACGCTAGCCGTCGCGCAGGAGATCGCCCGCACGATCCGTCCGGGCACGGTGTTTCTCGATCTCAATTCCTGTTCACCCGGCACCAAGCAAAGGGCCGCCGCGCTGATCGAAAACGCTGGCGGCAAGTACGTCGAGGCGGGCGTCATGACCTCGGTGCCGCCTTATGGCCTCGCTGTTCCCATGCTGGTCGGTGGTCGCCATGCCGCAGCGCTCGCAGATCGCCTGCGCACCTTCGGCTTCGATATCACCCCGGTCTCAGAAAAAATCGGCGTCGCCTCCGCCACCAAAATGTCGCGCAGCATCATGATCAAAGGCTTAGAGGCTTTGGTCATCGAGAGCTACAGCACCGCACGCAAATACGGTGTCGAAGACGCGATGATCGCAACACTTCAGGAGACCTTCCCGAGCATCGACTGGCAGAAACAGGGCGCGTATTTTTTCAGCAGAGTCGTGCAGCACGGCAAGCGGCGCGCGGAGGAAATGCGCGAGGCGGCAAACACGGCGCAGGAGGCGGGTTTTGCGCCCGTTATGGCCGCCGCTACAGCCGAGAAACAGGACTGGGTCGCGGCGCTGGCACGTGACGGCGTGTTCAACGGCATCGGCAAAGATGCGTTGTGGCAGGAGTACGCGGATCGGTTGTTGAAGGTCAAACCGAAGGTTTGAGCGTGATTGATATTCGCATCAGCTTTATTGCTGAAAGCCTTATCGCATTTGAGCATGACGCTGAAAAAGTAGTCTAGTCGATATATGTCGTTTTATGCGCGATGCCCAGTACAAATGGGGCTTACGCATAAAAGCTATCGCTAGTTTGATCACCAAAGCATGGCAGCGGGTTCGATGACAGGAGCCGCAGGCACAGAATACTGACTGTTCACGGTCCGCGTCACACGGTGGATGCCGAAACCATAGAACTTGAGCAACGACCATGTATGCGCAAACTTGTCCGCCGCTGTGCTCCATTCGCACCGACGACGATCACGGTGCCTCATAACGCGAACTCAGACCGTCTGCACCCCTTCCAGCACCACGCTTCGGGCGATCTCCATCGCGACGCGATGGGTTTCGGTGCTGGGCCGCTGTGATGACGTGACGAGCATCAATTGGCTCACCAGCTTTGGCCGTCCAATGGTGTGCGTAACGAAGGAATGCGTTTCAGGAAAGTTGCGCAGTGCGTAGGACGGGAGCACAGCGAATCCCATGCCTTCGCGCACTAGGTCGAGGATCGAATTGAGACCATCGATTTCGAGTTGAATATTGGGTTTGCAGCCGATGCGAATCATTTCGGTATCGATCAGCAAACGGAAAGCGTTGGGGCGACTCGGCACGATAAGCGGTAACTTGGCCAGCGCCTGCAACGTCATCTGCGGCTTCAGTGACGCCGAGGCAGCATGAGCCTTAGTCGACGACGTAGAGCGCGCCGAGAACAGTACGAGGGCTTCTTCGTGCAACAACTGAATCTCGAGATCGGGCGCGGGCGCTGCGTTGTAGAGTACGACCATGTCGAGTCGCCCCGCGCGCAGCCCGTCATTCATTGCGAGCGAAAAGCCCTCGGTGAGCGTGAGCAGCGCCTCCGGCAAACGCTTGCGAAATTCGCGCGCAAGCGGCACGGCGACAAGTTTCGACAGGCTGGGAGGCAAGCCAATCGACACACGTCCGGCGAGCGCGCCGCGTACGCTTCCCAGTTCCTCGCGTGCGAGCTCAACCTGATGCAGAATGCCACGCCCATGTTCAAGCAGTACGCGGCCCGCCTCGGTGAGCGTGACGCCCCGTCCATTGCGAAGCAGAAACGTTTGGCGCAGTTCAACCTCAAGTTGACGCACATTCCGCGACAGTAGCGGCTGCGCGATACCGAGCACGGCTGCCGCGCGAGTGAAGCTGCCCATTTCGGCAACGCGGACAAATGATTCGATCTGCTTCAGATCCATGCAATGTTGTGATCGGATAGATGAGTAGTGAATTCGGAATAGTACAACTTGCGATATCTAAATTATGAATAGTAGCTAGTACGAACACACGGGCTCAATCAACCCCCGCCCTTTCTACAATTTCGTTATGTCCGCTACATCAACTCCCTCAGCTTCAGGTTGTGAACCAGTTCACATCACCGGCATCTCGTCCATGGCGACGCGGCAGGTTCTGGCCGAATTGACGAGTTCGTTTTCGGTGCGCTCGGGTCATACGGTCGCCATCGAGTCAGTCGGCGGCGTCGACGCTGCCAAACGGGTGCAGGCCGGCGAAGCTTTTGATGTCGTAATTCTGGCGTCCGACGCGATAGACAAACTGATTGCGGCCGGGTCGGTCGTGCCGGGCAGTCGCCTCGATCTGGTTCGCTCTGGCGTTGCTGTCGCCGTGCGTGCGGGCGATCCGTTGCCCGACATCGCATCGGAGGCGGCGGTCAAACGTGCTGTGCTCGCCGCCAAAAGCATCAGCTATTCCACGGGGCCCAGCGGCGTTGCGCTTGCCAATCTGTTCGAGCGCTGGGGCATTGCCGACGACATCAAGCACCGCATAGTGCAGGCACCGCCCGGTGTGCCGGCCGGCTCGCTGGTCGCCAGCGGCGAGGTCGCGCTGGGTTTTCAGCAGTTGAGCGAGTTGCTGCACGTGGACGGCATTACCATCGTTGGACCCCTCCCGACCGACATTCAAGTTACCACGATTTTTTCCGCAGGTCTTCCCGTGCGCCGCAATACGGACGGAGCTCGAGCCGCCTCGGTCAAGGCCATGCTCGACTTCATGGCATCACCCGCGGCTGATGCTGTGAAACGCCGCCAGGGAATGGAGCCATGCCAATGAGTCAGTTAAAAACTTCAGGAACACCGTCATGATCATCGATTGCCACGGTCACTACACGACCGCCCCCAAAGCGCTGGAAGACTGGCGCAATCGTCAAATCGCGGGCATCAAGGACCCGGCGATGATGCCGAAAGTCAGCGATCTGAAAATCAGCGACGACGAGTTACGTGAATCGATCATCGCGAACCAGCTAAAGCTCATGAACGAGCGCGGCAGCGATCTCACGATCTTCTCCCCGCGAGCGAGTTTCATGGCACATCACATTGGCGATTTCAATGTGTCGGCCACTTGGTCCGCGATCTGCAATGAGCTTTGCTATCGCGTGAGCCAGCTGTTTCCGGATAACTTTATTGGTGCTGCGATGTTGCCTCAGTCGCCGGGTGTTGACCCGAAAACCTGTGTTCCCGAGCTCGAAAAATGCGTGAAGGAATTCGGCAACGTCGGCATCAACCTGAACCCCGATCCCTCGGGCGGACACTGGACGTCACCGCCTTTGACCGACAGGCACTGGTATCCGATTTACGAAAAAATGGTGGAGTACGACCTGCCTGCGATGGTGCACGTGAGCACCAGTTGCAATGCCTGTTTCCATACGACCGGCGCGCATTATCTGAACGCCGACACCACCGCCTTCATGCAGTTGCTTGAAGGCAACCTGTTCAAGGATTTCCCGACACTCAAGTTCCTGATTCCGCACGGCGGTGGCGCTGCGCCCTATCACTGGGGCCGCTTCCGGGGATTGGCGGACATGATGAAAAAGCCGAGTCTGAATGACCATTTGTTGAACAACGTGTTCTTCGATACCTGCGTCTACCATCAGCCGGGCATCGATTTGCTCACCACCGTGATCCCGGTGAAAAACATTCTGTTCGCGTCCGAGATGATTGGTGCAGTGCGCGGTATTGATCCGTACACGGGTCATTACTTTGACGACACCAAACGCTACGTCGATAGCGCAAAAGATATTTCAGCAGATGATCGTCATGCGATTTTTGAGGGTAACGCGCGACGCGTTTTCTCGCGCCTCGATACCGCACTTAAAGCAAAGGGCAAGTAGTCATGTCAATGAATCAATTGGGAATCGTAAAGCGCAACATCGTCCGCGCGGACAAGGCTGCGGTAGAAAAACTCTCGCGCTTCGGCGTCGCGACGATCCATGAAGCCATGGGCCGTGTCGGTCTGATGAAAAACTATATGCGCCCAATCTTTCCCGGTGCGAAGGTGTGTGGCACTGCGGTGACCGTGCTCCTGCAACCGGGCGACAACTGGATGATGCACGTTGCAGCCGAGCAGTTGCAGCCGGGCGACGTGGCTGTTGCGGCATGTACGACGGACAACGAAGATGGTTTCTTCGGTGACTTGCTCGCGACGTCATTCAAAGCACGCGGCGCGCGCGGCCTCATCATTGATGGTGGTTGTCGCGATGTGAAGGACTTGAGCGAGATGCCGTTCCCGGTGTTTAGCCGTGCGATCAGCTCAAAAGGTACGGTCAAGGCAACGCTTGGCTCGGTCAATATTCCTGTCGTTTGCGCAGGTGCGCTTGTGAATCCCGGTGACGTGGTGATTGCAGACGTTGATGGCGTGGTCGTCGTGCCCGCGGCGATCGCGCAGCAAGTCGCCGATGCGGCCGAAGCGCGCGAGTCGTTTGAAGGCGAGAAGCGCGCCAAGCTGGCTGCCGGCGTGCTCGGCCTTGACATGTACAAGATGCGCGAGCCGCTGGAAAAAGCTGGACTCAAGTACGTCGACTAAGTTTGAATCGCAATTGTGGAGACCAGAATGAAACAGAAACTTAAATTTTTGGCAAAAGCGTCGCTCGCTCTTGTGAGCGCGGCCGCGTTCACGCTCGCACCGGCATTGACGCAAGCGCAGGACTTCCCGACAAAGCCGGTACGCATCATCACGCCATTCCCGGTCGGTAGCGGCCCGGAGGGCGTGGTGCGTTTGCTCGCCGACAAATTGTCGAAAAAGTGGGGACAATCGGTCATCGTTGAAAACCGGCCAGGTGGCAATGGCTTCATCGCAATTGCCGCGTTCAAAAGCGGCGCAACGGATGGCCACGACCTGATTCAGCTCGACAACGTTCACCTGTCGGCGTATCCACATTTGTTCAAAAAACTGCCGTACGATCCGAAGGCTGATTTCGAACCGATTCTGCCGTTGTTCAAGACCTATTTTTTCTTCACGGTCGCAACCAACAGCAAGTACAAAAACATCAACGATCTGATTGCTGACGCAAAGGCCAATCCCGGAAAATTGAACTACGGCTCATGGTCTGTCGGCAATCCGGCGCACCTCGGCGCGGCGTTGTTTGAGTCGGTCACCGGAACCGAAATGCAGCATGTGCTGTTCAAGGAAACGTCGCAGCTTTATGCAAGTGTTGCCAATGGAGAGCTTCAGTTTGCGCTTGGCACCAACGCGACATCTGGCGCGTTGCAACGCGCGGGCAAGATTCGCTTTCTGGCGGTTGCCGCACCGCGTCGGATTCAGGCATTCCCGGATGTTCAAACCGTGACGGAGCAGGGCGGACCTGCGGGCTTTGAGGTAAGCGGATGGACTGCCATTGCTGCGCCGCGCGGTTTGCCGAAAGCGGTGACCGACAAGATTCAGCGTGATGTTGCCGAGGCCCTCAACGCGGCTGACATCAAGGAAAAGTATGTGACCTTTGGCTATGAGCCGTTCCCGCAGACGCGTGATCAGTTCAATCAGTACATCGGCACCGAGTCGACACGATTCGCCGAGATCATCAAGAGGGCCAAGGCATCGCTCGATTGATGAACATCATGAAAAGCAAAATTAGTTTGCGCGGATTTGTCGTTGCGATTTGGTCGCTTCCGCTATTAGCCCTTGCGCAGACCTATCCGAGCAAGCCGGTCAAAATCGTAGTCGGCTATGCGGCAGGCGGTGCAGTCGACATCGTCGCTCGCACGGTCGGCCAGAGCCTTGCGGGGAGTCTGGGGCAGGCGTTTATCGTCGAGAACAAGCCGGGTGCGGGAACCAACATCGCGGTGCGTTCGGTGATTGACGCTGCGCCGGATGGCTACACCCTGCTGCTCGCGGCGAATGCACTCGCCGCCAACATGGCGCTGTATCAGCCTGCGCCGTTTGATGCCGAACGCGAGTTCGTTCCGGTGTCGCTCGTCGGCCGCGTACCGGTTGTGATCGCTGTGAACGCGCAGGCAGGGTACACGTCGCTCGCGAGCTTGATCACTGCGGCGAAAGCGAAGCCGGGTGAGCTGTCGTTTGCCACGCCGGGCAATGGTTCGACGCCACATCTGGCGGTGGAGCTTTTCAATCGCGCGGCGGGCATCAAGCTTATGCATGTGCCTTACCGCGGCGGCGCACCGGCGATCACGGATGTCATTGGCGGACAACTTCCGCTGGTCGCAGTGAACGCGCTCGAAGCACAGCCTCATGTGAAGAGCGGAAAACTCAAAGTGCTCGCCGTAATGAGCCCCACGCGCTCCACGATCTTCCCGGACGTGCCGACGATTGCAGAGTCCGGATTCCCCGGCTTTGAAGCGTCGGTCTGGTATGGATTTGTCGCGCCCGCGGCGACGCCCAAGCCCATCGTCGCGCAGCTTCACGCGGAAGTGCAGAAAGCATTGCAAACGAAGGAAGTGCGCGAGCGCATGGCGGGCGTCGGCGGCGAGGTCATCCCCGGGAGCGCTGAGCAGTTCGGCGCGCTGATTCGCAGTGAGCGTCAGCGCTATGAAAAACTTGTGCGTGACGCCAACATTAAACCAGACTAAACCGTTGTCAGCTTTTTACGTTAAACCCAATATTAATATGGGGTATATGGCGATTCAGCAATGAGTCAACTTTTGACTTAATCGCCATGTAGCCCCAATGCAGTCGTCTTTTAGCAAACAAAGCTGAGTAGAAGAATCACCCTCACGCACGCTTCCAAGCCCGACATTTACGACCACGATCAACATGAAATTCGAAAAAACACCCGGCTGGCTGGATTGGTATTCCGGTCCAGCGAAGCCCAGCTTCAAAGTGCCTGCCGGTGCCGTGGATGCGCATTGCCACGTGTTTGGCCCGGGTGACGAATTTCCGTTCGCGCCTGAGCGCAAGTACACGCCTTGCGACGCGTCCAAAACGCAGCTGTTTGCGCTGCGTGACCACCTGAGTTTCGCTCGAAACGTCGTCGTGCAGGCGACCTGCCATGGCTCCGACAATAGCGCGATGGTTGACGCACTCATCCATAGCAACGGCAAGGCGCGTGGCGTCGCGACCGTCAAGCGTACAGTGACCGACGCTGAGTTGCAGGCGATGCACACGGCGGGCGTTCGCGGCGTCCGCTTCAATTTCGTCAAACGCCTCGTCGACTTCACGCCGAAGGAAGAGTTGCTGGAAATCGCGAACCGCATCGCGCCGCTCGGCTGGCATGTGGTGATTTATTTCGAAGCGGTTGATCTGCCCGAATTGTGGGATTTTTTCACGGCGTTGCCGACGACCGTGGTGGTTGATCACATGGGGCGCCCCGACGTGAGCAAACCTGTCGATGGCCCTGAGTTCGCGCTGTTCGAAAAATTCATGCGCGAGCATACGAACGTGTGGTCGAAGGTGAGTTGCCCCGAGCGTTTGAGCGTGACGGGCCCAAAAGCGCTGAACGGCGAGCAGACCGCCTATCGTGACGTGATCCCGTTTGCGAGGCGCATCGTCGAGTCGTTCCCCGATCGTGTGCTCTGGGGCACGGACTGGCCGCATCCGAATCTGAAAGATCACATGCCGGATGATGGTCTGCTGGTCGATTTCATTCCGCACATTGCAACTACGCCCGAGCTGCGACGCAAATTGCTGGTTGACAATCCGATGCGTCTGTACTGGCCTGAGGAGAAATAAATGGCACTCGAAAAACCGTATCTCGATGTTCCTGGCACGACGATTTTTGACGCGGAACAATCACGCAAAGGCTACTGGCTAAATCAATTCTGCATGTCGCTCATGAAGCATGAAAACCGCGAACGTTTCAAGGCGAATGAGCGCGCCTATCTCGATGATTGGCCGATGACCGAGGAGCAGAAAGAGGCGGCGCTGGCGCGCAACTTAAACTGGTGCATCAGCCTCGGCGGCAACATTTATTTTCTGGCGAAGCTTGGAGCGACCCATGGCAAAAGCTTTCAGCAAATGGCAGGCAGCATGACCGGCATGACCGAAGAGGAATATCGCAACATGATGATCAGCGGCGGTCGCTCGGTCGAAGGCAATCGCTACGTCGGCGAAGATGGCACTGCGCAGAAGCATCATCAGCCGCAGGGCACGTCCACTGCGGGCGGGAGACTCTAATCATGGCGAAAATTACGGCCAGCGTTTTCACGTCGCACGTCCCCGCCATTGGGGCGGCCCTTGATCTCGGCAAGACCACCGAGCCCTACTGGCAGCCGCTGTTCGCGGGTTACGACTTCTCCAAACAGTGGATGAAGGAAAACAAGCCGGACGTGATCTTCCTCGTCTACAACGATCATGCCACGGCCTTCAGCCTGGAGATGATCCCGACATTCGCCATCGGTTGTGCCGACCAGTATCAGCCCGCCGATGAAGGTTGGGGACCGCGTCCGGTTCCGGTTGTGAAGGGCCACCCCGATCTCGCTGCGCACATTGCGCAGTCGGTGATTCAGGATGATTTTGATCTCACCATCGTCAACAAAATGGATGTGGATCACGGCCTTACCGTGCCCTTGTCGTTGATGTGTGGCCAACCCCAGGAATGGCCCTGCCCGGTGATTCCGTTCGCCGTGAACGTGGTGCAGTATCCGGTGCCATCGGGGCGTCGTTGCTACAACCTTGGCAAGGCGATCCGCAAAGCGGTTGAATCGTACGATCAACCGCTCAACGTGCACATCTGGGGCACCGGCGGCATGAGCCATCAGTTGCAGGGGCCGCGCGCCGGTCTCATCAATCGCGAGTGGGATAACGCATTTCTTGACCGGCTGATTGCCGATCCTGACGGGCTCGCGAGCGTGCCGCACATTGAGTACGTGCGCGAAGCGGGCTCGGAGGGCATTGAGCTCGTGATGTGGCTTATTGCGCGCGGCGCGATGAGTGATAAAGCGCCCACGGTCAAGCACCGTTTCTACCATGTGCCCGCATCGAATACGGCTGTTGGCCACCTAATTCTGGAGAATAATTAAATGAGCAAAACGATCAAAATTGCACTGGCGGGCGCTGGCGCCTTTGGCGTCAAACATCTGGATGCGATCAAGCTGATTGACGGCGTTGAAGTCGTCTCACTCGTCAGCCGCGATCTCGACAAGACCAAAGAAACCGCCACCAAATATGGCATTGGCCACGTCACCACGGACCTGGCCGATAGCCTCGCGCTCAAAGAGGTCGACGCCGTGATTCTGTGCACGCCGACGCAGATGCACGCAGAGCAAAGCATCGCCTGCATGAAGGCGGGCAAGCATGTGCAGGTTGAGATTCCGCTCGCGGATTCGCTTGCGGGTGCCGAGGCGGTTGTGGCGCTGCAGAAGCAAACAGGACTGGTCGCCATGTGCGGCCACACGCGCAGGTTCAATCCGAGCCATCAGTTCGTGCACAACAAAATCAAGGCAGGCGAATTCAACACACAGCAGCTGGATGTGCAGACGTACTTTTTCCGCCGCACCAACATGAATGCGCTCGGTCAGGCGCGCAGCTGGACCGATCATCTGCTTTGGCATCACGCGGCGCACACGGTCGATTTGTTTGCCTATCAAACCGGCAGCGAGATCGTGAAAGCGAACGCGGTGCAAGGGCCGGTTCACCCGTCGCTCGGCATCGCGATGGACATGTCGATCCAGCTCAAGGCAGCGAGCGGAGCGATCTGTACGCTGAGCTTGAGTTTCAACAACGACGGCCCGCTCGGCACTTTCTTTCGCTACATCGGCGACAGCGCCACTTACATCGCGCGCTACGATGACTTGTTCAACGGAAAAGACGAGAAGATCGACGTGAGCAAAGTCGCGGTGTCAATGAACGGTATCGAGTTGCAGGACCGTGAATTTTTTGCTGCGATTCGCGAAGGCCGCGAACCGAATTCAAGCGTGGCGAAAGTGCTGCCGTGTTACCGCGTGCTGCACCAACTGGAGCAACAATTAGCGTCGTAGTTTCGCTGGTAGCTTTTCGCCAGAGTCGTTGCTGCACTTGAGCTAAAAGCGAAATCGAGCAATTGTCGACTGCCGCAGAAATGCGTTGCTAACCCCGGCACAGCCGGGCTCTCATCAAATAGCTATAAACGATTTTTGAGGGAATTCTGGTCGGGGTGAGAGGATTCGAACCTCCGGCCTCTACGTCCCGAACGTAGCGCTCTACCAGGCTAAGCTACACCCCGCTTGCAGACTGAATTTTCGACCAAAATCAATCGGCTACGTTGGCGAAGAACCGCTTATACGTTGCGCTTCACCGCGTATTGACATAATTCTAGCATCCACTTTTTTGCTTCGGACTCAGGCAAATTGGCGATTTCCCGGGATGCCGCCTGAGCTTCGTTTTGCGCGCGTTGCATACTAGCGTCGAGAGCGCCGCACTCCTCAAGCACCGCCATCACCTGCGTGAATTGCTCGCGCTCGACGGCGTGTGGTTTCGCAATTACTTCGCGCACCAGCGCTTTGCCGCGCTCGGTTCCGCGCTGCAACGTGATGATGATCGGCAGCGTGAGTTTGCCTTCGGCCAGATCATCGCCGAGACTCTTGCCCAACGAACTCGCGTCGCCCCGGTAATCCAGCACGTCGTCAGCAATTTGAAACGCTACGCCCAATCTGCGCGCGTATTCCGAAAGCGCACGCTCAGCCTCGGGCGCGGCTCCGGCGGCGATTGCGCCCAACGCGCCTGCCGCTTCAAACAGTTTCGCCGTTTTCGCCTCGATCACTTGCATGTAATCCGCTTCGGTCAAGTCGAGCTTGCCGAGCGCCATGAGCTGCATGACTTCACCCTCGGCGATGCGATTCGTCGCTTCCGACAAAAGTGCGAGCACGCGCAGCTGGCCAGTGCCGACCATGACCTGAAACGCGCGGCTGTAGAGAAAATCTCCCACCAGCACGCTCGCAGCGTTTCCGAACTCAGCATTCGCCGTCGCCCGACCGCGCCGCAGATCTGATTCGTCGACTACATCATCATGGAGCAGGGTGGCGGTGTGAATGAGCTCCACGGTCGCGGCCAGATCAACCACCAGCGCGGACTTTGAGTTAGCGCCCAGCGCCTGTGCGGCAAGGAAGACCAGCATCGGTCTCAGGCGCTTGCCGCCTGCTGAAACGATGTAATCGGAAATTGACCGAATCAGAACGACTTCGGAGTCGAGCGTCTTTTTAAGTTGACAGTCGAGGGCAGAAAGTTCGTCGCGGAGGTGGTGACGGAGGCTGTCGGACGTGCTCAAACCAGAGGAAATCATCTCAGGAATTCTAGGTGACGACGCTTGCGTCTGCTCCGGGAAGTTGTCACGATGGGCCGGTAAGAGAGAAAAAGATGCAAATCGTCGCAAATCGGGCTATAATTTCGGGCTCTTCGCGATGGATGTGCTTTTGCCATTCAATCTCGTTGGGCACATAAATCCATCAAAGGTAAGCTCACAAAATGTATGCGGTCATAAAAACCGGCGGGAAACAGTATCGTGTTTCAGCCGGCGAAAAATTAAAGATAGAACAGATACCTGCAGACATCGGCGCCACCATCACTTTCAATGAAGTTCTCGCCGTCGGTGCGGGTGCAGATTTGGTGTTTGGCGCGCCTCTGGTCTCAGGGGCGAAAGTCGATGCAACGGTTGTCTCGCACGGTCGCGGCGATAAGGTCACCATCTTCAAGATGCGTCGCCGTAAGCACTACCAGCGTCATGGCGGTCATCGTCAAAACTACACCGAGGTTTTCTTCTCGGCAATCTTCGGTGCCAACGGCACTGAGCTGGCCAAGGCAGATATGCCTGTGGTTGTGCCTTATGTTGCAGGCGCTGCAGCCCCCGCAGCAGCGGTCGCAACGGCGAAAGCCGCTCCGGCCAAAAGAGCAGCCAAAGTACGCGGCAAAAAGCGCGACGGTAGCGATGATCTGGAACTGATCGAAGGCGTTGGCCCGAAGATCGCAGGTCTGCTCGTTGACGCGGGCATCAACACCTTTGATGCATTGTCGAAAGCATCTGTCGAATCCGTTCAGGCGGTTCTCGATGCTGGCGGCAGCAAGTTCAACATGGCTAAGCCAGAAACCTGGGCCGAGCAAGCAGCGCTTGCCGCCAAAGGTGACTGGGCAGCATTCGACAAGCTCACCGAAGAGCTCGTCGGCGGCGTTCGTAAGTAAGTCGAGGAGTTAAACCATGGCACATAAAAAAGGCGGCGGATCAACCCGCAACGGTCGCGATTCCGAATCGAAACGTCTTGGCGTCAAGCGCTACGGCGGTCAACTGATTAACGCTGGCACGATCATCATGCGTCAGCGCGGCACCACGATTCATCCTGGCGTCAACGTCGGCATGGGCAAGGATCACACCCTGTTCGCCACGATGATGGGCACGGTTCAATTCGTCGTTAAAGGCGAAAAGAATCGTACTTACGCGAATATCATTCCGTTTGTAGCGGCAGCAGAGTAATCGCTGTTTAGCTCGTAAAAAAAGCACCTTCGGGTGCTTTTTTTACGTCCTCATTTTGCGCAGGTGTTCAACTTTCTATCGCCGCTCCTGCCGATAAAGCATGACCGCACCGGCGGACAAAAATATCAGACCCGGCAGCACGGCCCCAAGCACCGGTGGCCATTCGTGGAGCAGCGCGAGATACGAGAACAGGCGGTTAAACACGATGAACACCAGACCGAGCAGAATGCCGACGAAGATTCGCGTTCCGATGCCGCTCGCCCGTTGCTGAATTTGCGCGAACGGCATGGCCAGAAGCATCAATACGCAGGTGGCCAGCGGATAGAAAAACTTGCCCCACAAGGCCACCTCAAAGCGGCGCGAATCCTGATTGTTCGCCCTCAAATGCGAGATGTATTCCCAAAGGCCGGCAATCGACAGGCGATCCGGCTCAAGTTGCAACACCGACAACATGTTCGGCGTCAGCACTGTATTCCACGCCATCTGCGGATGTTGCTGGACGCCGACGCTGCCGCCCGCGGCGAACGTGGTTTCGGCCACCCGGTCGAGACGCCATTGCTGGCCGCTCTGAAAGCTTGCGCCATCCGCAATCAGGGTGCGCGCGAGTGTGGTTTCGTCGGCGTACTGGAATACGCGCACTGTCTTCAACGTTCCGTCCGGAAGCACGCTACCGATGTTGATAAACGTGTTGCCATCCTTGAACCAGAAGCCCGACTCGAACGCACGAGCCACCATCGGGCGTGAACCAGAAAACGCGCGAACCCGCGTCAATATTTGTTCTGCTCGCGGCACGACGTACTCACCGACGACAAACACCATGCCCGCCACCACCAGGCTCATGCTCAGCAGCACGCCCGCGACCTGCAGCAGTGAAATTCCGGATGTTCGCATCACACCGTATTCGCTGTTTGATGCGAGTTGTGCGAGTGCAAACAGCGTGCCGATGAGCGCGGCGACCGGCAACAATTCATAGAGATGTCCGGGAACCGTTGCCGCCACCAGCACAAGTATCTGCGCGGTGTTGAGCGTCTTCAACGAGCCCAGCTCCGCCAGCAAATCGTAGAACACCCACAGCATCAGAAGGGCTGCCAGGACCGATAGCGTCGACAGCGCTACTTCCTTTGCGATATAGCGGCTGAGTGTCTTCACGCGATAGCCTTGTCGGCGCTCGCGCTACCCGATTGCCGACTGCGCGAACCGAACACAGCGCCACGAAACCGACGGTAGAAAACGGCGGCTACAACAAGTGCCAGCGCGCCGTGAAATACAACAAGCGCTGCTGGCAATCCAATCGCCTGCTTGTCAATTTGTGCCTGCATGATGTTGAGCAAATTGAGCGAAATCATCGCTAGCAAAACCGCGAGAATCATGTTGACTGATCGTCCGAGCCGAGGATTGACATACGCCAGCGGGATCGCTAGAAACACCAGCGACAGTCCAACGAGCGGAATCGACAGACGGTAGAACGCCTGGCCGAGACCGGATGGCGTGCCTTCGCGCAGCAAGGTCGCGGTGTCCTTCGCGCGCTCTTCGAACGGATCGTCTTTGATTTCACTTGTGTTGGTGCGAATGCCGTAGCGCTCGAAACTCGCCGTTTCGTATTCATTCGGGCCCGCCTTGGCCGACAAGCGTTTGACCCGATGGCCGTTCTCAAGAATGATGTAGCGATCGCCGTTCGTGTCCTGATACAGAAGTCCCTCTTTGGCGCGCGTCAGGGACTGGCCGTTCGGGTCGTCCGCAAACACAAAAACGTTTTTGATCTTGCCGCTGATCAGGTCAACGCCTTCGACGAAATACACCTGCTTGTTTTTGCGCATTTCCTGAAACAGTCCCGGAGCCAATACCGAGAGCTCATCCCGCGCTTCGAGCACGCGTCGGTACTCGATGGTGCGCCGTTCGGCCCAGGGCGAGAGCGTCGTCGACAGCGCCATTGCGATGACAAGTAAAGGCACCGCGAACGTCAATACAGGACGAATCCAGGACATGAGGCTCTGCCCACTGCTCATCCATATCGCCATCTCGCTGTCGCGCCACGCGCGCGAAAGCGTCAGCAACACTGCCACAAAAGTTGCGATGACGATGAGCGGGGCGAGCAGTGTGACGATACGGAAGCCCACCAACGGCACCAGCGCATCAATCGGCACCGAGCCGGCCGAGGCCGCGCCAATCAGCTTCACGAAGATCTGGGCCACAAAGATCGCAACCAGAACCACGAAGACAAAGATCGCGTTGGTTGTGAGTTCGCGCAGTAGTGCGCGTCGAAAAATCATGTAGTTGGGGCTACCCGCGAACGGGCTTTAGCGATAATTACGGAGTTTACCTACCTACATGAATGCGAAAAGAGCCATGATCGACTTTTCCCTGAAGACTGACCACCCGTCAAACACAAAAACCGATGCGGTCGCAGTCGCGGTTCACGAGGGCCAAAAGCTCTCCTGGGCCGCCCTTGACATTGATAAAGCCAGCAAAGGCGCGTTCGCAGCGGCGCTCAAGGCGGCGGCGTTTTCCGGTCGTTGCGGCACCGTGTTGCCGTTGTTCAATCTTGCTGGTGTCGCGGCGACTCGCGTGCTCGTGTACGGTGCGGGCGAGGCTTCCGGGGACAAGGTGACGCTTGCTGCCAAAGACGCACGCGCGTCGGGCAAGGCGCTCGCGACTTGCGCGGTCGACCAGAGCATCGCCGAACTGACGATTTTTCCGCTCTCTGAGGCCGCTGTCGACGCCATGCAGCAAATGGTGATGGGGGTGTCTGACGCGACTTATCGTTACGACGAAACCAAGGGCACCAGCGCCAAAACGAAGCCTAGCTTGAAGCGCGTGCGCTTCGGTCTGCCGGATGATGCTTTGAAAGCAGCGCCCGCAGCGCTGAAAGCGTCTGTCGCGACCATTCATGGCATGGAATACACGAAATATTTAGGCAATTTGCCAGCCAATCATTGCACACCAACCCGCCTCGGCGACGAAGCCAAAAAACTCGTGAAATCGCATGGCCTCAAAGTCACTGTGATGGATCGCAAGGCGATTGAGAAGCTCGGCATGGGCTCCTTCCTGTCGGTGACTAACGGCAGCGACGAGCCGCCACGCTTCATCGTTTTCGAATACAACGGTGGCAAAAAAGGCGAGGCGCCTACTGTATTCGTTGGCAAAGGCGTGACTTTCGACACTGGTGGCATTTCGATCAAACCAGCGCCAGACATGGACCACATGAAGTGGGACATGTCGGGCGCAGGCACGGTATTCGGCGTGATGAAGGCTGTCGCCGAATTGAAGCCGAAGCAGAACATCGTCGGCCTCGTGGTCGCCTGCGAAAATCACATCAGCGGCAAAGCCACCAAGCCCGGTGACGTCTTCACCAGCATGAGCGGGCAGACGATTGAGGTGTTGAACACCGACGCCGAAGGCCGCCTGATCTTGTGTGACGCTTTGACTTACGCCGAGCGCTTCAAGCCAAAAGCAGTGATTGATATCGCCACGCTCACCGGCGCATGTGTCGTCGCACTCGGCAGCCACAACGCGGGGCTTTTCTCCACCAGCGACAAGCTGGCCGACGCCATCATCGCGTCGGGCAAAAAGATGAACGACCGGTTCTGGCGCATGCCGCTCGAAGAGGATTATCAGGAAGCGCTGAACTCCAATTTTGCGGATATGGCTAACGTCGCGGGTCGCGAAGGCGGCGCGATTACGGCAGCGTGTTTCCTCTGGCGCTTTGCCAAGAAATACGACTGGGCGCATCTGGATATCGCGGGTGTGGCGTACAAGGGCTCGGGCAAGGAAAAGGGCGCTTCCGGTCGGCCTGTGGCGGCGCTGGTTGATTACGTTCTGAGCAACGAGTAAATCGGTGGGCGGGCATTGCCCGCCCTACACATATTGCACGGGCATCTGTGACTGAAATCAACTTCTACACCGCAGTCGCCAATCCGCTCTCCGCGACCGCGCGTCTGGTCGCGAAAGCATACGCGCAGGGCC
>JAYWHV010000370.1:0-6817 GCA_043777615.1 Burkholderiales bacterium | reverse complement strand
GCGAGCCGGTCCGCGTGTCCCGACTCTTCGTTGGCGTGAACCAGAAACTCATCGGCGATTTTCGATGAATTGACACCAGTGGCCGTGAAGTAGTGACGTTTGTAGCGAAGTACACACACCAGCTCGGTTGCCAAGGCTCCATTTAGGAGTTCAATGATTTCTTCACGGTGATTGGTGAAACTTGGCGTGACCGCACCTTCGTCAAGACTCTTCGCTGCTGCGTCGAGCGCTGTTTGGTCGAGCTTTAGGCCAATTGGTTTAGCGAGCACATTGGATGAGTTATTCATGATTGTTCCTTCCGTAAATTTTCCGCGGCCGTGGCGACGAGCGACGCGGCCATGACCGGTAAGTTCGAGGATCGCACCAGGCTCATGCCGAGGGCGGTCACCGATGCGATCCGCCAGGGCCGGATCAATACGAACACAGCTCCGGCCGCAGCCGCGGTTGCCAGCGTTGCCACCGGTTTACGGCGCACATAATCTGCCACGACAGGTTCTAACAACGCGGCGCCGACATGAAGCGGATGGTCGCGCCACCACGCCGCCACACCGACCTTCATTAGCCCCAACCAGTCGATACCATTGACTTTTCGGCTCGTCGTCGTAGCACCATTTCGCCGCGTGTACCGACTTGGTTCCGCTACGTTTTCCTGGTTTGGGGACTTCCTGTTTATCGATGCAACAGGTTCGCCCAACAGAAAGTCACGAAGTTCTCGACGGGTACGGTCAAGGACTGCCTGGGCGTCGACGCCATGCAATGACGAGGCGCCTTGCTGGGAGGCGTTCACGCTGCCTCCTCCTTCGCCTTGATCACTTGTCGAAAGGCCTGAATGTCGCGTTGAATGTGGTCGGCAAGCGATACTGTCGGAGCCTCGTTACCAGACTTCAACACCACAAATGCCGCGATGACGGCGGCCAGTAGCGAAACACCTGGGACGGCTATTAATATCGCGGTGGTTGCGTTTGCCGACTGCGCCTGCACGTTCTGCAAACTTGCAAGCATGAGCGCCATCCCCGCCAACACAACGAAAGCAACCGCAAAAACCAGCGCGATTGCGCCGGCAATAGCGCGGCGAATCACCTGCTGTTTCACGTCATTTACCTCGTCTTGAGCGAGCTTCAAGTAACCCGTCAAATGATCAACGATCAAGTCGGGTCGATGTGTGACGAGATTGAAAAGCGAAACCAGCATGACGATCTACTTTCCTGCAAACTGCTTACGCACGAGGATCTACTACCGGCCGTTGTACTGGTTGCGACTGTTTGAGCGACTGCGGGCGAGGATTAAGAGCGCGGCTAGCGTGGCACCAGCAGCAGCGGCGATAGCCACTGATTTCATCGGTTGCTCAGTCACGTAGTTTTCGCACGCACTGGCGTACCGCGATGCCGTTGCCTTGGCACGGGTGCCTGCCTTGCGCGTTGCATCGATTCCGCTTTGTGCCATATCGGCACCTTTGGACGCGAAACGCTCAATGGCTGGCTTGACACCATTCTGAAAATTTTCAAGTTTGTCTGACGCGCTGGACAGCGCACTTTGAGCGGCGTCGTGCGCAGAGTCAATGCCGTCTTCGATACCGTTAACGAGTTGATTCCCGCGTTTGCTGATTTCGTCTTGAAGGGTGTCGACGCTGGAGGGGGTATTGCCAAATTTCATAAGTTTTTCCTGGAGGATTAAGGGGTTTGGTATGGCGTCAATTTTCTGCCGCTGGCGGCAGGGCCATTACTTTCGGATCAAGCTCAACACGAATGTCACGATTGCTATGAATGCAAATATGTAGAACAAAATCTTTGCGATTTCGACGGCGCCGGCAGCGATGCCGCCGAACCCGAAGACGGCCGCGATAAGCGCGACCACTAAAAAAACAACTGCGTAATGCAACATGGCGAGCTCCTAAAACGGGGATGCGGATTGGCATGCACTTGAAGATCAAGCTATTGCCGTCAACATAATTTTGGTCGCTCACCCGAACACCGAACATCGGCAACGCGCTCATCCTGCTGTCGGCTCGGCGGCGGGATAGCTGTAGGACAGCGCTCACAGGACGGAGCGCTGCGAGATCCGCGTCTAACGAACGGGGTTAGTTGAGCTTCGGCGCGGCCGTGCCACCCTCGGCGTTCCCAGCGGAGAGTTCGACGATAGCGCTGAATTCATCCGTGCCAATTTCCTGTGTTGGGACTGTCTTTGGCTTTGGAAATACCGCATGAATACGCGAGCCTTGACCGGGGGTTGAGGACACCCTGAGCGCGCCGTTAAGTGCTTCGATACGATGGCGCATCCCTGGCAAGCCGTGACTTGCGTTCAGGCGGTTATCGACATCGAATCCGCGGCCGTTATCGTCAACGCTCACCTCGACGTGATGGTCGTAGCCGTGCAATGAGACCACCACGTCCTTTGCCTGCGCGTACTTGGCGATATTGGTCAGCGACTCCTGCACCGTGCGATAGACCGTTAACTCGGCATCCGGGCCCAGTTCAACGGCCTCGATATCGGTCGTCACTCTGATACCGGTACGCTCAGTAAACTCGCTGGTCAGGATTTCTAGCGCCGCTTCCAGGCCAAGGTTCGACAACGAGGAGGGTCGCAGATCCTCAACGATTCGCCGCTTGAGCATGATGCCAGCATTCAACGAGTCGTTGAGGTGTGACAGGCGCGTTGTGAGCTCCGGACTGTCCGGGGGAAGTTTTGATTTAATTCGCGCCACGTCAAATTTGGCAGCGGTTAGCAGCGCGCCCAGTTCGTCATGCAACTCACGGGCGAGCCGATCACGTTCCTGCTCCTGTACCACCTGAAGATGGCTTGCCAGTTCCGAAAGGCGCGCCGTTCGTTCGCGTACCAATTCGCCCAGATTGTCACGCTCTTTGGCCAGCATCGCTCTCTGCCCTTCAGCGGATGCATTCAACTTTTGCGTTTGACGAAGATAGAGCTGAAACGCCAACAGGCCCAGCAACGCTGCAAGCGTCACGCCAACGCGCGCTATCGTCAGACTCTGATCGATGCGGATGCGACTCGCGGCGATATCGACCGACGCCGCAGCGATGAGAGCGTTTCCCTTCTCACGAACCGCGTCCATATAGCCGCGACCCACGTCGGTGCGTACGACCTGCATCCAGTTCTCTGTCTCGCCGCCCAGTTGGCGCAACTTCACGGTGACCTCAAGTTCGGCGAGCTTTTTTGAAACGCCCCGGGACAGATCGGCAAACTGGGCGACTTGCCCGCGATCATCGATGTAGAGATCGCGCAATTTGTCGAGGATTGGCGTAATCTGCACGATCGCATCGCCGTATGAGCTCAAGTACTTCTGATCACCCGTCAAAAGGTAGCCGCGCTGGCCGGTTTCGGCGTCGAGCATGTTTTGGAGCAGGGAATTCAGCTCACCTCGCTTCTCCTGCTGCAGTGACATGTTCTCCGCGCTGACGATCGAGCGTTGGTAACCTAACTCATTGAGCGCGATCAGGGAGGCTACGGCCAGCACAGCCATCGGCAGCACGAGCGTCCATTTCCTCTGAGTCAGCCATTGGACGGGGCGGAAACTACTTGACATGGAGCCCTCTCAAACTTCAAATCTTTGCGAACTGGCGCATGCGCTGCTGGGCGCGAAGGCGACTGACGCTACACTCGTCACGCTTTAACTTGTTTAGGTAGGTCATCAAATGATCAAGATCAGAATTGGCATTGTGGATGATCACAGTATCGTCAGGTCCGGCCTGCGTCAGTATTTCGAAGACCAGTCGGACTTGCAGGTCGTCGGCGAAGCGGCGAGTGGCGGCGAGGCGATCGACCTGGTCCGCAAGACCGAATTGGACGTGCTCTTGATGGATTTGTCGATGCCGGGACAAACCGGCATTGACGCTCTCGCGATGATTCGCGCCAAAGCGCCCGATGTCGCGATTCTGATTTTGAGCGGGTATCCTGAAGAACACTACGCGCTCAATCTGATTCGTCAGGGTGCGAGCGGGTACCTCAGCAAGCAGTGCGATCCATCGGAAATCGTTGCGGCCATTCGCACGGTCGCTCAGGGGCGACGTCACATTACGCCTGCAGTGGCAGAACTCCTGGCACAGCAATTGACGCGTCCCGATGAAGGTTTGCCACACGAACAACTGTCTGAGCGTGAGTTCCAGGTGTTCGTTCGTCTGGCAAAGGGCGAAACGGTTGGCGACATCGCTGAAGGTTTGTCGATCAGCGTGAAAACGGTGAGCACCTACCGGACGCGGATCATGGAAAAAATGGGGTTGACGTCGAATAGCAGCCTCACGTACTACGCGCTCAAGAACAAGGTTATCGACTAATTTCGGGGCCGGGCACGCAACGCTACCGACGCAATGCGCAGCTTGTCGGTGCGCGCTGCGTCGTGATTTAGCCGCTATTGTGTTCAACGCAAAATTCAACCAATTTTTCGATATCATTGGATTTGTCGAACACGGCGTCGGCACCTAGTGACAGGCAGCGCTCCCGCACGGCAGGCGTCGCATAGTTGGTGAGCACAACAAGCTTTTTGCCTGGCGATCGGGTGCGACAGGCTCCAACCACGCCCAGACCGTTGCCCTGCTTGAGAAACAAGTCGACGATAGCGAGATCCCAATCGTCGGCGTTCCGCGCTAGCCAATCGATGGCTTCCCGCTCTCCTTCTGCCCATCCCACAAACGCACCACCCACCATCTCGGTCAAAGTCGCCGTCAGATTCTCGCGAATCAGCAGGTTGTCCTCAACCAGATAGATACGTAGCGCCAAAAAGAGCTCACAGAAGGTTGTTGAAGCACGCCATTCGAAATACGGACGAGACAGAAATTCCGTTCAGTTCGTCACCGCTATTAATCATAATAGCTGGCGGACAACAAAAGTGCGTAGGCAAAAGCGCCGTCGCGATGTAGGCGTCTCGGTTTTCGTCTGTCCAATTAAAGAATTAGCGGCGGCCTTACTTGCTTTCCAACAGAGAAATCAGTAGCCCGCGGGTTTGCTTTCCGCTAGGCATGCTCACGTGCCCCACGGCGGGGATTTGAATGTTCATGGCTCCATCCATCCGTGAAGACTCTTGCGGCGATATGACTGTGTCATGCAGGCTGAAGACGCTGGTAAACGGGATGGTCACAGCTGTTTGGGCTAGGGTCGTCAGCCACTGATTGCCCGGGCGCATTTGCAAACCGTTCGGCCCACTCGCCAGATAGGCGTGGAAGGTGCCGTGGTGCGGCGATCCAAGCGTTATCAATTGTGCGATCTTTGCGCCTCCAAATTGGCGCAGATAGGCGCGGCAAACAAGCCCGCCCATGCTGTGTGCAATAAGCGTTAAGTGGTGTTCGGCCGTAAGCGCCAAGACTTCGTCGATGCGCTGTGCGAGGAGCTCTCCCATGGTGTCAATCGACGCAAACACCGGCTGATCGATCGTGAACACGCGAAAGCCTTTTCGTTCTAACGCGCGTGCCGTGAAGAACCAAACCGCCCCGTTATTCACATATCCCGACTGAAGCAACAAAACCCTGCCCTGCCCAATCATGCGGCCACCCTCGCTTGCCGTCTGAAACAGACCGCGAAACGGAATCAGGATCAGATTTTGCATGCACAGATGAAAGTATTCGGTCGCCAAGAACGAAAGCCAAGAAATCGGGCTTAGTCGCATGCCCGCTGGCATCGGCGACCCTTTCCAGCGCGAGACCAAATAGCTTGCCAGCGCGACCAACAATCGGGCCGCCAAGGGCATAGCGACAACCAAAATGACGCCACTCGCAATCCGTCCTTGCCGGAAGTAGACGTAGTTCGCCAACCAACCCCACAGCGTGAACTCAAACGCCAAGAGCGTCAGTGCGGCAACCCACAGCGGCACTGGAAACACGCGTCCGTTTCGTTGAACAGGTGGCGCTTTCACGGTCAGCTGCGACGCATATCGCCCGCCAGTCGGGCGGCATTTCGCCAAGCCAGTCCATAAACAGAAAGCTGGGGGTTAGCACCAATAGAGGTCGGAAATACGGAGCCATCCAGCACGCTTAAATTCTCAACCTGGTGGTGTCGTCCAAACACATTGACCACGCCCTCCCGTTCGTCTTTGGCCATCGTACAGCCGCCCATGACGTGTGCGCTGGCAACCCGCGTGGAGAGTGGCTTCAGTTCAAGCGAACTGAGACCCGCTTTGGCCTCGGCCCACGTTCGATAGCCACCGATTCGCTCATCTACCGGGAACACTTCCTTTGCCCCAGCCGCGAACTGTATCTCGGCCATCGCGAGCAACGCGCGTTTTGCGGCATCGAAAAAGTAACCGTTCAGCTTGTAATCAAGCTGCGGCAGACCATCGTTTAAAAGCCTGACTCTGCCACCTTCGCTATCTGGGTGGAAGCCGTCGCGACACAGCGCAATCGTCACCTGGGTATTGGTCATGTTGGTGATGCGCGCGCGGTGATGCTCGCTCATCCCGTTGACCGTGATCGCGTAGAGCACAGGATGTACCGGCGGCACCTCGAGCTTGAATCCCATTGGCCCGTCGATAGCATGCGTCGTGAGGTAGTGATCGCTATAGGTTGTTTGTGGTGCGCCTTGCCAGCCCTCGACTTTGCTACCCATATCAGCCCCTGATACCAGGGACGGATGCAAAAACGTGCGGCGACCAAGGCGGCTGTATGGATCGGGGGCTTTTGAGCGCATCAGTAGGGCCGGCGAATTGATTGCACCGCCAGCCACGATGAAATGCTTGGCCGTGACGCGGACTCGCACGTTGCCCACGTTGTAACCCGTGCCCTGCATTGCCACGCAATCGACGCTCGAAACGCGACCGTTGGTGAAGTCCAATCTCTCCGCGCGGGCACGACTCACGAGCACGGCACCGCGAGAG
>JAYWHV010000369.1:0-6817 GCA_043777615.1 Burkholderiales bacterium | reverse complement strand
CCAGACCGTGTTCGTCGAGAACAAGCCTGGCGGCGCGGGCGTGATCGCGATGACGGAAGTTTCGAAAGCCGAGCCCGATGGCCACACGATTATCCTCGTGTGAATGAATAGAAATTAATCGAGCGAGATGCCACGCTCTTTGACCAGCCGCGCCCACAGCGCTGTTTGCTGGCGAACAAACTGCTGCGCGGCATCCGGCCTCGCCGTCTGAATCTCGCCGCCGAGCTGCGCGATTCGTGCTTTGACATCGGGTGAATCCAGCGTTTTTTGCAACGCCGAAGCGAGCTTGCTGACTACCGCTTCCGGTGTCCCCGCAGGCGCAAACAATACGTTCCACTCGTACACCTCGTAGCCCGCGACGCCCGCCTCTGCCATCGTTGGAACGTTGGGAAGGATGGCCGAGCGCTTCGCGCTGGTCACGGCCAGTGGCTTCAGCTTGCCAGCCTGCACGTGCTGCAGGGTCGACGCGAGATTACCGAAAAACACCGGCACCTGACCGCCGATTACGTCGTTCAGCGCAGGCGCGCCGCCTTTGTAGGGCACATGCAGCATGTCCACACCCGCCGCGCTTTCAAACATCGCGCCCGCGAGATGCTGCGCAGAGCCGTTGCCAGACGACGCATACGAAATTGCGTCCTTTTTTGCCTTTGCGAGCGCGACCAGCTCCTTGACTGACGTCGCAGCGACGCCGGGATTTACCAGCAATACGTTCGGAAAGAGCGCAATCACGCCAATTGGCTTAAACGCCTTGTCGCTGTCGTACGGCAATTTCGCGAACAACGCCGGATTGACGGCAAACGACGATGCATCAAGCATGAGCGTGTAGCCGTCCGGTGTCGCTTTCGCTACCGCCGTGGCGCCAATCTGACCACTCGCCCCGGGCTTGTTTTCAACGATCACGGGCTGCCCGAGCGCTTCACCCAGCTTCGGCGCGATCAGCCGAGCCATCGTGTCCGCGCCACCGCCAGCCGGGTAGGTCACAACCAGCGAGATTGGTTTGGTTGGCCAGGTCTGAGCGTGTGCCGCCGACATCACCACAGCCATTGCAGTCAGTGCGATTGTGCGAGTGAGATTGCGTTTCATGAAAAGTCCTCCTTGATACTTTTAGTAGCGATTTTTTGTAACTGGGTCAGCGCAGATGGGCCGTGTAATGAAACGACAGCGCATCTCCAAACGAATGGCGTAGCTCAACGCAGCGGCCGGACATGTCAAAAGCCCGGCGCTCAACCCGCGCGCACGGCGCTTTCACGCGCAGCCGCAAATGGTCTGCAACATCGGCAGTCGCCAGACAGAACGTCACGTTGTCATCGGCCTTGTGTACCGTCACGCCACACACGCGCTGAAACATTGGGTAGAGCAAGTCGTCCCAGTGCGACCTGTTCAACGCATTCAGCGCTTCAAACACTGGCAGCGGCAACCAGATGCGCTCAAACAGGCACGGGGCCTCTGCGAGCGTGCGCACGCGAACCAAAGCCAGGACGTTGCTGCGCGCGTCAACCTCGAGCGCACGCGCGATTTCATCCGTGGCCTTGACCACACGCTTTTCTACAATTCGCGACTTCGGCACCTCATCGACGCTAACGCCACCCGCATTGCTGATGGCGCCGTCGGTTCGAAACCGGAAAAAGCGCAGAAGGCTCGCCCCGCCAATCCCAGATGAGACAAACGTCCCACGGCCATGCATTCGCTCAAGCAGTCCTTCGGAAACCAGTACCGAGATGGCCTGCCGCATGGTTCCCAGTGCGACGCCGTGCTTCCTGGCCAACTGCGTCTCCGCAGGGATCGCGCTGCCCGTTGCCCACTCGCCGCGCGTGATGTGTCCGCGCAACGTTAACGCCAGCGACCCATAGCGGCTCTGACCGGGCGTTATTTCGGCAGCTCCGATATCTGCGGTTAACGAAGAGGTAGACAGGGACATATTCGGTTTGAAACGGTACTTGAGTGCTTTTTCTTAACTGATCGAATTCTAGACCTCTAGAGGACTAGAATGCAATACATGTCCTCGGAACCGCATCAGACTCCCACAACCCCCCCCTCATGCGATTGCCACTTTCACGTTTTTTCGGCGGGTAGGTTCGCGGCCGGTGCGCGCTATGTGCCGCGTTATGCCGCGTCTCTGAACGATTGGGACAGGTTCCGTGAGCCATCTCACATTCAGCGCGGCGTTGTCGTTCAGCCGAGCTTTCTCGGCGTCGACAACCGTGAGCTACTAGCAACGCTTGCGGTTCGCCAAGAGAGCCTGCGCGGCGTCGGCGTCGTTGCGGAATCGGTAACCGAGCGCGACCTGCGTCGACTGCACGCAAACGGTGTTCGCGGCATACGGCTCAATCTTATGGGTGTTGCCGACGATGTGCAGACCCTGCGTGATTTGCCTTCATCATGGTGGACGGCCATCATGACCGCCGGGCTGCATCTTGAATTGCACAGCGACGTCGCGCGCATCGCAGCGCTCTTACCGCACGTTCCGCAAGCGCTCACCGTGGTGCTCGATCACTTCGCCAAGCCGCGTGCTGCCTCGCTCACGGATGAAACCTTCCGCATGGTGAACCGTCGACTTAACGAGAAGGGCCAAACGTTCATCACACTAAGCGGAGCGTATCGACAGAGCGAAGGTAACCCGATGGCGAACGAGCGACTGGCGCACTTGCTTGCCAGAATGTGGCTCGAAATCGCGGGTCGCGACCGATTGTTGTGGGGCAGCGATTGGCCCTGCACCAACCATGAAACGCAGGCAGACCGCGTTTCAGTGAGCCACACGCTTGATCAGTGGCTGCCTGAAGCAAATGATCGATTGGCCGTGCTTCATGTCAATCCTCATCGGCTTTACTGGCGCTGAAAGCATGGCGCGCCAGTATCCCATCAACTAGTACTCGATCGGCGGCGTCCTCACACCTTCATTGCGCGGCAACCATAGCAACACGAAGAGCGTGTAGGCGCCGACCAGCGTTCCGATTGGGATGAGCAACAGTAGCGCCGCGCTGGCCGCGATCAGCGCTGCACGCGCCCAACCCTGTCGCAAGACGAGACCAATGGCCGCGGCGATTTCCGCCAAGGCAACCGCAATGAGAAAAAATCCAAGCGGTCGCCCGATGAAGGCAAACAGCCCAGGAATGAACGAGCCCTCAAACCACGTCGCCAGATCGGCTGCGGCTTTCCAGATCAACACGACGGCGACCAGCAGAAAGACACCGAGCAGCGCGTGGAGTACGGCGACGATCTTCTCTTGAATTCGTGTTGGATTCACGTTTGTTGACTTGCGTTGCTAGACGACGGAAAACTCGGTCAGGTGGTTGAACACATGCATCGCATGTGCGGTAGCAAACGTCGGCTTGTCGAGCGCACCGTACGCAAAATGCGGCTTCAGCGCGCCATTGAAGACATCGAAGTCGGCGAGCGATTTCAACAGGCGGCCGAGCGCGGCATCCTGACCCCCGTTCGTGGCCAGCGCTGGCGCCCCCGGAATCGGTTCGGTGAGACTGTGCTTCATCGCCCCCTTCGACTGGAACACGGCAAACGCAGCCGCCCCGGCCGTCGACTGAAACAGTTTCGACTTTGACTCCGGAAAACCGGTCATTGAATATTCAACGCTCTGTGCCATGTGCTCAAACACCTGCGCCGGCGTCCAGCCGCCACTGTGTCTGATCTTCGCGCCCTTGAGCTTGTTAAGGGCTTCGGTTGCGGAGACGATGGTCAGAGGACGTGAGCCCGCAGGAAGCGTGGACCAGCCTGCCGCACCTGCTGCGACGATGGCTCCGGCGATCAAAAAAGGTCTTCGGTTCAAAGCGTGCTCCTCGACATGAGTGCATCATCGTAACAACGTTTTATCGGTTCGCACGTTGTGCCGCCCCATGCGTCACGCGCACTTGTCGTTCGCGTAACGCTCACGGGCCCCAAGTGCGCCCCTGCGTGTTGAACGCGGGCTGGAAGTGCGTGATGAGCTGCCGCTCGAGCACGGCGGGCGACTTCGTCTGCGTCCAGCGCACCCACATACCGGAGAGCCCTGCGCCGCGGCATTTCTGCTGGATTTCCACCAGCAGCAACACTTTGCCGGAGTGTCGCAGCGACGAATTGAGCCCCACTCCTCCGGATCGCGGGATCATCACCAGCATTTCCGACGGATCAACAAGATAGCTTTGCACCCGCGAGAGAAGCGACGTTGCCTTGCCAATGTAGAGCACACCGGGCCATTGCAGCGGACCAGCGTGATTGCTGAACGCGTAAACGCCGGAGCCCATCGGCAACAGCGTCCGATTGGTTCGCAACGATTCCAGTGTCACAACTGGCGACCACACAATTGCCTGTAGCCATTGGGGATCAGTCATCGCGTGCTCCCGGGATGTTCACCGCCAATAGTTTGCCAGAACAAGTGTTGCGTCGCCAGTCCGAGAATTCGCATATGCGAACCGTGGAACAACCGATTGATTCCAATCAATGCAGACAGTGCCGTCAGCGCATACTATCGGCTCATAACAGGAGTGCGTTGTGAAGATACTTTTGCCTATTGATGGTTCGGTGTTCTCGCTGGACGCCGTGCGCTTTGCACTGCGTCTGATTCATCAGGGTCTGCACGCCAGCGTTGTCCTGACAACGGTGCTGGAGCCGGGGGGCATGTCGGAAATTCTCCTCATGCCGGATCCTGAAGCGCGCGAAGCCGTCAACCAGTCGGCGGGCACGCAGACGCTCGAACCCGCTGCGGCGCTGCTGGAAGCGGCGGGCGTGCAGTTTGAACGCGAAGTGCGCTCGGGCTACGCGGCCACGGAAATCATCGACGTCGCGGAATGTTTCGGCTGCGATGCAATCATCATGGGCGCAGGCGGCAAAGGCGTGCTGCGCAGCGCCCTGCTCGGCTCGGTGTCACAGGCGGTGCTTCACGCAGCCACGATGCCGGTCACCATCGTGCCGCACGCCAGCGAATAGACCGACGATCCCGAGCGGGCAGCGACGCTGGCGGCTACCGAAAAACCACCAGCGTCCCAGTACGCCGTCGCCGCACAACCACCGTGCCCGCCATCTTGTCGTGCCAGCCCTGCTTTCGTGGATCGAACGCGACCCAGAAAAGGCCAAGACCTAGCGGAATCGTGCTCACGTAGTAACCGAGGTAGCGAATCACACTCTGCCCAAACGTCGGAGGGTTACCGGTTTTTGCATCCACAATCTTCGCCGATATCGCGTCCTTACCCGGCGTGGACCCTCGTTTGAGCCACAGCCACACCACAGCGACCGCAGGCAACGCGAACGAAATCAACACGTCCGCCGGCCCCTGAATCAGTTTCTCGCTGCTGAAATAAGCCCAGCCGTAGACCGCTACAAGGAGCGGATACATCACCACCATGATCAGAAGTGTGTCGAGCAGGCTTGCGCCCACACGCGGCCAGAAGCCCACGTATTCAAAGTCGTCGTTTGTCATGTGGGAATCGTGATTGTTGAGAACGGCAGTGCGGGCAGCGGCTCGAAGCGAAAGGGTTGCAAGATGCCTCGCTAACTAGCTTCGTCGCACGCAGCAAATGTGGCGTGCTACGCAGCCCGGCGCTTGACGTTCCGTTCGCTCGAATTCGCGGCCAGATTCGAAGGCGTTTCCAGCAACCGTCCCGACGCAAACTTGTGCAGCACGCTCGCGATGAAGGTCTGGTACGGA
Source organism: Burkholderiales bacterium (assembly GCA_043777615.1). Taxonomy (GTDB): domain Bacteria; phylum Pseudomonadota; class Gammaproteobacteria; order Burkholderiales; family Casimicrobiaceae; genus Casimicrobium. Next base: position 1,182 of record JAYWHV010000369.1, on the reverse strand, counting down.
ATGCCTTCTTCCAACGCGCGTGCTTGAATGTCCATCAAGTCTGGCGACGAGAGGCGGATATTGATTCGCCGATCCTTGATGAACGTAGCCGTAGCCGCCGCCTTGAATTTATTCAGATCGCGCTTGGTGGGTGATGTGGACTTGAGTTCGCCAGCTTCATAGGCGGCGAGCAGGTCTTTTTCAAATACATCAAGTTTTTTCATCGGGTTCGCTCCTCAGCAAATAGGCTTTGGTGGCTTTTCTGCTCGGTATCACTGTCTTCAAAAAGAAGTAATCCGGCTCTTCAACATAAGGCACCAGGTAAACGTACGCATCAAGCGCCACCACAAACACAGACTGATTCGGATATTTGTCCGGGTTGGGATGACGCAATTCATCAAGCAAACCATCCGCCTCAATCGCCAGCACAATCTCTTCAAAAGAAATGCTACGCCCAATTTTCAGCGCCTCATTTTTTCCGTGATTCCAGCGGAATGGTTTCATCTGCTGATTTTATTGCAATGTGTGCCTTTTGTCACCTGCACGAAATGCACAATTTGCGGCAAAAAACGTAGCGGAAGCGTTACGCAAAACCGTCGACCGCCGCGCTGCATCGAGGCTACGCTCGCTAATTCGCGTTACGAGGGGCGCAATCTCGAAATCGCCGCGAAATTAGCCAATTGGCAAGCGAACATCCACCAAGCGTGTCGAAGCAAGTGCTCCAACGGCCACTGTTCTGCTTGTCTATTGAACCATTCAATTTCGTCGACACCAATTCCCGATATCTTGGTGTATCCGCTGGCGCTCAACGGCGCAACGAAGACCTCGATGGAACGTTGCAGGCGTACACCATCCTCGTCGTAAACCTGAACAGCAAATTTCTTCCTCACCAGAGCTGGATCACTGGTGTGGAAACAAAAATCTCTAACTTTTGCGAGGTACTTGAGCAAAGGATCAGATTGAACGATCTTGGCTTGCTCGGAATGATCCCAAGCCTTCATTGACGCTCGGTTGGGAAGCGAAGATTTGATTGCCTCGCAGGCAGACTTCAGTTCCATGATCGCTGATCTCGAATAGCAGATTCGCAACCTGCCGCTTGGCCCAGACTTGTTCGCGCGCGCAACAAAGTGCTTAGATGCCAAATAGCGATCAGTCAAGTCCTCACTGAACGCAAGCTTGCCGAGCAAGCCGTCACCGCCGATC
>JAYWHV010000368.1:0-6838 GCA_043777615.1 Burkholderiales bacterium | reverse complement strand
ACCAAACGAATTGAAAATGACGGTTGGCAGGAAATTCGGCGCCAGGTCGCGACCGATACGTACCGTGCCGAAACCACCCGAGAGGCCCACCCAGGCGTCACGGCTGAAGAAGTTTTCGTTTCCGTTGAAACGGCCAACAGCGCCGGTGTCTGGACGGAAGAAAGAGGAAATCTTGAACTCGGCTTTCAAGCCGCCACCCAAGTCTTCCGAGCCAGTGACGCCCCACCACGAAGTCGTCATGCCGTTGGGGTCAACTTTGCTCGTGCGCTTGTCGCCCGAGTACTGGATGGATCCGGCAAATACGTCGACCAGCCCTGCAAGCGTGACGTTCTGGGCGAAAGCCCCCGTGGCAAGAGCAGCGCTGATGGCAGCCGCGACGATACTTCTATTCATTGTTTTTCCCTCAGAAATGGATTGACGATGTGAGTTGCATTTTTTTGTGACGGCCGTACAAACCTCGCGTCACATCTTTGAAATATTTAAGCACCGCACGGGCTGAGAGTCCCGAAAACAGTGGGAATACGGGCTATAACCGTTCGCAATGTTGCGCTGCGGCAACAACCCTCAATGCACCAAATTGCGGCGATTTTTGGCGATTTTTGTCCCCTGGTCCGTCCAAACATCGGGCGCGGCGACAGCAACAACTTTTCTATGAAAGCACGTCTGATCCGGGGCTAAAGCCTCATTAAACGAATAGTCGACTTCATCCGCAATTGACGTTTAGCCCGCGTGTAAAAGTCTTTGAAGAGAAAAGTTGTTACGCAGGAACCCGCAACGCAATCTTCCCAAAATGGGTGCCAGCTTCCATCATTTGGTGCGCTTTTACGACCTCTGATAGTGCGAACGTCGCGTGGATGTTCGGGCGCAATGCATCGGCGTTTTGCGCGAATTTCGGCCAAACCTGAGATTCCAGCGATGCCGCAATCGCCGCTTTCGCTGATTTCGGGCGTGCGCGCAGGGTTGAGCCCGTCCAGGCAAGCCGCTTCATCATGAGCGGCTGCATGTTCACTTCCGCTTTCACGCCGTGCTGAAACGCGATCTGCGCAATGCGGCCTTCTAGCGCAGCGGCAGCGAGGTTTTTCTGGAAGTACGGCGCGCCAACCATGTCAAGAATCACATCAGCGCCACGGCCTTCGGTGGCGGCTTTGGTCGCCTCGACAAAGTCCTCAGTTTTGTAGTTGATACCGACGTCCGCGCCGAGCTTCACTGCGTAGTCAATCTTCGCCTGATCGCCGCATGTGACGATCACCTTTCTTGCGCCGAACACCTTTGCCAGCTGAATTGCGGTGGAACCGATGCCGCTCGATCCGCCGTGAATCAACAACGTCTCACCCGCCGTCAAGCGCGCGCGGTCAAACACGTTGGCCCACACCGTGAAGAACGTTTCGCACAACGCGGCGGCTTCAAGCATCGATAAACCAGCCGGGATCGGCAGGCAATGCGCAGCCGGTGTTTTGCAATACTCAGCGTAGCCACCGCCAGGTGTCAGCGCGCAAACGGCATCGCCCACTTTCCAGCGCGTGACCGCGCTGCCGACCGCAACAATCTCGCCTGCGATCTCGAGGCCCATCACCTGCGACGCGTCGGCTGGCGCAGGGTACGAGCCCGAGCGCTGCGCGATGTCCGGCCGATTCACGCCGGCGGCAGCGACCCGAATGAGCACCTCATCGTCGGCGAGCACTGGCAGCGGACCGCTGTTGATGCGCATGCAGTCGGCTGCGCCGCCCGCGCCGTGATCGACGAAGTGCATGGTGGCAGGTAAGGCAAGAGTGGCGTTCATGAAAGCTCAGTACGAATAGGGAGAGTCCTTATTTTCGCGGAAATGTGAGGAATTGGCGCGAGCACGTTCCGCGTAAGGTATTGTTGGTGGCATGGGAAACTTTCTGCTGAAACGAATCATCGCCACGATTCCGGTGATGATCATCGTCGCGATCATCGTATTCACGCTCATCAGGCTGGTACCGGGTGATCCCGCCGCCGTGATCGCGGGCAACATGGCAACCAACGAGGACATCGCGCGCATCCGCACCGAGCTAGGGCTCGATCGATCCTTTCTGACGCAACTCGGCATCTGGGGCAAGGGGCTCCTTATGGGCGATCTCGGGCAATCGTTCTTTTTTAAAAAGGATGTGGTCGGATTGATCGGCGAACGGCTCGAGCCCACGATGGCGCTCGCGTTTTTAACCATCGCCGTCACGGTTTTAGTCGCCGTGCCGCTCGGCACGCTTGCGGCCTGGCGACACGGAGGCTGGCTGGACCGCGCGTTGATGGGCTTTTCGGTGCTCGGATTTTCGATTCCGGTGTTCGTACTTGGCTATCTGCTCGTCTACTTTTTTTCTCTAAAGCTCGACTGGTTTCCGGTGCAGGGTTACAAGCCATTTGCCAATGGCATTGGCCCCTGGCTTCATCATTTGCTGCTGCCTGCGTTCACGTTGTCGATTGTGTATGTCGCGCTCATTGCGCGCGTAACCAGGGCGAGCGTCGCTGAAGCGCTGACCGAGGATTACGTGCGCACGGCGCGGGCTAAAGGCTTGCCGGAATCCCGCGTGCTGATCAAGCATGCGCTCGCCAACGCTGCGGTGCCGATTGTCACGGTCATCGGTATCGGAGTTGCGCTGTTGATTGGCGGCGTTGTCGTCACCGAGAGCGTGTTCTCCATTCCAGGACTGGGGACGCTCACGGTGGACGCCGTTCTGGCGCGCGATTTCCCGGTGATTCAGGGGGTGATTTTGTTTTTCGCGTTCTTGTACGTGATGGTGAATTTGCTGGTGGATGTGTCGTACCTGTTCCTTGATCCGAGGATTCGCTATTAACAACCTACAAGGATTTCGGGGATGAACGCCACCTTTAAGCGCGTCATGAAAAACGGCGCTGTCCGCTTTGGACTCATCGTGCTCTCGGTGCTGGTGATCCTCGCGATTCTCGCCCCCGTGCTCGGCACTGTGGATCCGGCTTGGCTCGACGCCATCAACATGAATCAAAAGCCGATGACCACGGCGGACTGGACCGGGCCGGACAACAAGACCGCGCCGTACACATTTTTAATGGGCACCGACAGCTTTGGCCGAGACGTTTACAGCCGTGTGATTTACGGCATTCGCGTGTCGCTAGTCGTCGGTGTGACGGTCGCCGTCGTTTCGTTGATCATCGGTACGTTTCTCGGCCTCATGGCCGGTTATTTCCGCCGGGTTGATGCGATCCTCATGCGCGTGATGGACGGCATGATGGCGATCCCTGGAATCCTGCTCGCGATTGCGCTAGTGGCGGCGTGGGGTGCGAAACTCTCCACGGTCATCATCGCGATTGCGGTGCCGGAAATTCCGCGCGTGACGCGGCTGGTGCGCGCGCTTGTGCTCTCCATTCGCGAAGAGCCCTATATCGAAGCCGCGATTTCGGTGGGCACGCCGACATGGAAAATTTTGCTCAAACACGTGCTGCCAAATTCGGTCGCGCCGATGGTCGTACAGGGCACGTACGTGTGCGCTTCGGCGATTTTGCTGGAGGCGATTCTGAGCTTCCTTGGCTTGGGTTTGCCGAGCGAAATCCCGACCTGGGGCAACATCATGGCCGAAGCGCGTGTGGTGTTTTCTTCAGCCCCGCACAACATGTGGTTCCCCGGAATTTTTCTCGCGTTTACTGTGCTCGCGGTGAATATGCTGGGCGACGGATTGCGCGACACGCTCGATCCGAAGTTCAACAAGCGCGGAGAGAAACGATGAGCGCTGTGCTCTCGGTGCGCAACTTAAGCGTTGCGTTACCCACCGGCGCAGACCGTACTTTCGCTGCCGAGAACATCAGCTTCGACGTAAACGCCGGCGAGATCCTTTGCCTGCTGGGCGAATCGGGCTCCGGCAAGTCGGTCATCTCGTTCGCGGTGATGGGATTGCTGCCTGACAACGTGCGCGTGTCTGCGGGTGAAATTCTTCTCGGAGACGAGAACCTGCTGACGCTTTCCCCCGCCGCTTTGCGCGGCAAACGTGGCGACGACATCGCCATGGTGTTTCAGGAGCCAATGACGGCACTAAACCCGGTCATGACCTGCGGCGATCAGCTCGACGAATTGCTAGCTGAACACACAGAGCTTTCAGCCAGCGAACGCAAAGCCAAAACGCTCGCGATGTTCGAAGCGGTGAAACTGCCAGAACCGGATCGTATCTTCGCCAGCTATCCGCATCAGCTCTCAGGCGGTCAGCGTCAACGCATCATGATTGCGATGGCGCTCATTCTTGAGCCGAAACTGCTGATCGCCGACGAACCAACCACCGCGCTCGATGTGACCACCCAGGCCGAAGTGCTCGCGCTGATCAAAACCTTGCAACGCGAACGCGGAACCGCAGTGCTTTTCATCACGCACGACATGGGTGTGGTCGCTGAAATTGCAGATCGCGTGGTCGTGCTGCAAAACGGCAAACAGGTCGAAGCGGGCACAAAAGATCAGGTGCTGCGGCAACCACGAGAGGCCTATACGCAAATGCTCATCGCGTCCGTGCCGGGCACTGAACCGCCAGCGGAGGGCATTCGTCACGACGAGGCAGCGCTTTTGTCGGTAACCGGACTCGGCAAGACCTATTCCACCGGCGGCTGGTTCCAGAAGAAGCGCACAACGGAGGCCGCGAAAGGCGTGAGCTTCACGCTGCATCCCGGAGAAACGGTCGGCATCGTTGGTGAATCGGGTTCTGGCAAGAGCACCGTCGCGCGATGCATCACGCGGCTGATTGATCCCACAGTTGGCGACATGCAGTTGGGCAACACACGCCTCGATGGTGTCTCGCGCGACAGCCTGAAGCTCGCGCGCAAACGTATCCAGATTATTTTTCAGGATCCGTATCGTTCGCTCGACCCAAGGCAGCGCGTCGGCGAGGCCATCATCGAAGGGCCGCTCAATTTCGGTGTCTCACGCAGCTCGGCGATGGCGCGCGCCCGCGAGCTCATGAACCTCGTGCGCCTGTCTCCCGACGTGCTCTCGCGCTATCCCAGTGAATTCTCCGGCGGTCAGCGACAGCGCATCAGCATCGCGCGCGCACTTGCGCTCGATCCCGAAGTTTTGATTTGTGATGAAGCTGTCTCGGCGCTCGACGTGTCGGTGCAGGCGCAAGTGCTCAAGCTGCTGGAAGAAATTCAAGCCCAACTCAATCTCGCGATTTTGTTCATTACACATGACCTGCGAGTCGCTGCGCAGATTTGTGATCGCGTGCTCGTGATGCAACGAGGCGAAGTCGTGGAGCAGGGCACTGCGCGGGACGTGTTCATTACGCCGAAGCATGCTTATACACAGAAGTTGCTGTCCAGCGCGCCGGGGCGGGGGTTTGAGTTTGCGACTCAACCGCTGGCTGTCTCTTGATTTCAGTGCGGAACCGCAACAGTTTCTCTCTTTCAATGGCCTGATGTTTACCGAATAAATTCTATGACCCACTTGTCTCGCGTCCTTTGTCTCGCGTCACTTTTCTGCACCAGCGTGGCTGCGGCGCAACCGATTGCTCCGGCGATTAGCGCCCCTGTGGAATCGGCCTTCCAGCGCCTTCTCGCTGCGCCCGCCGTGAAATCTGCGCTCGCGACAATTGAGGCGGATGACGAGCGCACACTGCGCGATCAGATTGAGCTAACCGAAATTCCGGCACCACCGTTCAAAGAGGCCGTTCGCGCCGCCGAGTTCGCAAAGCGATTGCGCGCTCTGGGCTTTGCGGATGCAAAGCTCGATGCGGAGGGCAACGTCATTGCCCTGCGTAAAGGCTCCGGCAACGGCCCTGTGCTGGTGATCTCCGCACACCTCGACACGGTGTTCCCCGAAGGTACGGATGTCAAAGTGAAAAAACAGGGCGAGCGTTACTACGCGCCCGGTATCGGTGACGATGGACGCGGGCTTGCAGCCTTGCTTTCCGTCATCCGCGCGCTCAACGCTACACAAATCAAAACGGTCGGTGACGTATGGTTCGTTGGCACGGTGGGCGAGGAAGAGTTGGGCGATCTGCGCGGCGTGAAAGCGCTCTTCCGCGACAACAAAAATATCGACGGCTTCATCTCGCTCGATGGGCTCAACATTGATCGCGTAGTCAATTCCGCGACCGGTAGCCGTCGCTTCAAGATCGCATACGTTGGCCCCGGTGGGCATAGCTTTAGCGCGTTCGGAATGCCAAGCGCCACGCACGCAATGGGCCGGGCGATTGCGAAGATGGCTGATGTTGAAACCCCTGCAGAGCCTAAGACCACGTACACGGTCGGTACCGTCAAGGGGGGCACTTCGGTCAACGCCATTGCAGCGGACGCCGAGATTGGCCTCGACATGCGCTCCAACAGTGCCGCCGAACTCGCGAAGCTGGAAGAAAAAATGCTCGCTATTGCTCGCGCTGCGGCGGATGAAGAAAATGCCCGCTGGAAGCAGCCGGGTCGCGTGAAAGCAGAAATTAAACTCGTCGGCGACCGTCCGGCCGGTGCTCAAGCGCGCGATAGCCTGATCACGCAAGTGGGTGTGCGCTCTGCGCAGGCGCTTGGCGTAAAGGACTTCTTCATCAGCGCGTCGAGTACTGACAGCAATACCCCGATTGCGCTGGGCGTGCCCGCAGTCACGTTGGGCGCCGGCGGCATAGGCGGCGGCGCGCATGCGCCGCTGGAGTGGTACTCGCCGCTCAACGCGTGGCGCGGGCCACAGAATACGTTCTTGGCGATGCTGGCTCTGGTTGGCGTTGAAGGCGTGACCGAACCGTTGCTTCCGAAGCGGGCCAAGTAGCGCTGACTTCGCTCGCACTGACTCAGGCGTGCCTGGCGAGCTATTTTTAGGGTATCCGTCTTGCTACGGTGCCTGGGTTCCTGGCATGCTCTGATAATGAAGCGCTCGACGCGG
>JAYWHV010000367.1:0-6841 GCA_043777615.1 Burkholderiales bacterium | reverse complement strand
CGCGCCATGTACCGGCTTGCGTACCGGCGTTTTGCTGACGGCCACGATGCGCTGGTTGTCAACCATGCCGTGAAAGTGGGCGCGACCAACAAGCCCACCAGCGGCTACAGCGGAACGCGCTGGTACGAACTGCGCAATCCGAATACAGCCCCGACGCTGTATCAGCAATCTACGTTCGCCCCCGATACCAACCACCGCTGGATGGGCAGCATTGCGATGGACAAACAGGGCAACATCGCGCTGGGCTACAGCGTTTCGAGCTCGGGCATGAAGCCAGCGATTCGTTACGCTACCCGCCTGGCGACAGACCCGCTCAACACGCTCAGCAACGAGACGACCATCATTCAGGGTGGCGGCGCACAGGGACGCTCGCTCAGTCGCTGGGGTGACTACAGCCACATGAGCGTTGACCCTGTTGACGATTGCACGTTCTGGTTCGCCACTGAATACCTGAAGGCTGACGGCACGTTCAACTGGAGCACGCGCGTCGCTTCGTTCAAAATCAGCGGTTGCCAATAAGGTAAGTTCGCAATTCGGCGCGGGCATGCTTGCGCCGAACATAAACGCGCTGCAACCCAGGCCCAAGGCTTGGGTTTTTTATTTATGAAGTCCAGAAATCTTCTGTTCGCCGCATTGCTGCTACTCGCCGGGTTAGGGCTTGTGACGCTGATACTCAAGCCGCGTGGCCCCGCCACGGCTGACGCCAGCTTGCCGGCAGCGAAGTCCGTCATTGCGGCGGTGACCGACAAAGTGCCCGCTCGGGTCATTGCTATTGATGCGTCGGCGATGGCGGGTATTACTTCGCGTCTGGCCAATCCGTTGGAGCGCGCGCCCGATCTGAGCATCCTGTACCGGGCCCAGGAGGGTGCAGATTCACCGCTTGAACGCCATCTTGCCTATCGCGCCTGGTCGGCCTGTTTTCCCGCCTTTCTGGGTGCTGATGGCCGCCCCTCGGGCGTTGACAGTTTCGTCCGCGCGATACCCGAGGGTCGCGCCAACAATGCATCGCGCATTGCTGCGTACACCGCATTGCGCAAGCGCTGCGAGGGCTTCTTTTTCATGTCGACCGACGAGATTGTGCACACCACGCAACGCCTGGCAGACCTCGTGCGCAAGGGTGACGTAGCGTCCGCCGGCGAGCTCTCGCTCAAATACCAGCTTGAGGGCGCGACTGACAAAGCGCTGGATATCGCCCGCAACGCAATTCAGGCAAAGGACGGGTACTCCATCGCGTCGTTACAGGAATTTGTTCACCGCATGCTCGGCAAACGTATTGAGGACGGCCTGGCACCGTCGTCGGAGCGGACAGATCTTCGTGGACTTGCGTTTGCTATCGCTGCGTGCGACTACGGCCTGGACTGTAGCGGCGAAAGTCTGACTGCATTGCAGCTATGCGCCAACAATGGCCAGTGCGACGGGTCGCTGACAGATCGCTATGTTCAGGGGCTGGTCAATGCGCCGGATCGTGACCTCGTCATGCAAATGGCCCGCGAGACTTCCGATGCAATCCGCCGACAGGATTTCGCCGCCCTGGGTTTGGTCCCAAGACCCTGACGATCAACCCGTCGGTCTGGGGATGTCCGCTTCGCCATAAACCAGATGCACCTTTGCGTCCTCAGGAATCCCCGGCATGGTCGCTGCCCACGCTTCCCAGTCGGCTCGCATCGCGGTCAGCCGCTCCGGCTCACGTTTCGCCATATTGGCCTTCTCGCGCGCGTCGGTCTCCACGTCAAACAGATATTCGTGCGCGTCCACCATCAAGTACTTCCAGCGCCCATCACGCAGCGCACGCTGCTTGCGGTGGTTCATGCGCCAGTACAGTTTTCGTGGCGAGTTCAATGCGGGGTCGGCCAGAACCGGCGCGAGATCAACGCCATCCAGCGGCGCATCCGGCGCGTCAACGCTGCCCGCCGCGCGCAGCATCGTCGCCGTCCAGTCCATCGTCAGGTTTGGCGTCGCCGACACCCCGCCCGCCTTGATGCGCGCGGGCCAGCGCGCCACCAGCGGCACGCGCAAACCGCCCTCCAGCAGGTCCATCTTGCCGCCCACAAACGGCCAGTTTTTCGAGAAGCGTTCGCCGCCGTTGTCACTGGTGAAAACCACCAGCGTGTTCTCCGCCAGCCCCTTTGCCTCCAGCGCCGCGAGAATACGCCCGATGCCCTCATCCATGTGATGAATCATGCGCCAGTAAATGTCTAACGAACCGCCGTCGTTGTGACTGATGCGCGGCGAAATGCGCTCCGCCTCGGCGCGGTCATCGCGCGTCTCCCAGGGCCAGTGCGGCGCGGTGTAATGCACCGACAGCAGGAACGGCTGCTCAGACGATTGCCTGGAAATCCAGTTCACCGCGCGGTCACTCACGAGGTCGGTGAAATACCCGTCCTCATGCACCTCGGTTTCGTTCTCCCAAAGGTCATGCGTGCCACGCGAATCCTTGTGCGTGAAGTAATCAATCGCCCCCGACGTCGCGCCGTAAAAATAGTCATAGCCACTCTTGCGCGGCCCAAACGTCGGCGCATAGCCCAGGTGCCACTTTCCCGTGAGCGCAGTGCGATAACCCGCATCACGCAAACGACTCGCAAGCGTAGGGATCGAAGGCGGCAAACCCAGCACGCTGCTGCCCCGCTCCGAACTGCCCAGCGGCTCCTCCGCCGCACCACGAAACCGATACTGATAGCAACCGGTCAGCAGCGCAAATCGCGTCGGCGAACACACCGGCGAATTGGCCAGCGCATGCGTAAAGCGCAGGCCCTCGCGCGCCATGCGGTCAATGTTGGGTGACACGTCATAAGGTGCACCCGCACCGCCATAGCAGCCAAGGTCAGCAGAGCCCAGATCGTCGGCGAGGATGAAGATGAAATTGGGACGGGAGTTCATGGGAGAAAGCTTACTCCAGTCCTCTCGCCGTTGTTGCTACGCAGTTCGGTCCCCTCTGCCCTCGCGGCCTTGTCCCCTCTCCCCTCGCGGGAGAGGGTTAGGGTGAGGGGGCGATGGAATGAAGAGGACGGCACCCCACGTTCGTGGTGAGCCTGTCGAACTATGAACGCATGCAACCCAGCCGTTCGCCCTGAATTTGTCGAAGGGTCTGACGAAATGAAGCTAAGCGTTTGCAACCAGCGCGCTCCATGGCCGCGCGGGGCCAGTTACTTTTGTAAATCGTGGAAAGAGCTACTAGCCGATCACCATGTGTAACGCACGGGGCTCGCTGCACCGCGCTTTCGGTACTTCCAAGGAATCCGCTTTCCAACATAGAAGTTCTTCAACTCAGGCGGTGCGTCTACGCCTACAAAGCCGTAGCGATCTGGCTCCGACACTCGACCTGGAAAGTTGTCCTCTGTCGCCTGGAGCCAATGGTGAGCGATGAACGCGCCAACGATCATGCCCTGTGAAACAGCCAGGACAACCTGCGCGCGCGCCGCCCTAAGCGGGACGACCTTCCAGGCGAATCGGGTAGCCTCGTACAACGAAGTTTCTGTCGCCGAACGATTTACTTTGATTAGCAAGGCGCGGTGCTCAAATACGGCTTCCTCGGCGGCATAACGACGAATGATTTCGTCAGCGTGCGCTATCCCAAAATCTATACTGCCTACGCCGCCAGCAACGTTCGTGAGTCCAGCATATGCATCCAGAAGCGCTGCTTCGACCTCGAACGCCGTTGGCTCGTCCATTCCGTGGCGGTGGATCACGTGTCCAACGTCGAAGCCTCTAAGGCGAATCTCGAGGATGCGCTTCAGTTTGTCTCCAGGCTCGGGTGTATCTGGCTTCGCTTGTGCGTGAGAGAAGACTCGATTGCCGCAGCCTTTGCCGACGTAAAACGTCTCACCGTTCCGCGGATCAATTAGTCGATAGACATACCAATTGAGCTTATTTGCTACTTCGGATGGGAAAGAGTCTGCTGGCATAAAAATTAAACGGGTTTGAGTAAGCGCCAATACCACGCCTAACGTTTGACGGAAGATGTAGGCAATTTGACGTCCAAGGCCAATGTTCACGCTTTCGATGTGGCGCAGTGTAAGGCTCGTCGCAGTGTAAGGCTCGGCATAGAGGCTCTCGAATCGTCCCGCGCCTCCAAGCCGCGCGTTTCTCTGCTCCTCGGCGCGGGCTCAAGGGGCAGTTCGAACCGATTATTGATTGCTTCGCGGTGAGGACTAGGAGAACCCGGATGCGAGCATCCGAGGCATCATCGCGTGCGCCGGCCATCCACCGCTAACGCGATATAGCGAAAAAAAACATTTAACAAATCAATGGACTAGGACGCAAGGTCCGAGTCAGGCGATGAACTCCGGCCGAGCCCGCTTTATGGCGTCGGCCACCTCCCGTATGTTATCGGCGCAGTTCATTACGAACGTGTCGTCGACTTCAATGAGCGTTGACACCTCGGACACGTCGCCCTCATTGAAGAAGCCTTCATCGGGGTGCTTAATTCGGAACGGCAGCGTCCGTCTTTTCGACAATTCTTTGTAGCTGCGCCCTTCACCATGCTTCAGAACATTGACCGCGAGTTTCAGGTTGTCGAACCGCTCCTCCAGTTCAGTAACTCCAAGACCGTTCAGAATCCCCGCAGCTTCTTTAAATCCGTCCGCGCAGCCCAAGCGGTCTCGGAGCAAGGCGTCAAAAATTGAAAACATGCCGACAGCGATTACCACCTTCTGGAGTTGGACCATCTGCAGCGTCTTCACCAACGTAGTTGCTCCACTTGTTTCAAGCGCTTCAATCGTTCGCGTTTGCGCTGCTTCCAAGGCATCCAGTGTGAAAACCGTGCATCGATCAATCAGTTCGGGAAACTCATGCATGGTCTTGGTCCCGTGAATCTCAAATTTGCAGACTAACAAGTTGTTTGAGGCAGACAGCACAAGCTGGCCGCGCAATAGGCGCGCATACTCATTGTCCGCCCGACAACTCTGCCAGTGGTGCTGCAGCGCGGATGCTCGAATGAAGGCAACGGCAACAACGTTCGAGCTGCGCTAGCCCCCTTAGATTCGTTTGACCAGCGGGACAGGCATCAGTGTGCGAAGGTGCGTTGTCACCGCCTGGCGAAACTCACGGGAAAACAACGGTGCTGCGTTGCACGCGGACTGCATCGACCTCTCTTGCCTCGTCAAAGGTCAAAAAACTAAGATGAAGCGGCCGCGCTAGAGAGTCAGGGTCGATGGCTTGCCGAAGTGCGTCGGCCTGAAGATCACTCTCGCAGAGGATCATCAAGTCAATGTCACCGACGTCAAGTTCGTCCCGATCAACTGAGCCAAATAGATGCCACTCAGCTCCGCGGGCAACCGGCCCAAGCGAGAGGGCGAGTTCGCGAAGGCAAGCGACGACACTGTAGCGAATCACGTGGCCAGACGTTTCATCAGCCCACGGAAGTTCAGCGCCTGCGCACCCATGGACTCAGCAGCTGTTTCTGCCTGTGCCGTGATCGAACCGTAGCTCGATGATTTGACTACGACATCAAAGTTACCGAAACGAGTCCTCGCGTTCCGTACATCCTCAGCGCTCATGTTGTACGCGTCGATTACGGCGACGGTGACGCTCGCACCGTTCTTGCGGTCAACTTCAAAGACGGCGTCATAGAGGTATGAGACCGTGGCCACATTCTCGTGTTGCTCCATCGCATTTATGAAGAAGCCCATGTTCTTGTCTCGATAAAGGCCAGCAGCTTTCGTTTGCGCGGCACGGTAGATGTCACCAAATGTGCCAAACGCGGCGGGAACCGCATGAATAAACTCAATGGCAGCTCCGCTCCACAAAGTTTTTGAAGGAACGTTAACTACCAAGTGGGGCTTGGTGTTGCCGACAAACAGCGGCTTTACATCCGGAAGTTGAATCACAGTCTGCACGCTTATTACTGCGACCACGAATGTGTAGTCATTCTTTGCCGCGATGACCAAAAAATCATTTGGCGTGCGATCTACAACTTTGAGTCCGCCCTCCTCGGCGAGTTTTTCGGCTACCCAACTGGTCGCGTTGCTCATTCGTCAGCTCTCCAGAATCTCGGACAACTCACCAGGAAAGCGAGAAGCATCTTGTCTATTGCCTTCGATGTGGAAGGCTTCAAGGTCGTCGATGTGTTGGCGAAATCGTTCCAACGTTGCCTTCTCATTGCCGTTAAGTAGGTGGCGGTTGGCATCGAGGATCGCGAGCATTCGTCGACTAGTGGGAAGAATACGTACAAGCATTTTCCGCTTCCACTGTTCGGCGGCTCCGCTCTCTGGATTGCGAGCGGCGTCGATGTGTGGGCCGTATTGTTGGAAGATCGCACGGTTCTGCGTAAGCAAAGGCTCGACGACTTGGCGCGCGGCAGCGCGGTCGCCGCACTGCACCGCGCCGAAGAGACCTACAAGCTTGTTGGCATGCTCTCGTTTCCACACCAACATCAAGCCATACGGAAAGGCATCTGGCGCTTTGTCGACTATGGTGTGGCAATTGGCGCAGAGCAAGACCAAGTTCTCAAACGCTCCCCGCTCCTGCTTGCTGAGATTCGGGCTCGCTCTCGGCCCGCCGTCGTTTGCAGCAAATACATGGGCCATCTCGGCAATGTGAATGGACTTACCCGATGCATCGACAAACAGCTCATTGGCACAACTGGGGTTCTGACAATAGCCCGCAGATGCGGCGAACAATCGGCGCTGTGTATGTGCATCGGGCGATGCGGCACCTCTAGAGCAAGCCATCTCGATATTCCTTCGTCTGCGGCGTTGCCATTCTATTGGCCCTCGGGTCACGGGAGGGCGGTAACTAAGGCGATTCAGGCCACTGTACGGCGCATTTCACCCGTTGTTAGCACCGCAGGATTAGACGGGGTGCAGGGGCTAGCGTTTTTGGTTGCTTTTGGGGCAATGCCAAA
>JAYWHV010000366.1:0-2061 GCA_043777615.1 Burkholderiales bacterium | reverse complement strand
AAAAAATTCGCGCTTTCAATCGCGAACCAACCCAGGAATCGTCGCCAATGAATCGAACAAATTTTCTCGCGTCCGCCGTTGTGTTGAGCCACTTCGTTGCGGCGATCGGTATCACCGCGCACGCCGCAGATGCCACGTGTGTGGCGATGATCAAACAAACCTTACCGCGCCCGGACCTGCCGTATCGCGCCGAACAAGACATCGTGGTTGAAGGAAAAGTCGTGAAGAATCAGGCCGTCTACATCGAAGGTCATATGCATGTGAGGGCAGAAAACGGCAAGTGGATTCGCACCCAAAAACCGGTCGATCCGAAAGCGGTCGAGGCGCTTGCGCTGGAGACCACACGCGAATGCAAACTGACTGGCAGCGAGATCGTTGGCGGCATGAAAATGAATGTGTGGACGGTCAAATCCACCACTCCGTTCGACAAAAGCATTACCACCAGCCGCACCTGGATTGGTGCAGCCGATGGCCGCGTCTATCGCCAGAGTTCGGAGGGCCTGGAGCAGCGGATTTATTACGACAACGTGATCAAACCCGAGGTCGAGGAGGGAAGACGTCGGACGCGCGTGAGTAACGGCTAGGCCATGTTACCGGGTAGTGCGTGTGGCCGGTCTCGTCGGTATAGAGACACCAGCGCGTCGCAGTCGTCGCCGCAGCCGCCGCGTCGCGCACAAGTCAATGGCTGGAACCGTGCGAGTGTTTTCCTCTGGACTACGTCTGGACGGATGTGAACAAAAACGTGTGGTGGGAACCGGTACATGCCAAGCATCAATTCAGCCGTTGGTAACAACGCACTCAACGCTGTCAGCGATCAGCTAACGGTTATTCATCTCCTGAACAAGGTCCCACGCGAATCGGGTGGCCCAAGCGAGCCGCTGCCGCTCAATGTGTTGGCGGGGCGACCCAATCTGAAACTAGTGCAGGCGATCATTGCGTTTCAGCGCGCGAATCTGCCGCTGCGCACGCCAGACGGTCGAGTGGATCCGGGCGGGCCGACACTGCAAAAGCTCAATCAAATCAGCGGGGCAGCCGTCGACGTAGTAAAGGAATTCAGCAGAAAAATGATTCGCGCTTACGCGCATTCACTAGTGCGATCAGCCAGCGTGGTATTGCCGTCTGAATTGCGCCCCTACAAGGTGGATACGGTTGACGAGAGAGACAGTACTGCTTCGTATTGGGCGATTTGGAAACAACATCGCGAAAGTGTACGTGCCATGACCAGAGGCAATGCGAATGCCGCTGCGGTCGAAATGTACTTAAATTTTGTCGAGCGCAACGTAGAGCATGGTCATCTGCCCTCGCTGCCCGCAGGGGTGGTATTTGGCTTGGCGAAAACGACACCGCAAGCTGGCTATAAAACGCACATAGCCACGGTGTTGCGGGGGGGTAGCACCGTCCATACCGCAGCTGGTTTATCTCAAGCGGAAGAAGTCATCGTGTTGGTGGGCGATATGGGGGTAGTCAAGTTAGGCAGCGACAGCTCGTTCATCGTTCTACTCGACACGCAGGGTGCTGCAGCGAAAGTGCCAGCAAGTGCCGTTCTTGTTGGAGGGCAACTTCCACAGCGTCTGGCTGAATTGTCGGGAAAAAGTCGCTAGACACCGACCCGCGACGAGGCTTAACTGCTTAGCGATCGAGCCCGGTGGCATACTTATCGATCAGCGTACTAATCTTCAGCTTGTCAACCTATGCCACTCGAACTCTCCCGCCGCGCCCAATCCCTCGGCACTGAAAACGCCTTCGTCGTTCTCGCCGAAGTCAACAAGCTCATTGCCGAGGGCTATGACATCACGAGCTTCTGCATCGGACAGCCGGACTTTCCTGCGCCGACGCATGTTCAGGAGGCGGGTCATGAGGCGATTCGTCTCGGCAAGCACGGCTACACGCCGAGCGCGGGCATCCCTGAGCTGCGCGCAGCGGTGGCGACGTACATGGGCGACATGCGCGGCATCACGATTGAGCCGGAGGACGTCGTGGTCGGCGCAGGAGCGAAACCGTTCATCGCGTACACCATTTTGTCGACGACGGATTACGGTGCAGGCGACGAGGTTATTTACC
>JAYWHV010000365.1:0-6922 GCA_043777615.1 Burkholderiales bacterium | reverse complement strand
GCTGATTTTGAAGGGCGGACAGATCGCGTGGGCGCTCATGGGTGACGCCAACGCGTCGATTCCGACACCACAGCCGGTGCATGGCCGGCCGATGTTTGGCGCGTTTGGCGGCGCGCTGAAATCGTCCTCGATTACGTTTGTTTCGAACGCAGCGTACAAGCTCGGTGTCGCGAAGAAGTACGGTTTGCAGAAAATTGTTTCGCCGGTAAAAAGCATTCGCAAAGTGCGCAAGCAGCACATGGTGCTGAACGGCTATATGCCGCATATGGAGATCGATACAGAGACCTATGAGGTTCGCGCCGACGGGCAATTACTCATCTGTGAGCCTGCCAAAGTATTGCCGATGGCACAACGATACTTTCTGTTTTGATGATGCAACTTGCTACCCACTTAGTGCCGCGCGAAATTCAGGCGGTTGAATCCGTCGAACTCACGTTTGATCAACGCGAAAAATCTCGTCTGCGTGTGACGATGGCGAACGCTGAAGAGATCGGCATTCAACTCAAAATCGGCACGATACTTTCGCACGGTGACAAACTGGCATTGCATGATGGCCGCATCGTTGAGGTGATCGCAGCGAACGAATCACTGCACGAAGTGCGTGCGAATAGCGCTGCACAACTTGCGCGAATCGCTTATCACATTGGCAATCGTCATGTGCCTCTGCAAGTTGAAGGTGAGTATCTGCTGATGCTGCCCGATCACGTCTTGCGCGCGATGGTCGAAGGCCTCGGTGGCACAGTGACTGAAGTGCAGCGCGGCTTTCAGCCCGAGAGCGGCGCCTACGGCCACAGCCATGTCCATCACTCGCATGACGATCAGGGGCACGGCGGCAAGATTCATGACCACCTTGCACCGCGGAACGAAGACCGGTGAACCACGTGCCGCGTTTGCTACAGCTCGCGTCGCCTGCGCTGCCGGTCGGAGCGTATAGCTATTCGCAAGGGCTGGAATGGGCGATTGAAAGCGGTGACGTTACGAATTCTGCGACAGCGCAGCGCTGGATTGAGAACCATTTATCGCTGGTGTTCTCACAGTTTGAAGCGCCAGTTTATGCGGCGAGTTTTGACGCCTGGCAGCGCGAGGATGCGCCGGAAGTTGCACGACTGAACGCAGAATTCATCGCCTCGCGCGAGTCCACCGAGCCGCGTGCGGAGACACTGCAAGTGGGATTTTCGTACGCAGCGTGGTGCCGCGAAGTGGCGGCGCTGACAGATGCGCAGCGCGTGACCCTGGCGTCCCTTGATCGCGTGTGTGCTCCCGTCGGCGCGGCACTTGCTGCGGTCGCCAGTGGCGTGTCGGTGCGCGATGGATTGTTGGCCTACGTTTTCGGTTTCACTGAAAATCAGGTGATGGTGATGGCGAAAGCGCTTCCGATGGGGCAGATTGCTGCGCAAAAATTGCTGTACACGCTTGGCGACTCGGTGACCGCAGCGGTTGATTCGGCGCTCGCGCTAGATGAAGCCGATTGGTCGAGCGCTTCGCCGTGGCTCGCAATCGCACAGATGAAACACGAAACTCAATATTCACGATTGTTCCGCTCATGAAGCCTGAAAATTCACATGGACCGCTTCGCGTAGGCATCGGCGGGCCCGTCGGCTCCGGGAAAACCGCGCTCACGCTTGAGCTCTGCCAACGCTTCCGCGATACGCACAACATCGCCGCAGTTACCAACGATATCTACACCAAGGAAGACGCGCAGTTTCTGGTGGATCACTCCGCACTGGCGGCCGATCGCATCATTGGCGTCGAAACGGGCGGCTGCCCGCACACCGCCATCCGCGAAGATGCGTCAATCAATCTTGAAGCCGTTGATCGTCTGAACAAGCGCTTTCCGGGGCTCGACATGATCTTTGTCGAGAGTGGTGGCGACAACCTTGCGGCGACGTTTTCGCCTGAATTGTCCGACCTGACGATCTACGTGATCGACGTTGCCGCGGGCGAAAAGATCCCTCGCAAAGGCGGGCCCGGCATCATGAAAAGTGATCTGCTGGTGATCAACAAGATTGATCTGGCTCCGTACGTCGGTGCGTCGCTGGAAGTGATGGCGCATGACGCTAAAAAAATGCGCGGTGCGAAGCCCTTCATTTTTTCCAATCTCAAAGTAGGCAAGGGCGTCGATGAGATCGTCGCCTTTATTAAACACCAGGGCATGCTGGGGTGATACCTAAAGACACGTAGACAGGAGCACCATGATGAAACGAATTCTTGCAACTTCAGCGTTGTCGTTGTTGACGGCGCAGTCCGCCTTTGCGTATCCCGGTCACGATGTCGTCTCCAGTGCGATGGCGGGACTCTTGCATCCATTAACCGGCCCTGATCATTTGGTGGCGCTTGTCGCGGCTGGCGTGCTGTTTGCGGCAATTTCTCAACGCGCCGGCTGGTTGGGCCTCTCTGCTTTGATTACTTCGCTGGCGGCGGGTGCAGGCATCGCTCTGTTCGGCGTGGCATTGCCGTGGAGCGAGTGGGCGATCTGGCTTTCGGTACTCGCTGCGGGCGTTATGCTCGCTTACTCGCGTCGCTACGGGATTTCGCATCCTGCGCTCTTAATTAGCGGAACTATGGTTTTCGCGCTCTTTCACGGTTATGCGCACGGTGGTGAAATTTCCGGTGACGCCGGGGGGTTCGTTGTCGGCTTCCTAGTAGCGTCACTGATCATCGTTGTTTTGGTTATGCAAACGACGCGAATTGTTTCGCGCGCCTCGACGAAGCGCCTCATCGGTCTCTAGTGGGACATGAGCGCGAAGCTCGTTGCGGGCAGCTAGAGCTTAACCACGATCTTGCCCATTGCCTGACGCGAGGACAGTCGTTTCAGTGCGTCTTTGGTTCCCTCGAGTGTGATGGTTTCGGTGATGCTTGGGGCCAACTTGCCACTCTCAAACCATGCGGCGAGCTGTTGCATGTTCGCGAGATGGCCCTTCGGGTTGGCAACCGTGCTATCGCCCCAATAAACGCCGAGGATCTGCCGCTCTTTGAGGAGCGCCAGATTAAGCGGAATCTTCGGAATTTCGCCGGCCGCAAAGCCAACGACCAGGAATCGCCCGCGCCAGCCCAGCGAGCGGATCGCGGGCTCCGAGTAGGGGCCACCGACCGCGTCGTAAACCATTTCGACGCCTTCTTTGCCGACGATTGCCGTAACTTGGTCGCGCCAATCCGGCGCAGAGTAATTCACGCAATGATCCGCGCCTAGCGATTTGCACAGCGCCAGTTTTTCTTCGGACGATGCCGCCGCGATGACGTTTGCGCCCATCAATTTCGCGAGCTGGATTGCCGTGGTTCCAACGCCACCAGCGGCACCAAGAACTATCAGCGTTTCGCCTGGTTGAAGATTACCAACGTCCTTCAGCGCGTGAAACGATGTGGCGTAAGTCAACACAAACGCGGCCGCCTGTTCGAAACTCATCGATGGCGGAATCGGCATCAGAAGGCGTGCGTCGGCTTCGGCATATTCAGCAAATCCGCCACGCCCGGTGCTGATGACGCGGTCGCCAACCCTGACGTTCGTCACGCCTTCGCCGACAGCGTGAATAACGCCCGCGAATTCGGCACCCGGCACAAAAGGTGTTTGCGGTTTGACCTGATACAGGCCCTGCACGGTCAACGCATCAGGGAAGTTAAGGGATGCCGCCTTGATGTTGATCGTGACTTTGCCTGGGCCGGGTGTCGGGATTGGCAGGTCCTCAATCGTCAAATCATCAATGGGGCCGAACTGTTTGCAGACGAGGGCTTTCATAGTCGATCTCTAGTTTTACGTTGCCGGGAATATTAAGGGGGTGCTGGGCTCAGGCTACGCGAGTTTTCGGGTTCCGACCACGACCGGATAGTCCGGTCGTCCAGTCCGCGCCCAGGTAATGAGATTCTTCGCCGCCTTGCTGCGCAACTCCACTTCACTCTCAACCGAATAAAACGCCGAGTGCGGCGTGAGAACCACGCGCGGATGATCAGTCAATCGTTCACCGGGACGCGCAGGCTCGGTGGGCAAAACATCGAGGCCTGCTGAATCCAGTTGCCCGGAATCGAGCGCGGTGAGTAAATCGTCAATGTTGATAACTGCGCCTCGCGACGTGTTGACCACGTAACTGCCACGTTTCATCGCCTCGAAACAACCGGTGTTGAGCATACCCCGTGTTTCGTCGTTCAACGGAGTGTGAGGCGATACCAGGTCGGCCTGCGCGAACAGTTCATGCAGATCGCGTACGCGCTCGACATAAGCTGGGAAGTCACCGTCAATAAGGTACGGGTCGTACGCAATCACACGCTTGAACAAGTTGCGCGATACGTGCGCCACGCGCTTTCCGATCCGGCCGAGACCGACGATGCCAATCGTCATTTCGGACGCGCGACGCCGCTTGCCGTTTGATTCGTAATGCCATTTGCCGGCACGAATGTCGGCGGTGTGGAACGTGGTGCCGCGAATGAGGTCGAGCGCCAAGGCGAGCGCGTGGGTAGCAACTTCGCCAACGCCGTAATCAGGCGAGTTGGCGAGCCACACGCCATGCTTCTCGCAGGCTTTTGGATCTATCGTGTCAAAGCCAGCGCCGATGCGCGAACAAATGCCGACACGAGGCAGTGCGGTGAGCACATGATCTGTAACCGGCGCATACTGAACCAACAGGCCGTCAGCATTGCATTCGGTTGCGGCGCGGATGACTTCGTCCTCGGTCTTCGCTTGCGCGATTACAAGTCGCATCCCTGCGTCAGCGAAGAGTTTTTGTTCGATCTTGAAGTGAGATGCGTCGAAGTCAGTGATGAGAAAGGTTGGCATATTGAGGCGGAATGTTGGGCGGCGAAAGTAGCGAACAGAGGGCGATGCGTTGCTGGGTTTGGTTAAAGGCAGCTAGCTAATTCATAAATTTAACAAGCCACAGCGAAAGCGACGGAAACACCACCAATAGTCCCGTGCGAATAAAGTCCGTCACCAGAAAGGGCATGATGCCGCGATAGCTCTCGGCCATCGGTACGTCTTTGGCCATGCCGTTGATCACATAGACGTTGAGTCCCACCGGCGGGGCAATCAGACCGATCTGCACCACCATCAAAATCAACATGCCAAACCAGATCGCTTTGCTCTGCACGTCCATACCGTAAATGTCGAGGCCGATCACAATCGGAAACACAATAGGTAGCGTTAACAGAATCATGCTCATTTCGTCCATCACCCCACCAAGAATGACGTAGAACAACAAAATCAGCACGATGATGAACACAGGCGATGCGCCCGAAGCCGATACCCACTGCGCGAGTTGGGCGGGCATTTGCGACAGCGCCAGCGCAGAATTGAGCAAGTCCGCGCCGAGGAAAATCAGGAAGATCATGCCGGTGTTGGACGCCGTGCCGAGGAAGCTCTCCTGCATTCCCTTCGTCGTAAGTTCGCCTTTCGCGAGTGCCGCGATAAAGGTAGCGAGGGCGCCGACCGATGCCGCCTCGGTCGGCGAAAAATAGCCGCCGTAAATGCCGCCAAACACTACGATGAATATGATCAGGATGGGCCAAACAGGCTTCAGCGCCGCGATGCGCTCCGCCGTTGATTGCCGCGGAGCTTGGGGGCAGTGCTCGGGGTACTTTCGGGCAAACCACATGATGGCAAACAGGTATCCAACGGTCGCGATGATGCCAGGGATGATCGCTGCGGCGAACAACTTGGCGATGTTCTGTTCGGTCAAAATGCCGTAGACGATGAGGATCACCGACGGCGGAATCAGGATGCCCAGTGTGCCGCCGGCTGCAAGCGTTGCGGTGTAAATGCGACCGCTGTAACCGAGACGCTTCATTTCAGGAATAGCGACCTGTCCAATGGTAGCTGCCGTCGCAACGGATGAACCGCACACGGTGCCAAACATGGCGCAGGCGAGCACTGCAGCCATCGCCATGCCGCCTTTGACGTGTCCGATCATCGCATTCGCGGCGCGGAACAAGTCGCGCGACAGACCGCCCTGCGTTGCGAAATATCCCATCAACAAAAACAGAGGAATGACCGACAGGTCATACACCGACAGGCGAGCGAACGCTACGCCCTTGAGATGCGCAAGCAACGCTTCCGGCGAGGCGAGCAGCCAGTAACCAATGAAACCTGGAATCAACATGGTTGCTGCGATGGGAACGCGAACAACCATCAACATCATCATCAGCGCAAGCAGACCGAGCCCGATCAACATCGGGGTCGTCATGGCTGCAACCGATCCGCTGATTCGCTTTCAGCGATGGCTCCCAAAATCTTTGCGGCAAGGGCTAACGCCGCAAGTGTCGCGAGCAGAAAGCAGGGGGCCATCAACGCGTAGGCCCACCAAAGCGGAACGCCGATCACCATCGAAGTTTCGCCAGCGCCCTTCACCGAAATTGCGCCGACGACAGTCCTCCACGCGAACAAGCCCATCGCAAAGGCCAGTGTGAGTGCGCCAATTGCATCAAGTACACGGCGTGTACGTTCGCTCGCTTTGGCGGTAAAAAAATCAACAATTAGATTGCCGCCGGAGAACAGACAATAAGGAAAGAATGCCGAGATCACCACAGCAATGACATACTGAGTAATTTCGATATCACCAGGAACGGGGAAGCCGAATACTGCGCGACCAATCACCGAGATAACAGTCATAAGGGCGAGGAGCATCAGAATCACGCCCCCGACACAGGCAAACAAGAGCGATATTCGCTCAACCCATCGTGTCCAGTTCAATTTGTTCCCCCGAACGGTTATTGTGTGTTTTTAGTTTCTCCTCGGCCGCGGGAGAAGTCTAGGGTGAGTGATCTGGCTGGTGGCGGTGGATCAACAACGGCGTTGCGGGATCCACCGCCCCACTCCCGGCCCCCCGCCTCAAATACGAGAGGGGGCCGAAGATCGCTACTTTTCGTACTTTTTAATCAGTCCCTGCGCCTTGGCCAGCAAGGCCTTTCCATCGTTGCCCTTCGCTGTGGCATCAGCGAC
>JAYWHV010000364.1:0-25712 GCA_043777615.1 Burkholderiales bacterium | reverse complement strand
CGGGGTGAAAGCGCGGTGCCGGTGATCGCGACACCCACCGTTTGGTCGGGTTCGCTGCGGGCGCGCAGCGCGAGAATGTCGAGACGAGGATTGTTAAGACTGCCCGTGAAGGCAACCTGCCCGCGATCAATCTCAAGGTCTTGCCCGTAGGCGCGGTAAGTGCCACGCACGGTGCGAACGTTGCCGTTCGCAGCGATTTGGCCTCCCGGTGTGGTGAGCTTCAATTGCCCAGCGAGGCGCGTGTTGATGCCACGACCTTTGAGTTGAAGATCGCCGCCCAAATCGAGTGTGAGGTCAACGTCAATCTTTGTTTTGCGCGGTGGAAGGGAGGGGGACGACGACGCTTGCAATTCCGCAGCGGTGGGCTTCCGTTTAACAAATACGTCGTCGGATAGCGTGGGCGCGTCCGCCTGCGAAATGTCGAACAATCCACGATCTACCTTGAAGCTGCCGTCAAGTTTGATCGCATCATTGTTGGCGCTCAAGCGAGCCGTACCGCTCACGTCAACGCGACGATCCACGCGACCCAACAGGCGGAAGTTCTCTGCTTTCAGCGTGACCTGTACCTCCGGCTTGGTCGAGAGCGTACCCTTGCCGTCCACAGTGATTCGACCGTCGCCTCCGCGGGCACTGACAGCCTCCAACTGCACCTGATCGCCAACAAACACGATGCGTCCGCGACCTTCGACGAGATCAACCCCTTCAAGCGAATTTTTAACACTCAGGCCATTCAAGACGAGCGCGCCCTGTCCTTTCGGTGCGCCCAACGTGCCGCTGAATTTCGCCTCGCCATTGACGCCACCACCCAGGCGCCAGCCGGGTGGCAAGAAACTGCTCCACGCAGCCAAGTTGTCGAGGCGCGCGGTGAGCTTTCCATCGAGCGGCGATGACGCTGGCGGAATGAGATCCTGCGCGGACGCCATGATGTTGGCCGTCGCTTCAGCGCGGCCAATGCGTTCGCCATCGATGACTTGCACCACCCGCCAGATGCCCTGGTCAGCATTCAAAGTAAATTTGAGTTCGCGCAGACCCAGCATTCCAGAGCCTGCGTTCTCGCCTATGCGCAAGTCGCCCGATTGACGGGCGAGTTCCAGCGTGGCGCGCGTGCCGTTGTCGGTTGAAACTGCAAAGCCGCCCGCGAGCACAAGGTCACCGTCGAGATTTTTTCCGCCAAGCTGACGCTCAAGCGCAACGAGGTTGAACGGACCGATATTGCCCGTGCCGGAAAATCTGGCCGTTGCTTGCGCAGGGCCTGCGGCGCCGAAGCGCAGTGTCGACCAGTTGATCGGCACGGTTGCGATGAGCGCCTTTCCGGCGTCCGCAGCGAATGAGCTGCCGGACGTCGGCGTACTGCCTTTCCAGCGCAGCGTAAATGGTTCAACTCGCGCCCAGACTTGCGATGCGGCACCGTCGCCTGCGGAAGCCTCGTTGACCTGCAAGCGCTCGATCGCGCCCGTCCAGGCGGCAAGCGCACTGCTCGGTGTTCCCTCGGTGCGCCCCACGAGCGCCGCGCTCAATTGCAAATTGCGTTCGCCCTGTTTCAACTCACCCGTGGCTTCGATGCGATGTTCACGCAAGCTGCCTTTACCCTGCAAATTCAGCGAGCCAACGGAGGCGTTTGGCGAAGCGCCGTTGCTGATTCCGGCGGCACTGAGATCAAGATTGAATGGTGCGTCAGCCTGCAATGCCGCCTGCAATTTGGCCGTGAACTTCTGTACGCGAGTGGCTGATATTGTGACATCTTGCCCGCTCACGTTGGCGTCAACCGCTGGCGCGTTCCATTTGCCCGACAGGGTGCCCTGACCCTTTATGGCGCCACTCAGTGTCGCCTTGCTCAGTGCGTCGCCTGTGTTCGGTGCGGTATCCAGCGCTTGCAACGCACGCAGATTTTGCGCGTCCAGTGACCATGTCAGCATATCGCTCGCAGCGCCCAACCGACCGCTCCATTGCACACGGTTGCTGGCTAGTACGAGATTGCCGCTGCTCTCGATACGCGGCGGCAGGTTGGGAGCATCCGCCGGCCCGAGCAATGTCAGGTTCGCCTCGCCCGTTAGAGGCTGAGTGCCCCAACGACTGTCCTTGACAACGAGATGTGCGCTAGCAGCGATGGGTTGGGTCAGCGCGGTCAGATCAACAATTGCATTGCCCTTGAAGCTGCCATTTAACACCGCGTTCTGAGCCGCGCTGGTGCGCGGCGGCACGAACGCGAAAGGATCAAGCTTTGACCACTGCGCCTCGGTGGTAATGCGCCAGGGCCTGTCTTTTTGCGTCGCCGTCGCCGCGTTTGCGTTCGAAACCGCATCACGCTCCGCAACCAGCGTTCCGCGAACCTGTGCAGCTCCGGCAGTGACGACAAGTTCGGTCAGTTCGATGCGTGTTTGCTGAATTTTCCCGGTAACGCTGACGTCAACGCCGGAGCGCAACCCTGTCGGCAAACGCTTCTGGTCGATGAGTGCTGCGAGCGCGGTGCCTTTGAGGCTGGCTTTGAGCGTGATCGGCCGCGTCGCGGTGGTGTCTTCACCAACTGCGATCACTCGCCCCGCCACTTGGAGCGCGGGCCAGCGCACGTCCAGTTCGGCCAGCTTCACGTCGCTGGCATCAAACGCGAGTTGCCACGGGCCGGTCTTCCATGTTCCATTTCCAATGATCCGTCCTGCATTGCCTTTACCACCCGACAGCTGCAAGTTGAAAGCGTCAATGACGGCATTTTCCGGCGTGCCACTTGCGCTGATTTTTAGCGCCGAAACAGGCAGCAGCTTTCGGTCCAGCGAACCGGGTGTAGCGTTAGTCGCCTCAATCACGATCCGCATCGGCTGGTCTTTCACGAGAGCGATGTCGGCCTTGCCACTCAACGTTGTCGTCGGTGCGTTCGGCAGTAGTTTGCTCACATCAAAACGGTCAAAACGTGCAGCTAGCGCTGATAAGGGAATCGCTGCAAATGCCTGCACTCGGGCGGTTGCATCAAGCGATTGATCGGCAGCGCGCGCGGTGACGCTTACTCCGAAATTCTCGAGCGGCCCATTGGCTGCGAGCGATGCCGTCCACCGAATCCCTGCGGCGTCGGCTTTCGTTTCTTGTCTTGCAGCAACGTTTGCCTTCAAGGTGAATGGCGCTTGCGGCGCGAGCGTCGCGTCACCATTGATGCGCAGCGTATCCATCGTGGCGTTCGCGAGCTTCACAACATGCCTTTTCGGACCGAGATCAACGGCGCCGCTGATGTCTGTGATTATGGTTCCTTTGGTGGCGGCATCCTTTGCCGAATGAACGCTGAGCTTTCCGACCGTCAACGCATCAATTGCCAAAGCAAACGGCAATTCCAGCGATTTCGGCGGTGGACTAGGCTCAGAGGCTCGCAAAGTGACGTCAACTTCTGCGGCGCTCAAGCGATCAAAGTGAAAGCGCGGTGGGCGTACGTCGTAGTCGGCGAGCGAATAGCTCAAGTTGCGAATCAACACGCGTGATGAAGGCAGCGCGATCTGAACTTCTTTGGCAGAAAAATTGTTGCGTATGTCGCCCTCAGGCTCGACTACCGTGACGAGCCCGTTGCTCCACGATTGCACTGCGCCGAACAGCGTGCGCTGACCGTCGACGGTTTTAATCAGATAGTAAACAGCGGCGACAATGACGACGGATGTGATCAGCAGTAAGACCACGAGCCCAAGCGACCAGCGAACCGCATGGTGCCTGAATGTTCTGACTGTTCTCGGCTTTGCAGAAGCGTTGGTGCTCACTAAAAAGTGACCCCAACCGACACGCCAAAGTTCACTTTTTTTGTCTGCTGCGCATAGGCAACATAACCGCTCACCGGCCCGACTGGGCTGCGCCAGCGAGCGCCGACGCCGTAGCTCGTATTCGCCTTCCACGCACGGGCCGAATCGGCGGCGTCACCTACATCTGCGAACACCGTGCCATAAATTCCCGGCCTGACTTCTCGTGCCAGTTCGGCGCTGGCTGTCATCAAAAAGCGCCCGCCTGCAACGTAGGTTCCCGTTGGATTTATGCCTTGAATTCCGAGCGTTTGAAAGCCATATCCGCGCACCGACACGTCGCCGCCCGCGCGGAACAACAGGCTCTGCGGAATGCCGGCCGGCGTGTTGACGAACACTTGACCGACTTCCAGTCGGGCCTGCGTTAGCCATTTGTCACCGAGCGGATGAAAGTAGGTAGCACGGCCCAGCGCGCGCAAGAAAGGTTTTCCGCCCTCGCTATTACCAAAGCGTGCGCCTGCGCCGATTTGTCCGGAGACGGCAAGGCCCTGCGTCGGAAACACCGGGTTGTCAACATTTCGCCACGCCATTTCGTACCCAGCAAGCGCTGCATTGCCAGTCAGGTCGCCATTCGGGTCACGCACGGCCGAGCGCAACACATCGAAAAAGTAGAGCCGGG
This sequence comes from Burkholderiales bacterium, assembly GCA_043777615.1. Lineage (GTDB taxonomy): Bacteria > Pseudomonadota > Gammaproteobacteria > Burkholderiales > Casimicrobiaceae > Casimicrobium. The sequence goes on along the minus strand of JAYWHV010000364.1, from coordinate 21,326 downwards.
TAATGCGATCAGCATCTTGTCGGCGGCCGACGCGCACGCGCTCGGTATCAATCACCAATCCCGCCACATCGCTACGGCCCGCCGAAACTGACACCAGATTTCGATAATTGTTGGGCAGCGGATATGAAAGGAAGTCCGCGCTAAAGCTGCTTTCGTCGCGCGCCCAACGAACGCGTGTCAGCGATTGCCAGTCGAGGCCGAAGAGACGAAGATATTCATGCTCGGCCGTGAGGCGTGGGCCGTTCTCGGTGCTAAAACCGGGGCCAAACAGCAGGCGATGCAGGGTCTGCTCCCGGAGTCGAACCTGGACTGGCACTGCATCGGCCAAAGCAGGATTGGGTTCGATCTCGACCACAGCTGCGCGGAACAAACCGCTCGCCTGCAGGCGATCCTGAAAGTCCAGCAGAGCCTTTTGTGTGTAGGGCTGACCGGCAGTGATGGTCGCTAAATTATCAACAGCGGAACGTGGGTAGCGCTGCAATCCAGTGACACTGACCGCGCCAAAACGAAATTCCGGGCCGCTGTCGAAATCGACTTTAAGCGCGGCCGTGTTTTCGTCGGCATCAATCGTTGCAGCGCTGTCGGCGATACGTGCGGTCGGGTAGCGATCAGCCCACAGCTCGGTCAATAATGCGCTCTTCGACGCCGACCACACGCTGTCCTGAAACGGCGCGCCGACCGGCAAGCCCCAACCGCTTCGGACTGTGGCGATGCGCGTGGCACCACCAGCGTTCATCGTGATGGCACCAGCGGGCGTTATCGTGACAGACGCGATGCGGGTACGTGGCCCCGGCGCAATGGTGACTGTGATCTTGCGTTGGGTCGAATTTACATCTTGCAGGCCGGACGTTTCAATTCGGATCTCCGCGTTGAAATACCCTTCAGTGGTCAGCAACTTGCGCAGTTGCTCCGGTGCAATTTCAACGAGTCGCGTGATCTCTGCGTTCGTAACGTCCACCTGATCAGCAAAGCGCGCGACGTCGGCGTAGCGTATGAGCGTTGCCCGCAGCGCGGAGGGCACATCCGGTGCGACGAATGTCACCTCATATGCGGCTGCGTGAATGATCGGCGCACAGCACAGTGCCGCGAGACACGTCGCGATGCGACGTACGCTAGCGCCAGCCTCTAAATGAGCCAGCGGGAGGGGGGGTTTAAGCCAATTTGCGCCGAACAATGTCGTTCACTTGCGCCGGATTGGCTTTCCCCTGTGAGGCCTTCATGACCATGCCGACGATGCTCATTAGCGCTTTTTCCTTGCCGGCTTTGTAGTCGGCTATTTGGGCTGCGCTTTTTGCGAGAACTTCGTCGACGATTTTTTCTATAGCTCCGCTGTCGCTGATTTGCTTGAGACCTTTGGCTGCGATGATTTTGTCCACAAGCGAAATGTTCGAGTCAACACTCGACGCTGGGGGCTCAATACTTTCGACGCCAACGGACCGTGGCGCCGGTTTAGAAACGGCTGCTTGCCACAGGTCATCGAACACAACCTTCGCAATTTTGCCGTTGATTGTGCCGTCAGAGATCCGCCTGATCAAGTCTAGAAGTTGTCCTGACCAAACGGGGCTCTGTTCGACTGTTTTTTCTTCTCGATTGAGCGCCGCAGATAAATCGCCCAGAATCCAGTTTGCGGCCAGTTTGGGATCGATCCCCTCTCTTCGAAGTGGGCGCGCTATGCTCTCAAAATACTTAGCCGTTGCTCCGTCGCTTGACAGCAGACGAGCGTCATGTTCGGGCAAGCCGTAGTCGTCAACAAAGCGCGTTTGCATAGCCGCAGAAAGCTCCGGCATCTCGGACTTGATTCGCGCGAGCATCTCGTCGCTGACCACCAGCGGCGGCAAATCCGGATCGGGGAAGTAGCGATAGTCCATCGCGTCTTCCTTGCTGCGCATCGCACGCGTTTCACCGGTGTCCGGATTGAAAAGCACTGTCGCCTGCACGATCTTGTTGCCGTCCTCAATCTGCTCAATCTGCCAGCGGACCTCGTAATCGATGGCCTGCTGCATGAACTTGAAACTGTTCAGGTTCTTGATTTCGCGGCGAGTTCCAAATTCCTTTTGCCCCATAGGGCGTACCGACACGTTTACATCGCAGCGGAACGAGCCTTCCTGCATGTTGCCGTCGCAAATGTCGAGGTAGCGCACCAGGTTGTGCAGGGTTTTGGCGTAGGCAATCGCCTCTTTACCCGAGCGCATCACCGGCTCGGTGACGATCTCCAAAAGCGGCGTACCCGCGCGGTTCAGATCAACGCCCGACGCCCCCTCGAACTCGGTGTGTACACTTTTTCCGGCATCTTCTTCCAGGTGCGCGCGCGTGAGTTCGATGAACTTCGTCGTTCCATCATCCAGCGTGATTGTGAGCCCCCCGCCCTGAACAATCGGTGTCTCAAATTGCGAAATCTGGTAACCCTTGGGCAGATCGGGATAGAAGTAGTTTTTGCGGGCAAAGATCGAGCGCTGGTTGATCTTTGCGCCAATGGCCAGACCAAACTTCACCGCGCGTTCAACCGCGCCTTTGTTCATGACGGGCAATGCGCCAGGCATCGCCAGATCGACGACGTTGGCCTGCGTATTTGGCGAAGCGCCGAAAGCGGTGCTGCTTCCACTGAAAATTTTGGACGCAGTGGTCAACTGCGTGTGCGTTTCAAGACCGATAACGATTTCCCACTGGGCCATGTTCGAACTCTAGATTGATGGATGGCGCTTGTGCCAATCCGTCGCCAGTTGAAACTGATGTGCCACATTCAGCATGCGCGCTTCATCGAGATAATTGCCAATAATTTGCATGCCTACGTGTTGGCCACTTTCGTCAACGCCGCAAGGGTGGCTCATCGCCGGTTGTCCGGTGAGGTTGGCGCAGATCGTGAAGATGTCGTTCAGGTACATCTTTACCGGGTCGTCGCTCTTGCTGCCAAACTGGAACGCGGATTCCGGCGCAGTCGGCCCCATGACCACGTCACACACTTCGTAGGCACGCTTGAAATCCTCGGCGATCAGACGACGCAATTTACCGGCCTGCAGGTAATACGCGTCGTAGTAGCCGTGCGACAACACATAGGTGCCGATCAGGATGCGGCGCTTGACCTCGGCGCCGAAGCCTTCCGCACGCGAACGCTTGTACATGTCCATGAGGTCATCGTACTTCTCGGCGCGATGGCCAAAGCGGACGCCGTCGAAGCGTGACAAATTGCTCGACGCTTCGGCAGGAGCGACCACGTAATACGCTGGAACTGAATACTTGACGTTCGGCAGCGACACGTCAACTGTGGTCGCGCCGAGTTTTCGATAGGCGGCCAGAGCGTCATCCACGGCCTTTGCAATTCCGGGAGCGACGCCATCGCCGAAAAACTCTTTCGGCAAGCCAATGCGCAGGCCGGTCAGCGGTTTGCCCAGATCGCGCGAATAATTCTCAGCCGCACGGTTTAAGGAGGTGGCATCGTTTGCGTCAAAACCCGCCATCGCGTTGAGTAACAACGCACAATCTTCAGCCGTTTGAGCGAAAGGTCCCGCCTGATCCAGCGACGAGGCGAAGGCGATGATGCCAAATCGGGAACACACGCCGTACGTGGGTTTCAGCCCGGTTAAATTGCAGAACATGGCGGGTTGGCGAATCGAGCCACCGGTATCGGTGCCCGTGGACGCAGGCGTCAGACCCGCCGCCACGCTCGCTGCCGAGCCGCCGGATGAACCGCCCGGGACGCGCGACAAGTCCCATGGGTTCTTCACCGGGCCGAAGTACGACGTCTCGTTCGACGAGCCCATCGCAAACTCGTCCATGTTTAACTTGCCGAGCGTGACCATACCTGCCGTCGACATGTTATTGACAACGGTCGATGTGTAGGGCGCGACGAAGTTCTCCAGCATCTTCGAGCCGCACGTGGTACGCCAGCCATCGATCAGGTAGATGTCTTTATGCGCGATGGGCACGCCGAGCAAAGGTGCTGCTTCGCCTGCGGCGCGCTTTCCATCGGCAACTTTGGCTTCGGCCAGCGTTTTCACGCGATCCAGCGTCACATAAGCGTTGAGAATCGGCTGTAACGCCTCGGCTCGGTCAAGATAATGAGTCGCCAGTTCAACGGCGCTGACTTTTTTGTCGGCCAGCGCTTTCACCGTTTCAGCGACGGTGGCGAAGGTGTTCCAGCTCATTCGATCACCTTCGGAACAAGAAAAAAGCCATCGGCTGCCTGAGGGGCATTTTTCTGAAATTTGTCTCGGTGATTGGTCTCGGTCACGGCGTCGTCGCGCAAACGCAGAACCATATCGAGTCCGTGCGACATCGGCTCGATACCCTGCGTGTTAACAGCCTGCATTTCGTCAATCAGCTTGAAAATGCCGCCCAGCTTGATCTGGACGTCCGCGACGTCGGCGGGAGTAACGCGAATACGTGCGAGATGCGCGATCCGCTCGATATCTTGGGGTGTGAGGCTCATGAATCTGCGGGAAATCAGGGAAAAGGCCCGCTCCGGACCCGAGGGGTCAGACGGATGGCTGGCGCTGAGAGATGTTTGTTCAGGAGCGGTAGGGTAACATAGTGGGTTAATTAAGGCTCGCTCCAACCCTCATCCAGAATACTGAAGAAGGGCTTGCAGTCGATGTTTCCGGGGGATGGGTGTAGGGTCTGACGTGCGTGTTGCGCCTTGGGCCCGTCCGGCGTTGTCCGATGCGGTCACGGGAGGCCGCGAGAATTTATGTTCAAGTTTCTGACAGGTTATTTTTCTACCGACATCGCTATCGATCTCGGTACCGCCAATACGCTGATCTATGTGCGCGGCAAGGGCATTGTTCTTGATGAGCCGTCGGTCGTGGCGATTCGCCAGGAAGGCGGCCCCAACGGCAAGCGCGTCATACAGGACGTGGGTTTGTCCGCCAAACAGATGCTGGGCCGCACGCCCGGCAACATTACGGCAATTCGCCCGATGAAAGACGGCGTGATCGCCGACTTCAACGTCACCGAGCAGATGTTGAAGCAGTTCATCCGCAAGGTGCTGGACAGCAAAATGTTCAGCCCGAGTCCACGCATCATCATCTGCGTGCCTTGTGGTTCCACGCAAGTAGAGCGCCGCGCAATTCGTGAGTCAGCGCTTGGCGCGGGTGCCTCGAAAGTGTTTCTGATTGAGGAGCCTATGGCCGCGGCGATTGGGGCAGATCTTCCGATTTCGGATGCGACCGGCTCAATGGTTGTTGACATTGGCGGGGGCACCACCGAAGTCGGCGTGATTTCTCTGGGTGGCATGGTTTACGCGGGCTCCGTGCGCGTAGGCGGCGATAAATTTGATGAAGCCATCATTAATTACATCCGTCGCAACTACGGCATGCTGATCGGCGAAACCACCGCTGAAATGATCAAGAAAAAGATCGGCTCGGCCTTTCCCGGCAGCGAAGTGCTGGATATGGAAATCAAGGGTCGTAATCTGGCCGAAGGCATTCCGCGCGCCTTCACCGTTTCGTCGAATGAAATTCTTGAAGCCCTTACCGATCCTTTGAACGCGATCGTCAGCGCCGTCAAGCAGGCGCTGGAGCGCACACCGCCTGAGCTTGGATCTGACATCGCCGAAAAAGGCATGGTGCTGACGGGTGGCGGCGCATTATTGCGTGACATTGATCGCCTGTTGATGGAAGAAACGGGCCTGCCCGTAGTCGTAGCCGAAGACCCGCTCACTTGCGTGGTGCGCGGATGCGGAAAAGCGCTCGAGAACATCGATCGCCTGTCCTCAATCTTCACGACTGACTAAGAAAGCCCGTCAAGTGAGTTCCAGCCACCCACGCTTTCACACGATGAGCGTCGGCGGCAGGCTCACAGCATCGTTGAAGTTGTATGCACGGTAGAGTCACATCGCTGCCCTCCGAGCCGCCGCGCTTCTTTAATCGGGGGCCGAGCCCGATAGCAAGGCTTACCTTCTTCGGTGTGATATCGATCGCCATCATGTTCATTGACGCGCGTTTTCGCACCCTTGAAACGGTACGAATGGCGATTGCCACAGTCGTCTATCCGGTGCAGCAGGCAGCGTTGTTGCCCGCGCAGCTGGCGACGCGTATCGGTCAGTTTTTTGACACACGCGACGACCTTCGCGTTGAGAACACGAGACTGAAGGCTGAACTGCTGGTAGCTTCACAAGCACAGCAATCGCAAACGGCAGCGAAACAGGAGGCCGAACGCCTGTCGAAGCTTTTGAATCTTGCATTAGCAGCGCCAACCAGGGCTCAGGCTGCGAAAGTGGTCTATCTGGGGCGCGATCCGTTTTCACAGAAAGCCTTTGTAGATCGTGGCGCGTCACAGAATTTTGAACCAGGCTCTGCCGTCGTTGACGAGCTTGGTCTACTCGGACAGCTGACTCGCGTGCACCCGCAGTTCGCCGAAATAACGTTGCTGACCGAAAAAGACTTCGCAGTGCCTGTGAAAATCGAGCGCACGTCAATGCGCGGGCTGCTTTACGGTCGCGGGCCGGGCAAGTTGCCGGAACTGCGCTACGTCGCGAGCAATGCAGACGTCAAGGAGGGCGATCTGCTGCTCACTTCAAGCCTTGATGGTTTGTATCCCAGCAATATCCGAGTCGCACGAATCACCGGGATCCAGCGCGATGCTGAAAACGCTTTTGCCCGCATCGAGTGCATGCCGACAGCAGCTGTGGCGGGTGCCGACACCGTGTTGGTGTTCGACAAACCGCCCGCAACTGCGCCGCGGCCTGCGCCTGAAGCGGCCAACGAATCATCCACAAAGAAACGTCGATGAGCCTCTTTCGTTTGCCCGATTCACCGCTGTTCAAGATCGCCAGTCCGGAAGACATTCTGCTCTCGCCGAAGCCGTGGTTTGTGGCGATTACGCTGGCTTTGGCATTTACGACAAATTTGTTGCCGCTTTCGGGTTTTGCGCTTGCGCTTCGACCGGATTTTTTCGCTTTGGTACTGCTTTACTGGGCGATCCACCAACCGCGCTGGATCGGGATCGGGCTTGCCTGGGCTTGCGGGCTCTTAACCGATGTGGTGGAAGCTAACCTGTTTGGACAGCACGCGCTTGCCTATGCAATTCTTGGCTTTGCAGCAGGTTACTTTCACCGACGCGTCTTGCGATTTCCAGTCTGGCAACAGGCGCTTCACGTGCTTGGGCTATTGCTCATTGCGCAGCTTGTCGTACTGGTTTTGCGGCTGATGAGTGGTGCATCGCCGCCAAGCGCCGCGATTGTGCTCGGCAGCGTTAGCAGTGCCCTGCTTTGGCCTGTGTTGTCCGCTCTATTGCAGTGGCCGCAGCGCGTTCGATCGTTACTGGATTAGCGCGGCCAATTGCAGATGTCTGCCGAACTCAGAAATTATGATCAGGAGCTCTTCTGGTTTCAGCGGCGACTTTCGCTCGCAGCAGCTATTGTGCTGCTTGGCTTTTTAGCGCTGCTCGGCCGCTTTGTTTATCTGCAAGTCATTCAGCATAAGCATTTCGCAACGCTGGCAGAAGCGAATCGCATTGACATTCAGCCCGAGGCGCCGAACCGCGGCATCATTACGGATCGTAACGGCGTGGTGCTGGCATCAAATTACTCGGCTTACACGCTCGAGATGAATCCGCAAAAGATTGCCGATCTGGATGCGGCCATAGACGAGGTGGGCAAAATCGTTGAAATCTCGGCGCGTGATCGTCGCCGCTTCAAGCGCCTCTATGACGAATTTCGAACCAACGAAAGCCTGCCGCTGAAGTCGCGCCTGACAGACGAAGAAGTCGCTCGTGTGGCGGCAAATCGCTATCGGCTGCCCGGTGTCGAAATCAAGGCGCGTCTTTTCCGCCAATACCCATTTGGCGAAGTAGCCTCACATGTCGTCGGCTATATCGGACGCATCAGCCAGAGCGAGAAAGAACGAATCGATCAGCAGGACTTAACGGCAAGTTACAAGGGTTCCGACTACATCGGTAAGCGTGGCATTGAGCTTTCCTACGAGCGCGATTTGCATGGGTCGGCTGGCTCAACCGAGGTGGAAGTGGACGCGAATCGGCGGGTGGTTCGCGTGCTGTCGCGCAAGCCGTCAGTGATTGGCAACAACCTCCAACTTTCAATCGACATCCGTTTACAAAAAATCGCGGAGGATGCGTTTGGCACAAAGCGCGGTGCGCTGGTCGCGATTGAACCCGCGACTGGGGATGTCCTTGCGTTTGTCAGCAAGCCCGGCTACGACCCCAATCTGTTCGTCGACGGAATCGATCCGCAGAGCTGGGATGCGCTTCGAGATTCGCCTGACAAGCCAATGCTGAATCGCCCGCTGCAAGGCGGCTACCCCCCGGGCTCGACCTACAAGCCGTTCATGGCTCTGATGGCGCAGGAGCTGGGGGTCAGAACGGCTGCGCAGGCGATCAACGATCCTGGTTTCTTCCGGCTCGGCGCGGGCCATTGGCGTGACGACAAAGTCGGTGGACATGGCGTCGTGGATATGGTGAAGTCCATCGCGATTTCATGTGACACTTATTACTATCAACTCGCCTCGGAGCTCGACATCGATGACTGGTCGGGGTTTATGAAGCAGTTCGGCTTCGGACAGCGAACCGGCATCGATATCGATGGCGAATTGACCGGCATCCTGCCTAGCCGGGAGTGGAAAGCAAAGCGCTTTCCGAAAGATCCAAAACTGCACGTCGGCGATCAGGTCTCGCTGGGTATTGGTCAGGGTTTCAATACTTTTACGCCGATGCAGATGGCCTATGCGACAGCTGTGCTCGCCAATCGTGGCGTTGCTTTCAAACCGCATCTGGTCAAGCGCGTGCAGGACGCGCGAACCGGTGAATCGAGGTTGACGCATCCGAGTCCCGCCTACACCATCCCGCTCAAGCCGGAACATATTGATGTTGTGCTTAAGGGCTTGGAAGGTGTTGTTACAGCCGGAACAGGGCGAACCGCGTTCCTGAATGCAAAGTACACCAGCGGCGGGAAGACCGGCACAGCCCAAGTCTTCGGTTTGCGCGGGGGTGAGTACAAAGCTTCGCAAGTGGCTGAGCGTCTGCGCGATCACGCCTGGTACATCGCACTGGCACCCCTTGATGCGCCCAGGATCGCGCTCGTTGCGTTCGTTGAAAACGGCGGCTTCGGGGCAGAAGCTGCCGCACCCATCGCGCGCAAAGTGCTTGACGCCTACTTCGATCCGGCTCTGCTCGATGCCGCGATCAAAAAGCCCGTTTCACCAACAGAAGCGCTTGCGAGCGCAAGTCTTCAACGCGAGGTTAAACGAGCGCGATGATTCAGCACCTTTGGGCAAAACTTACGGATCATCTGGATCCGTTTCTGTTTGCAGTAGTAACGGCGATAGCTGCCCTCGGGTTGCTGGTGCTCTACAGCGCGGCAAATGAGACGATCGGACGCGTGATTTCGCAGTCGCAAAAAGTGGTAGTCGCGGTTGCCATCATGATTGTGATCGCTAATCTTTCCCCTCAATTCATCGCGCGCTTTGCAGTGCCTCTCTACGTGATCGGAATTGCTTTGCTGGTGGGCGTCGCTCTGGGCGGTGAGGTGGTGAAAGGTGCGCGTCGCTGGCTAAAAATTCCTGGGGTAGGAAACATACAGCCGTCGGAAATCATGAAAATTGCGCTGCCGCTAATCCTCGCCTGGTACTTTGAGCGTCACGAGGGCAGCATGAATTGGCGCAACTTTGTAGTCGCCGCGCTTTTGGTCGTGATTCCGTTCGGTCTGGTGGTTCGTCAGCCCGATCTTGGTACGGCGCTTTTGATTGGCGCCTCTGGCTTCTATGTGCTGTATCTGGCGGGGCTCGACTGGCGCGTTATCGCAGGCGGCACGGTCCTCGGTGCAATTACAGTTGCTGCCGCCTGGGAATTCAACTGGCTGCATGACTATCAGAAGGAGCGCATCCTGACCGTCATTAATCCGCAACTCGACACTCAGGACGCGGGTTGGCACACTATTCAAGCCGCGATCGCCATTGGATCCGGTGGTTTATTTGGAAAAGGCTGGTTAAACGGCACTCAGACGCATCTCGAGTTTCTTCCCGAAAAGCACACTGATTTCATTTTTGCGGTGTACGGAGAAGAGTTCGGTCTTATCGGGGGAGTGGTGCTTGTGGTGCTTTATCTCCTGTTCATCGGGCGCTGCCTCGTCATTGCGAGCAATGCTTCGACTTTGTTCGGGCGACTCATGGCGGGCACGATGTCGCTGCTGTTTTTCACGTACGCTTTTGTCAATATCGGTATGGTGACCGGAATGTTGCCGGTGGTGGGCGTTCCGCTGCCGTTCATGAGCTTTGGCGGGACTGCGCTGATGACACTGTTCATCGCCGTTGGCATTTTGATGAGCGTGCAATCACACCGTAAGTTGGTGAACTCTTGACGACGCTCACGCGTTTCACTTGCTTGTTCTTTCTCGGCGTGACGACGCTGCTCGTTGCATGCGCCAGTAAACCTCCGGCCTCCGTCGGCAACAAACCTTCCGCGCGGCCCGGTGCGTACTACAAGGACGACGGCCCGGCGGCCTCCGTTCCGGCAGATATTGACCGTATCCCCGATGCAGTCGCCCGAGCGGAGCCGCTGCATCGCTTCGCCAACCGCCCCTACAACGTTTTTGGGGTCGAATACCGGCCGATGACCAGTCTCAGCCCGCTGCGCCAGCGCGGCATCGCGTCCTGGTACGGTCGCAAATTTCACGGGCAGAAAACAGCGATTGGCGAAATTTATGACATGTTTGCGATGACTGCTGCACACCCTACGGCCCCGTTACCGAGCTTTGCTCGCGTCACGCATGCCAAATCGGGCCGTAGTGTCATCGTGCGCATCAACGACCGGGGCCCTTTTCATGCGGGGCGGATTGTGGATTTGTCCTACGCTGCGGCGAGCCGTCTTGGAATTGCGCAAGGCGGCAGCGGCGAAGTAGAGTTCGAACTGCTGGTACCGCCGTTCCAGTCGCCCGTGTCGGGCGAACCTACAACGTCGTCCACGCACTCGCCACCCGCTTCTGCGGTGCCCGCTGAAGCCCCCGCGATCGCCACTTCAACTTCACAATCAGGTCAGCAAGATTTTTATTACGTTCAATTGGCCGCATTTGGAAACTTTGCCAACGCACAGGCGTTCCAACAGAGAATGAGCATCGAATTGTCGACTACACCTCGCGTCCAGCAGATCGATTCGCTTTATCGCGTGCGCCTTGGTCCCTACGCAACGCGTAGCGAGGCCGAAGTGGCGCGCGACCGCGCGCAATCCGTCCTGTCGACACCACTCGTGATTTCTTCTACGCTTGTCCGATGAAAAAAACCGTTTTCCGTCTCGTCTTCGTTGCGTCAGCGCTCGCGCTCTCTTTGTTCAGCACAAGCGCGCGTGCCCAGCTCACCATCGACATTGTGGGCGTTGGCGCCCAGCAAATTCCCGTGGCTGTGGCCGGGTTTGCCGGAAGTGATGCTTTGGCGCAGCAAGTTTCAAGCGTGATCGAGGCTGATCTGGCGCGAAGCGGCTTGATCAAGACCGTCAATTCGGCTGGGCTGGCGCGCAGCGGTGAGCTTGCGGCGGTGCAGTTCAGTGAGTTGAAAGCGCGTGGTGCCGATGCAACGGTGATCGGCACAGTGCAGCCTGGTGATGGCGGCACGGTGAGCGTCAGTTTCCGGCTCGTTGATGTGCCGAAGCAGACTCAGATTACCGGTCTGAGTTTCAAGGTGGCAACGCGAGATTTGCGCGCAACTGCGCACCGAATCGCCGACATCATTTACGAGCAGTTGACCGGCGAAAAAGGCGTGTTCAGCACACGGCTCGCGTATGTGTCGAAGTCGCCGGGGCGCTTTCAGCTGGTCGTGGCCGATAGCGATGGCTTTAATGCAGTGCCTGCGCTCAACTCGTCTGAGCCCATCATCTCGCCCGCGTGGTCGCCAGATGGCGGTCGACTGGCCTATGTTTCGTTCGAGGGCCGCAAGCCCAGCGTCTATGTACAAAACGTCGTTTCAGGGGCGCGAACACTGTTGGTTCGCGCGGCGGGCAACCAGTCCGCGCCCGCCTGGTCGCCTGATGGCAGCCGTATTGTTTACGCTTCATCACAAGCGGGCGGAACGCAGTTGTTTGTTGTCAATGCTGACGGTAGCGGTTCCCGCCGTTTGACCAGCAGCGGTGCGATTGATACTGCACCGAACTGGGCGCCCGACGGTCGCATTTATTTCATGAGTGATCGTGGCGGTTCGCCGCAGATTTATCGCATGTCGCCCGACGGCGGTAACGCCGAGCGCGTAACGTTTGAGGGCAGCGAGAACGCCAATCCGCGAGTTGCCGCCGACGGAAAGAGCATGGTATTTGTGAAGCGTGAAGGCTCACGGTACATGCTGGCTGTTCAGGATTTTGCTTCACGCCAGGTGCAGGTTTTGACGCAGGGCCCGGTAGACGAATCGCCCTCCTTTGCCCCCAACGGCAAACTGATCGTGTATGCGTCGGTGTATAACGGTAAAGGCATTCTTGCTGCGGTATCAGCCGACGGACGTGTGAAGCAACGTCTGGGCGCGACGAACGCAGACGTACGCGAACCCGCGTGGGGTCCATTGCCAAAGTAGCGACACGGTTGCACAATTCGCTTGACGACGCATGCTCTTTTGCCCGTTGATTCGGGCGCTACTCAAAACGATTACTTGATTGACACAGTCGACTTTGTTGACTTCGCGCAGAACCGGGACACCCTGTCCATCTCGAAAGGAAACCTTATGAATCGCCTCTGGAAATCAACCCTCGCCGTACTCGCGGCCACAACACTTGTTGCTCTGACCGGCTGCTCGTCCACGCCGGAAACAGCGAAACCCGTCGAAGACCGTACATCGACGACGACGGGCCCGTCCACAACCGGCACAGACGCATCCACAAGCGGTGTTGGCGCGACTGGGCCAGCGGTTGCCACGGTCAACGCAGGCACGTCCGGCGGCGCGGGAAACAGTGCACTGCGCGATCCGAAGAGCCCGCTTTCGCGCCGCGAAATTTTTTATGACTACGACAGTTTCATTGTGAAAGATGAATACAAGCCGTTGCTCGAGGCGCACGCCGCCTATCTGAAAGCCAATCGCAACGCACGCATCAAGGTTGAGGGCAACACCGACGAACGCGGCAGCCGTGAGTACAACCTGGCGCTGGGTCAGAAGCGCTCCGAAAGTGTCAAACGTGTTTTGACGCTGCTAGGTGTTGCCGATTCGCAAATCGACACCGTTAGCCTCGGCGAAGAAAAGCCGCGCAATCCCGCCTCCAACGAAGCGGCTTACTCGGAAAATCGTCGCTGCGATCTCGCATACGCCGGAGAGTAGTTGATGCTGTTGACACGACGGATACCGCTGGGGAGGAGGGTCACAGGCGCTTCATTTTCTGCAGCGCTCAAGTTGAGCGCCGCCGCTCTGGTGCTTGCGGGCATCAACACGGCCCATGCCGGCATGTTCGACGACGAGGAGGCGCGAAAGCAGATCCTGCAATTGCGCTCACAAGTCACTGAGACGCAACGTGCCATCGATCAGCGGGTCGCCGAACTCGAAGCGCAAGCCCGAAATCGCAGCATCATCGACCTGTTCAATCAGGTCGAAACGCTAAAAGCCGAGTTTGCCCGCCTGCGCGGCCAGATCGAAGTTTTGCAAAACGAAATGGAGAACACGCAAAAACGTCAGCGCGATCTCTACGTCGATCTTGATGGTCGCTTGCGCAAAATGGAAGCCGTGATGGCAGAGCAGGCCGCGCGTGCCGCTCAAGCTCCGGCAGCTTCACTTCCGCCAGCCGCAGTCGCAGGAACTGCGCCGCAGACTGGACCTGGAACGCCGCCAGCCGCCGATCCTGCACGCGCCATGCCGCCCACTGCCGTTGCACCCCCGCCAGTGACCGATCCGGTCGCGGAACAGCGGGCCTACGATCAGGGTCTTGAACATTTTCGCGGCGGTCGTTTTGCCGAAGCGGTAACGGCTTTCCAGCTCTTCACGCGCACTTATCCGAGAAGCACACTGGTCCCTTCCGCCCAATACTGGATCGGCAATTCGCTCTACGCTGTGCGCGATTTTCGCGGTGCGATAGCCACGCAGCGACAATTATTGACTCAGTTTCCCGACAGTGCCAAAGCCTCCGACGCGTTGCTGAACATCGCTTCCGCGCAAGGCGAGCTGGGCGATTTGCAGGGGTCACGGGCCACGATGCAAGAGGTCGTCGCCAAGTACCCGACCTCAGAAGCGGGCGTCAAGGCAAAGCAGCGACTGGGCATTCGGTAGCGACGCTGTTCCCGTGTCAGGGCTGAATTTTTCGCGACGCGTTGTCGACTGGCAGCGCACGCACGGCCGCCATGGACTGCCCTGGCAAGGCACGCGCGACGCCTACAAAATCTGGCTCTCGGAAATCATGTTGCAACAGACGCAGGTTGCGTCTGTTCTGCCGTACTACGCGAAGTTTCTAGAGCGATTTCCTGACGTTGCAGCTCTTGCGGCGGCCAGCGACGATGAGGTCATGGCGCACTGGGCGGGGCTCGGCTACTACAGCCGCGCACGCAATTTGCACGGCGCCGCGAAACAAGTCATAGCAAAGCACGGTGGCGTTTTTCCAGACGACGTCGAATTGCTGGCAGATTTGCCTGGCATTGGGCGAAGCACCGCCTCCGCGATTGCTGCGTTCGCCTACGACGTAATCGCGCCGATTCTCGATGGCAATGTGAAACGAGTACTCGCGCGGCATGCCGGGATCGAAGGCTTCCCCGGCACGAGTGCGGTGGAAAAGCAATTATGGCTTGAAGCCGCAACGCGCCTGCCAGAGCGCCGCGAAGACATGGTCGCGTATACGCAAGGGCTGATGGACCTGGGTGCAACGGTTTGCACGAAAGGTGATCCGCATTGCCTGCTCTGCCCAATCGCTGCCGATTGCGCGGCACGATGCGATGGCCGGATTGCCGATATTCCTGCGCCGAGACCCAGCAAGAAGATTCCCGAACGGTCGCAGCGCTACCTGCTCGCGATACGCGGCGCTGACGTGTTGTTGGTGAAGCGGCCTGCACCTGGGATTTGGGGCGGCATGTGGTGCTTGCCAGAGCTGTCGGACGCGGACGACCCGGCGACCGTCGCACGCTTGCGGTTTGGCATTCGTGAGGTTACAGCAGCGACGGAGTTGCCACCGTTCAAACATGCGTTCACACACTTTCGCCTGACGCTGGCCGTGACGCAGCTGTGTGCATCGAAAATCGACGTCGCGGCGAATGCGCCCGGCACAATCTGGCTTGCTCGAAGCGAGCTAAAAACGGCGGCGCTACCGAAACCGATTTCTACGTTGCTGGCCGGGCTTTAACAGACTTGTAGGTATCAGCTTTTTATCGTAGCCCATATTGCGCATGGGCTAGACGGAATAATCGTTGTTAGTCGACTATTAAGTTTTTATGGTCCTAGCCCCAATGAACGCTGGCTTTCAGCAAAAAAGCTGAAGGTACTAAAACAGCATTCACTTCGCGCACGGCACGAGCTTGAACTCAACGCGCCGATCCTGCAAATCGGATAAATCGTCCGCACCACTGCCGACCACGTTTTCGCGAAAGCCGACGCCGCTTGCACTGGTTCGTGACGCCAGTTTTGGCGCTGCGGCGTCGACACGCTTTTTCACGTAATTGGCACGAGCCAGACTCAGTCGATCATTCGCCGGTTCGCTGCCGGAGCGGCTGGTATGCCCGACGATGTTCAGGCAGGAATTGTTGTTGGCATTGCTCGCCATGCGCGTTGCGATGCTGCGCAACCAGATCGGATATGGGCCGCTGACGTTCGCGTCCGACCAGAAATCAGTGCGCGCTGGCTGGAACAGAAGCTTCACTGAAAGCTTTTGTGCGGCGAGGCCATGATCGACGATGTTGCCGAATGCTTTCTCGGCATCGGCCTTTTTGCCGAGCTTCCAGTTTGCAAGATAAAGCCCGCTGTGTACGCGCAGCTGATCGCCCGTAGCCGAGCGAACCGCCTTGATGTAGAGGTCCAGCGCCTGCTTGAATTTGCGCGATTCATAGGCGACGATCGCGTCCGAAATCACCGTCGCAGTATCGATTCGCTCGCGATAAATCGGGTCAATCGTGTCACCGATTTTGGTCGCCTGACAGGTCTTGATGTACGCGTCGACCGACTCGTCTTTCACCCACACTGGCGTGTCCGAGAAGTACGGCGTTGGTGTCGTGTTCACGCCTTCGAGCATCGCTCGGGCGACGCCCTTCGAGATGATTTTGTTGGTGGACAGGTCGGCAAGGGCAAGGCAAATACGGAACGCTTCGGGTTTGCCGACGGTTTTGTTGTCGAGCGTAATCGCCGTGAAGGTGCCAACGAGAACAATCGGCGATTGCGCGACGTTTGCGGAGCTGAATTCGCGCACATCGGCCGCCGGAAATTTCTCTCGCGCCACATCGCGCAACCGGGTTTCGATGTAGCGGCTGGCGACTGTTTGTTGCCCACTCACGCCGTCGATCAGCGGATCAATCACGATCATGCGCGGACCGGGAACCGGCAAGTTCTTGAACAGCGCAGTGGCCGCGTTGACGATGGCGATGTCAAACGGAACCGGCGTTGGCGGAGCGGGCGGCGGCGCAGGCACCGGCGCGACTGGCGGCGCGACCGCGACCGCGGGCGCAGGCGCAGGAGCGGGAGGCGCGGCGTGGTTGACCGTAGGGGTCGGTGCGGTGGCGCATCCGGCGAGCAGAAAAATTCCCAGCGCTGCGACAGCTGAAAGCTTCAAGTGGGATTGCAGAATGTTCATTTGCATTTCTCCGTCAAAAAACGTTGCTCTTCATCGCTCAATGCTGCGCCCAACTGCCAACGATCAATCAATCCGGAGCAACGCGCCGGACGCCGCGACGACTCTCGCGGTTCGGCCTGTCCACGATCAGCACGCGGGGCTCGCGGGGCAGGTCGGGATTCGAGCTTGCGCTCGGGTTGCACCGTCTCGACTTTCGGTTCTGCCGTGACCGTTGCAGGCGCAGCAGGCACCTCCGCAGGCCGGGCGTCTACAGGCAAAGACGTTTTCGACGGGACAGACGTGTCATTCGGCTTCGAAATAGTTGTCGGTTCAGAAACTGTCGATGTCTTGGGAGAAATCTCTGTCGCATTTTGCGACCGGTCCGGTGACACTGCGGGCGCGCTTCGCACGCCTGACAGCGACCACCACGCCAGCAAGGCCACAGCCAGAACTCCGGCGACAGCTGCGATCCATTTGCCAGTTTTGTTGGAAGCAGGTTCGACGCTGGTCGGTGGCGGGCTGATTGAAGGCTGGGCAGAGACATTGACTGGCGCAGACTTGGGCGCGGCGCGAGGTGCAATGATCGTGCGTTCGTTGTCAACGATCAGCGTTTCTGCCGAACTGCTGACCGCTGGAGCTGGCGACGGGGCTGGCGTCGGCGACGCACGTGTCACGGCCAGCGGCAATTCTGCGGGCGGTGCTTCCGCACGAACTGTGGCAACGCGCATCTCGTGCGTCACCAGGTCAACCACGGGCGCTGACATTTCGTCCCAGCCCATCAACGAGATGAATTCACCGATGCTCTGTGGGCGGTTTTCAGGCTTCACCGCGAGCGACAACTCCATCGCATCAAGCCAGCGCTCTGGCAATTGACCGGCAAACGCCTCTCGCGGGCGCGGCATCGAATCGCGCAGCATGCGACTGATGGCAGTCGGCGGCGGATCGCCCGACAGCGTGAAATGGACGACGCCGGCAAGCGCATAAATATCCGTCCACGGTCCCTGCTTCAACTCTCCATCGCCATACTGCTCAATCGGCGCATAGCCTGGCTTCAGGATCGCGGTGAACACTTGCGTGCCCTCGATGGCTTTCCTCGCAGCGCCAAAATCGAGGAGCACCGGCCAGTTGTTCTCGCCGAGCAGAATGTTGTCCGGCGCGACATCGCGGTGATAACAGCGCGCTGCGTGCAGCACCTCCAGCGCCTCACACATCGGCAACAACAGCGCGGGCAAGGTCTGCGCGTTCGCGCTCCATGTGCCCGCCTTCACCGAGTCTTTCAGCGTGACGCCGCTGTACAGCCGCATCGCAAGATAGGCCGTGCCGCGCTCTTCCCAAAAACGATAGACACGCACCAGCGCCGGATGATCAAACTGCGCAAGCAACTTGCCTTCATTCAGAAAGCTCTCGATGCCCTTGCGAAACGCCTCGGCGTCGCGCGGCTGCGCGTTCACGGTGCCGTCGTTCTCGCGCCGCGAAATTCCGCCGGGAAAATATTCCTTGATCGCCACTTCGCGCATGAGCGCCGTGTCCATCGCTTTGTAGACGATGGAGAAACCGCCAATCCCGATGACCGAAACGATGGTGTAGTCGCGAATCCGCGTACCAGCGGGCAGGGCGTTTGGATAAGCGTTCAAAGGCGCGACAGACGACACAGGCAGGCGGCTCCACGTCAGGTGGGGCGGACAGTCTAGCGCAGTGTTGCGACCCTTGTTCGGGTGACGACGACATCATCCGCGATACATTTCGCGCATGAACTCGCAAACTTTTGACAACAGCCGCCCGCCGAACCACCACAGCAACCGATTCGATCTCGCGCAAATCGCCAAACAGGCGATGACAGATCGCGGGCTGGAGCCGGAATTTTCCGTCGCGGTCGAAAAGGAGATGGCACAGATCACCGGTCCGTCGCGTGAACAAAGCGCGTCAATTCGCGACCAGACGAGACTGCTCTGGTGCTCTATCGATAACGATGATTCGCGCGACCTGGATCAGCTCTCCGTTTCCGAGGCGCTACCCAATGGCGCAACAAAAATTTTTGTTGCCATCGCCGACGTCGACGCACTCGTCAAAAAAGGCACCGCGATCGACGATCATGCGCACAACAACACGACGTCGGTGTACACCGCCGCGCGCATTTTCCCAATGCTGCCAGAGCAATTGTCAACCGATTTCACCTCATTGAACGGCGGCGAAGAGCGACTCTCCGTGGTGACCGAAATGGTGTTCAGCGCTGACGGAGGGATGACCGCCGCTACGTGTTATCGCTCGCGTGTTTTTAATCATGCAAAGCTGGCGTACGATTCAATTGCGGCATGGCTTGAGGGTAGGGGCGAATTGCCCGATGCGGCGCGCGCTGTGCCCGGCCTGGACGCGCAAATCCGGGCGCAGGATGTGGTGGCGCAGATGCTGCGCGCAAAGCGTCGCGAACAGGGTGCGCTCGAGTTCGAATCGATTCAGCCAAAGGCCGTCTTCGAAGGCGATGAGGTCGTGCGCCTTGATGTGCAGGCGCACAACCGCGCCCGGCAATTGATCGAAGAATTCATGATCGCCACCAATCAGGCGACCGCGAAATTTTTGACTGAAAAAGGGTTCGCATCCCTGCACCGCGTAGTTCGGTCGCCGGAGCGCTGGCAGAAGATCGTCGACGTCGCGAAAGAATTCGGCGAAGCGCTCCCGCCAGAACCCGAGTCGAAAGCGCTGGAAGATTTTCTGGTGCGCAGACGCGCCGCTGACCCGATTCGCTTTCCGGATTTGTCGCTCACCATCGTCAAGCTGATGGGCGCGGGCGAATACGTGATTGACAAGCCGGGCAGTGCAGGCGTCGGCCACTTCGGACTCGCGGTGCAGGACTACGCGCACTCCACCGCACCCAATCGCCGCTTCCCCGACCTCATCACCCAGCGGCTGGTCAAAGCCGCATTTGTAGGAGCTCCGTCGCCGTACTCCGACGCCGAATTGCTCGCGCTCGCCAAACACTGCAGCGAGCAGGAGGACGATGCCAACAAAGTCGAACGCCAGGTGCGCAAATCCGCCGCCGCACTGCTGCTCGCCTCAAAAATCGGCCAGCGCTTCGACGCCATCGTCACCGGCTCCTCCGACAAAGGCACCTGGGTGCGCGTCTTTTCGCCGCCCGTTGAGGGCCGACTGGTGCAGGGTTACGACGGCTACAAAGTGGGCCGCAGGCTTCACGTAGAACTGGTCGGCGTGAACGTCGCGAAAGGCTTTATCGACTTTGTGAGGCGGGATTGAGTTTTAGGCGCAACTCGCCGCAGGGATTGAACCGATTGCGGCGTGCTGGTTGGTTTTTACGAAGTTCGCTGGCTCGAGAACAGCTGTGTGTCGTTTAATGATCCGATTCGAGAAGTTAGTTGAACCTGACCCCGTTACTCCTTTGCTACCTCGTGCAAGTCATTGGCACTGAGTTCGCGACTGGATAGTCGTAAGCTGCGCCTGTGCTCATATCTACCCCGGCTCCGATGACTCCGCCAAATACGATGTTGCCAAATGCCATGCCCTTTGTGGTGCTATTGACTATGAGCATTCCGTCCGGAAACCCCGGCTTCGAGCAAACGATTGTGAGCGGGCCATACGCACGATTCACAACAACTGACCCCGGCGTGGTGACGGCCCAGCTTCCTTTGTCGTTTGTTAGCTTGCATGAAGCCGAAGCACACCCCGGCGTATCGACTGTAATGGATTGATTGGTTCCGCTAACAATTGATGCGCAGCCAGATAGCAGCGAGATCGCTGCCGCGCATGCGAACGTTGCTTTTCGAATCATGATTTCCCCTTGGTGTAAGTTTGAATGCCGTGCAAAACTGCCGACAAGGGCAGCATAGCCACTGGCCTGCATGGAGACAACGGCCCGAATGCGCGGGGCGATTGCTACCAACAGGCTTTCATCTGAAATGCGACAGGTGCGAAGTTTTCCTAAGTGAATCAAAGAGGTCAAATCAGCGGGACTAAATGGGCCTGGTTAATTGAGTCCATTCCCTCACTAAAGCAACTGAAGGAATCAAAAGGGTCGAAATCGAAATAATGGGGTCAGGTTTTAATTTCGAACAGCCACCATCGCAGCACCGCCCAAGCCATAAGCGAGCCGTAAATCAGCGCAGGGCAGCAGAAAATGATTGGCAAGAGCCACAGCGACGAGAAATTCTCAATCCGCGCCGCCTCAGGTTTGTTCTTCGGGTAGATCATCCGCACGGGTTTGCGTTTGTCTGGCGGCAACGGCGTGTCTGACGTTGCCATCGTCTCCGTGTAGCTTCTGCCACGCGTGTCGCTAAAACGCACAATCGGGAAGTGATGCGTACTGTATCCGGGACCGTTCTCTCTTGATTTAGTCACTACCTCATAGTCAACGATGGTGCCGGGGACGCGTACACCGTTCTGAATCAACCAGATGCTTCTCAACGCAAACACCGCGCCGATTGCCGGAAGAATCACGAATATCGTCAGTCCTATCCAGTTCATTGTGCCTGTCCCCCGTCTCGCAAGGTGAGTTTTGTCTCGGCTCGCTGCCGCCGGAAGCTCAGCCACCAACCGACCACGATCAAGGGTATCGCACCGAGGCAGATCCAGAGAAAGCGTGCGCTGTCCGGTTCGTCGAGCGTGGTTTTGGCCGCATACGGCTGATCTTTCTCGAACCAAACTGGATGCGGTGCCTTGGCGGCCTGTAT
>JAYWHV010000363.1:0-6965 GCA_043777615.1 Burkholderiales bacterium | reverse complement strand
CCAGACCGTGTTCGTCGAGAACAAGCCTGGCGGCGCGGGCGTGATCGCGATGACGGAAGTTTCGAAAGCCGAGCCCGATGGCCACACGATTATCCTCGGGCACGTCGGCACGCTCGCGGTCAACCCATATGCGATGCCAAAACATCCGTACGACGTGAACAAGGAATTCGCGCCCGTTATCCTCTTGGCACGGGTGCCAAGTTTGCTGGCGGTGTCACCTGAAGTGCCTGCTAAAACGCTTCAGGAATTCGTCGCGCTCGCAAAAGCGAAGCCCGACACGATTACCTACGGGTCGGCCGGCAACGGCTCCTCGGGGCATCTCGCGATGGAATACTTCATGGCAGAGAGCGGAATCAAGGCGATCCACGTTCCGTACAAGGGCACAGGCCCGATGTTGCAGGACATTCTGGGCGGTCGCGTGCAGGCCACGTTCACCGGGGCGCCTGCGCTCATGGGGCAAATCAGCGCCGGAAAATTGCGTGCGCTTGCTGTGGGATCGCATGACCGCATGTCCTCGTTGCCGAACGTGCCGACGGTCGCCGAGAGCGGCTACAAGGACTTCGAAACGTCGCAGTGGTACGGCATTCTGGTACCGGCAAAAACGCCAAAAGCAATCATCGACAAGCTGGCCGCTGCAACGGACAAAGCGCTCAAGAGCAATGGCATTACCGCAAAGTTTGCGAAGGATGATGCGCGTGCAGGAGGCGGAACCCCCGAGCAGTTCGCCGCGTTCATCAAAAAGGAACAGACGACGTGGAAGCGGATTATCGAGAAGACGGGATTGAAGATTGACTAGGACTTGCCGCTAGCCCGCCATGGCATCAAGCACGGGCTGCCGATGATCGTCGTAGTCGCCGTGATACGGCAGCGCCTTCCGAAACAGTTGTGGATCATTGGCATTGAGCAATGTAGCATCCGAGAGCATGCGACGCCATGACTTGCCGCCGACTTGTCCCGTGAACAGGCCGAGCATGTGACGTGACACATCGCGCATGCGAGTAGGATGCGCATAGCCTTTGGTTAACGCGATTTCGTGCTCGGTATAGGCGAGCATTTTTTCGACAATTTCTTCGCGCGTTGGCAGCGGTGTGCCGAACATCGCCTGCTCGGTCTGTGCCAGGGTATAGCTGTCGTGATACGCGGCGCGGCCGAGCATGACGCCGTTAAATTGCCCGGCAAGCTCCGCGCTTTGAGCGGGCGTGGTGATGCCACCGTTCAGCACAAATGTCAGCGCCGGAAAGTCCTCGCGCAGCTTCGCCACTACTTCATAACGTAGCGGCGGAATTTCGCGATTGGCTTTCGGGCTTAAACCTTTGAGCACGGCGTTGCGCGCATGAACGATGAACACATCGCAACCAGCGGCTGCGACAGTGCCGACGAAGTCGCGAACGAGGCCATAGCTTTCGTCGTAGTCGAGTCCGATGCGATGTTTAACGGTCACTGGCACATGTGCGGGGACGACGTCGACCATCGCTTTCACGCAGTCAGCGACCAGCGCAGGCTCGGCCATCAGACACGCGCCAAACGCGCCGCGCTGCACGCGCTCCGACGGGCAGCCGCAGTTCAAATTGATTTCGTCGTAGCCCCAGTCGACGCCGATTTTCGCCGCGCGCGCGAGGTCGTCCCGCTCGCTACCGCCGAGTTGGAGTGCGACCGGATGCTCAATCTCGGAGAACCTCAGATGACGTCGATGCTGCTCTTCGCCGCCGTAAATCAGCGGGCCGGTGGTGACCATCTCTGTGTAGAGCCGCGCGTTCGGCGCAAGCATGCGAAACAGCGCGCGACAATGGCGGTCGGACCAATCCATCATCGGGGCGGTGGTTAGGCGCCAGGGGGAGTACGGCGTCGATTTATCGCGGGAAGGCTTCTGCATACGATTATTTTCTCAGGTGCGCGGAAAAGGGCCGCAAGCGTGATCCGCCATGACCCATAACGCTCGGCAGACTTCTTGCGGACGAATGCTCCGGGCACCAAATAGCACTAAAGATCCGAGTTGCAGCTTTTCGCGCTAACGACCACTAAACAAGGGATCAAAGCAATATTCGATCATTGTCGATATTTGCATAAAAACATTGCAAGCCCCAGTAGAAAGGGGATTTAGCCAAAAAGCTGTTGCCATAAGCGTCAGTTCAGCGAAGCTTCGTCAGTCGCAGAACAGACCACAGAAAACCGGTCGCAAATACATGTCCGCAGCGGTCTCCACGTTGGCGCTCGGTGCCCAGCGCTGAAGCTCTGCTGAGGCGTTGATGACGCCGATTGCGATGAGCGCGGCAATCGCAGGGTCAAGCGGGCGGATCGATCTGTCCATCATTCCGTCAACCACGATACAACCCATTTTCTCGGTCAGGCGCGCCATCGTCGTTCTGACACCGTCGCGATGCGCCTGGTCGGGCAGTGCGCTGGTGGCCGACGAGCGAAGTAACGGGCCGTCGTCCGAGAGCTGATAGCGCACCAAAGCACGCGCAACGGCACAGGCCCTATCCCAGCCGCTGCCAGAGCCGCTTTCGGCCAGGCTCAGCGCTTGCCGAACTACGGAGAATGTGCGCTCGAAGCAGGCAGAAATCAGATCCTGCTTGTTGTCGTTGTGGTGATAGAACGAGCCTTTGGTCACGTTGAGGCGTGCTGAAATTTTGTCGACCGATGCGCCGCGATAGCCCTGTTCGTTGACCAGAAATGTCGCTGCGCGCAGGAATGCATCCGCGGTGTCGCCCGACCCCCTGGTGTGGCGTCCGAGTTGCCAGTCTCGCTCCGTGTCCACCCTGCGCCACCGTGAGTCGCCACCAGCTAATCCGTTGATCACGATGTCTGTCATACGGTCGGCAATGCGCGTGTAGTCGTCCGTTTCGAATCGTCCGATCCAGGTGCGCATCCAGTTGGCGATCGACAGCACGATATGGGCGCGAGCGTTGAGCGCATCGCGCGTGAGCCCGACCGTCTCCGGGCCTTTCAAGAGCGCGCGAATGTTGCGAAACATGTCGGTGTAGGCGGCGAATGCGATGTCGAGCTGCGGACTAGGTAGCGCGCGAAGATCATTGAAGACGACGAATTCCGGCACCTGCTTGAGCTCGATTTCTGCAAGTAGCGCCGCGTGCTCGCGGAAGAAGCGTTGCAGTCGCTTCGCCGCCGTCGTCTCGCTGGCCGCCTCGATAATGAGGCTTTCGTAGCGTTCAATGGCGCGAAGGACGCACGCAGCGGCAAGATCTTCTTTTTTGCGGTAATAGTACGTCACGCTGTTGGTGGCCAGGCCGACGCTCGCCGCAATATCGGAGAGCGTCGCGCCTTTCACTCCGCGCTCGTTAAACAGCAGCGCAGCTGCGCCCAGAATGGCCTCGCGCTTTTCCTGAAAGCGGGCAGTTTGCGGAGGTGGGGAAGAGGGCGAGGGCATGAGTACAGTTCAGATCAGTCGCACGAATTATGCCGATTGCTCCGGCGAGCGGCTGCAACGCTGGAACGGCGCGTACTGCTAGAGTTCACGTCATTCACATACTCACAACAAACGACACAGGAGGCTCCCATGAACTTTTCAATGTCCGAACGGCAGACCTATTGGCGCGATCGCGTGATCGCTTTCATGAATCAGCACGTCTATCCGGCGATCCCGACCTACACAGAGCAAATGAAGGGCTTTGGCGAAAACCGCTGGCAAGTCGTGCCGGTGGTGGAGGAGCTTAAAGCCATCGCCAAAACCGAGGGATTGTGGAATCTCTTCCTGCCGGTCGATTCCTTGCCGGCGGACAGCCCATATCGTGGTGCGGGGCTCACCAATCTGGAATATGCCGTGTGTGCGGAACAGATGGGCCGCGTCGGATTCGCCTCCGAAGTGTTCAATTGTTCCGCGCCGGACACCGGCAACATGGAAGTGCTCGCTCGCTATGGCTCCGCCGAGCACAAGGCAAAGTGGCTGCAGCCGTTGCTGGCGGGCGAAATTCGCTCGGCTTTCCTGATGACTGAGCCCGATGTCGCCTCGTCCGACGCCACCAACATCCAAACCTCGATTCGGCGCGATGGCGATCACTACGTCATGAACGGGCGTAAATGGTGGTCGTCCGGTGTGGGCGATCCGCGCTGCAAGCTCGCGATTGTGATGGGGAAAACCGATCCCTCTGCGCCTTCGCATTCGCAACAATCCCAGATACTGGTGGAGCTTGACACGCCGGGCATCGAGATCGTTCGCATGCTGCCAGTGTTTGGATTCGACGATGCACCGCACGGTCATGCTGAGGTTGTGTTCCATGACGTACGCGTGCCCACAGAAAATATTTTGCTGGGAGAAGGGCGTGGTTTTGAGATCGCCCAGGGGCGCCTTGGGCCGGGACGAATTCACCATTGCATGCGCTCGATTGGTAGTGCGGAGTTAGCGCTCGAGAAGATGGTGAAACGACTGCAATCGCGCGTCGCTTTCGGCAAAAAAATATCCGACCAATCGGTGTGGGATGAACGTGTAGCCGAAGCGCGCATCGACATCGAGATGACGCGTTTGCTCTGTCTTCAGGCCGCCGACATGATGGACAAGGCCGGCAACAAAGTCGCCCGCATGCAGATTGCGATGATCAAGGTCGCAGCGCCGCGCATGGCGTTGCGCATCATCGATAACGCGATTCAGGCGTTTGGGGCGGCGGGTGTTTCAACCGACGCCGGGCTCGCCAAGCAGTACGCCAGCATGCGCACCATGCGGCTCGCGGACGGGCCGGATGAAGTCCACAACCGTACGATTGCCCGCATGGAATACGGGCGGTACGCAGCGAAGAGCGCCTAATTAGACAAGAGGTCGCGACGCGTCATGCTTCTGACGCGTTCGCCGCCAAGGCCTTGCCCACTTCATTCTTCCCCTGAGCGCCGCCATTCTCGGGAACCATCTCTTCGGTACGATCCGAAATTGCTGCGAATTCGGCAGCGATCCGCTCAGCAGCATCTGCGCTATTTCCGACGTGCACGCCGCCGGTCATGGTGATGTAGGCGCGCTCAAACGTGCCCGCGCCCGCGCACAAGATCGCTCGGGTCGGAGCGCTCTCAGAAGTCAGATAAAGCAAGCCGGGAGTCACCGACTCCGGCTTCAATTTGGCCAGCACTTCCTCCGGCATCAGGCCCTCGGTCATGCGCGTCGCGGCAGTGGGAGCGAGGCAATTGACGTGGATGTTGTCCTTCGCGCCTTCAATTGAGAGAGTCTGCATGAGCCCGACCAGCGCCATCTTGGCCGCGCCGTAGTTGGCCTGTCCAAAATTTCCGTACAGACCCGACGAGGAAGTGGTCATCACGATCCGCCCGTATTTCTGCGCGCGCATAACGTCCCACACGGCCTTGGTGCAGATCGCTGCGCCCATCAAATGGACATCGACAACCAGTCGGAAGTCGCTCATATCCATCTTGCCAAAACTCTTATCGCGAAGGATGCCGGCGTTGTTTACAAGAATGTCAATGCGACCCCATGCGCTCAACACTTCTTTGACCATGGCGGCAACTGCAGCCTCGTCGGTGACGGAGGCATGATTGGCAATTGCCGTTCCTCCTGCCGCGCGAATTTCCACGACCACCGCGTCTGCCGCGCTCACCGAGTTTCCCGTTGCGTCTGGCGTGGCGCGGCCGAAGTCATTCACGACCACTTTGCAGCCGCGCGCCGCTAGCGCCAAAGCGTGCGACCGGCCCAAGCCGCCGCCCGCGCCCGTGACAATCGCCACCTTGCCTTCGAATCGAATACTCATTGTCTGTTTTTCCAGGTCAGGTTCTAAACAACAGGATTAGAGCCTATTTGCCGAAGCTCCCTCATGTTGATCATGTGAAGCCCTGCGAAAAAGTGCGAGCGCTGAGAGCCCGATAATTTGTAAACTACAACGTAACAATTAGAAGAATGGGTTTGTTGCGCAACAGAACGCAAACGCACCAATTGATGGCGTCGGTTTCTGTGCTGGCCCAAGACAACAAGGAGCAAGACGATGTCACTTTTCAATCTCACCGGCAAGGTCGCCGTCATCACTGGTTCATCGAAAGGCATTGGCAAGTCCATCGCCGAGCGCATGGCGGAAGCGGGCGCCAGCGTGGTGATCTCGTCGCGCAAAGCCGAGCCGTGCGCTGAAGTGGCTGCGGCCATCAACGCCAGGTTTGGCGATGGCCGGGCGATTTCCATTCCTGCGAATATTTCTTCGAAGACCGATTTGCAGCATCTGGTTGCCGCGACCACCGCCAAATTTGCAAAAATCGATATTCTGGTATGCAATGCTGCGAGTAACCCGTACTACGGCCCGCTCGCCGGAATCGCGGACGATCAGTTCCGGAAAATCCTCGAAAACAACGTCATCGCCAATCACTGGCTGATCAGTTTCGTCGCGCCCCAAATGATCGAGCGCAAGGATGGCGCGATCATTATCGTGTCATCGATTGGCGGGCTACGCGGCTCACCAGTCATTGGCGCATACAACATCTCCAAGGCAGCGGACTTTCAGCTGGCGCGCAATCTCGCGGTTGAATACGGCCCGCACAACGTTCGTGTCAATTGCATCGCGCCGGGCTTGATCAAAACAGACTTTGCCAAAGCGCTGTGGGAGGACGCCGGGATGCTCAAACTGCGCACCGCCACCACGCCGCTTCGCCGCATCGGTGAGCCAGACGAAATCGCCGGTGCCGCTATATTCCTCGCTTCACAGGCGAGCTCGTTTGTGACTGGACAAAGCATTGTTGTCGACGGCGGCGTGACGATTTGACGGCGTTGCGACTCGATCTAGCGAACCGCCAATGACTGAGTTGGGTATGCTTCACCGATGAGTGATGCAGACAATTTCTCCGGTACCCGCCCCGTCGCGGCTGAGCATGCATTTGACGTCGCGCGGCTGGCCAACTTCATGCGCGCCAACGTAGACGGCTATTCCGGCGAACTATCGGTTGAGCAGTTCAAGGGCGGGCAATCAAACCCGACGTTCCGACTCTCGGCGGGTGGCAAAAACTACGTTTTGCGACGCAAGCCGCCCGGTGTG
>JAYWHV010000362.1:0-7006 GCA_043777615.1 Burkholderiales bacterium | reverse complement strand
CCAGTACGAACAGCGTGTTAGTCAGCGAAGTGCCAAGCGCAGTCGTCAAATTGATGCGTTGCACTTCACCGCCCGACAAAGTGCGCGACTGCCGGTCCAGCGTGAGGTAGCTCAAACCGACGTCGCACAAATAGCCGAGTCGCCCGCGCACTTCGCCGAGCACGAGCGCCCCCGCTTCGTCAATCACGTCGCCCTGGGCGCTCAGATCAAGCTCTGCCGAAAATTTCCGCACGCGCTCAATCGGCAGCAACATCAAGTCATGAATGGTGAGCCCTGGCAGCGATTCCAGCGTCTCGCGCGAGAATTTGAAGTGCTTTGGTGAAAAGCGCCTGGAGGGTGCGAGCACGGCATCCGCGTTCGCCTTCGAGCCCAACCGGAAATTGATCGACGTCGGCTTGAGTCTTGCGCCCCCGCAGTCGTGACACGGCGTGTACGCCCGATACTTCGACAGCAGCACACGAATGTGCATCTTGTAGGCCTTGCTCTCCAGCCAGTCGAAGAAACGGCGTACGCCATACCAGCGTTTGTTGGCGTCTTTCTCCCACGAGCGCCAGGTGTCGTCGCCATCAATCACATAGTGACGATCATTTGGCCCCAAATCGCGGAACGGCACATCCATCGGAATGTTGAGCGCGTTCATGTATTTCTTCAGGTCGTCCTGACACTCTTTGAAGCTCGGCGTCTGCCATGGCTTGATCGCGCCCTCACCTAACGATTTGCCTTCGTCAGGAATGACGAGCCCCAGGTCAACGCCAATGACGCGCCCGAAACCTCGACACGTGTCACAAGCACCCAGCGGATTGTTGAATGAAAACGAGGACGCATGGGGGTCGGTGTAAGTAATGTCGCAGACGGGACAGTGAAGATCGCTTGAGTACTGCCAGACGACGGCATCGCCATCAAGCACGAACACATTCACCCGCCCCTTGCCATGTAGCAGCGCCGCCTCCAGCGCCTCCATCACGCGCGCCTTCTCGGCGGTGCCAACGCGCATGCGGTCCTGCACCACGTTAAGCACAGTCGCGCTGTCGCCCTTTTCCTGCGAATGAACGCGGGTGTAGCCCTGCGCCGACAGAAAAGCTTCGACCTCCGCCTCTTTGAAATTCTCTGGCACGGTCACGGGAAAAGTGATCGCGATACGGGAATCGTCCGCCTTCGCCGAGCGCAATTTCAAATCAACATAAATCGAATCCGAAGTGTCCCGCTTCACCGCTCGTCCGCAGCCCTGACAATGCAGAACGGCCAGCCGCGCGAACATGAGTTTCAGGTGATCGTTCACCTCGGTCATGGTGCCCACGGTTGAGCGTGACGTGCGCACCGGATTGGTCTGGTCAATCGCAATCGCAGGCGGAATGCCCTCAATGCGATCCACCTGCGGCTTGTCCATGCGGTCAAGAAACTGCCGCGCATAGGGCGAGAACGTCTCGACGTAGCGGCGTTGACCCTCCGCGTACAACGTGTCAAACACAAGTGATGACTTGCCCGAGCCCGAGACGCCCGTTACGACAGTCAACTCGCCGGTATGAATGTCGAGGTCGAGATTCTTGAGATTGTTCTGTCGCGCGCCGCGAATGCGGATATCGGTGTTGGTGGCGGCAGCGAGCGCGCCCGGTGCGGGCGGGGCGACTGAGGCAGTGGACTTGCGGGGGCGGCTGTTTGCCATGGAAGGAGGCGCTCAAAAGAGAAGAAAAACTGCGCAGCTTCTCAACTGCGATTTCGTGAAGTAGTGTATATGCTTCCAGCGGTTTTTCGGAAGGATGCGGACGCCGGAACTCACCATTCGGCGGCGCTCTGGACAAAAGCGCTGTTGATATGTGTGGCTGTTGATGGCAATAGCAACCGCCGACGCCTATATTTGCCGTATGAAAAATCTCCTGCTGCTCTCCAACTCCCGCATGCCCACGACTGCGTATCTCGAACATGCGGTCGAGGCGATACGCGAAACGATTGGTGACGCCAAAAAGATCGTGCTGATTCCGTATGCGAGCGTCACTATTGCGTGGGATTCGACGGCGAAGAACGTACGCAACGCGCTTGAAGCGCTGGGCATAGAAATCACCGCGATCCATCATTTCAAAGATCCGGCGAAAGCGTTGGTCGAAGCCGATGCCATCATGGTCAACGGAGGCAACACGTTCAACCTGTTGCATCACCTGCGCCGCAAGGAAATCATCGTGCCGCTACGCACGCAAATACTCGCAGGCAAGCCTTACGTGGGCTGGAGCGCGGGCTCGGCGATTTGTGCGCCGACGATTCGCACGACCAACGATATGCCGATCATCGACCCGTCGGGGCTCGACGCCCTTGGCGTGATCGATTTTCAGTTGAACGCGCACTACACGAACTCGGTGCCCGAGGGCTGGATGGGTGAAACGCGCGATCAGCGGCTGGCGGAGTTTGTGGCACTTAATCCGACGGTGCCGGTGTTTGGTTTGCCAGAAGGAGACTGGCTACGTGTCCGGGGCCGCGAGATCACGCTGCATGGGCCGTTTCCGGGCAGATGGTTTCGCGCGGGGAGTGATCCCAAGGTGGTTGCGACAGGAGGCGTTTTACGAGCCCAAGATGCCTGACCGAGTCATACAGCTTTACGTTGAAAGGACCGCCGCTATAGGGGTAGAACGAAGAAACGTTCCAAGTCGATATCGGGTCAAATGTACTTCTATCCCAACAGCAATGGTAGTTCTAGGTAAAAGCTATTAAAAATTTACGACTCGAACGGAGACTTTAGGGCGACCCAAGGGCCTTCGCCACTTTGGTGACATCGGCGTTGCTGACGCCCATCACAACCATCTCGATCACGTCGTCATCGCGCTGAATAAAGAGCTTTGACTGACCCCCCGCCGGCATGGCAACCAGCGCTGCACGCTTTCCGACGCCTGGGATCATTTGTCGCTTGGCTTTCAAGGCCTCCTCGGTATTGGTCACCACCATATCCCACCAGTCGTTTGCATTTTTCGCAGGCGTGAAGTTGTTTCCCCAGCTGACGAGCCCTGCTTTACTCTTGTGGCCGACGAACAGGGTCTTGATTGATCCCGACCCCCGACTGAGCCACGAGCATTCCAGTTCGCCGGGCTTTCGCTCGGTTGCATCGTGCGCCTTGAACCCCGCGCCGACCGCCGCGTTGAGCGCTTGTTGCGGGAGCATTTTTTCGCATCGCGCTTCAAGCGCCTGCGCCGTCGCCACGGGCGTCAAAGGCGCCACTAACAATGCGGCGCACAGCACGCGCCAATGCATTGAAAGAAGAACGGCTGTATGACTCTTCACGATGATTTCCTTTTCAGTTCACAAGCAAAACAGAGGATGCGCTAGCCCTTTTTCTGCTCCGACGCATCTATCAACCAGCAGCCTTTCACCATCTTGAACGACACGACGGTTCCCCCGGCCTGCACCCGCGCGACGTCTCCGATGCCGGGCAGTGCACTTAACGGGGAATTCAGGTCAGGCCCGCCACCAACGACCAATTCGTCGAGTTTCGGTGGTTGCTCCGACTTCACGCCCGCGTCTTTCGCCGCAGCCTCGACCTTCACAAAAAACTTCTCCATTTCGCGAGCAAACGCCGCGTGATCGACGCTGGCGAACAATTTCAACACGTCGGGCGCGTACACCCGTGACAGCAGCGGGGTTCCGATTTGCTTGATTGACGGCGCTTTGTACTTCTTCAAAATGGCATCCAGTTCGAGCGACAATTTCTTCTCCGCCTCTTTCGCCTTGCGCGCTGCGTCAGGTTTTTGCGACATACCGCCTGCGAGCTCGCTCAACCCCAGCACCATATGCGCTCCGACCGCATACGACGATGATTCGCGCGCGCGTTTCTCCGGCGTCAGCGCAAGCATGACACGCCCGGCGTCGCCGCTTTTCACGGCCTCCCGCGCGTGCTCCCACGCGTCGACCGGATTCCCTGCGCAACGGGCCGGTGCGGCTGTTTGTGCCAGGGTGAGCGTGCTTGAGAAGAGTAGTGTGCCGACGGCGAGCAGGCGAAAGTGTGTCATGCTGGACTCCTACCAAACAAGATGAATCGTGTTGTCACGTAGAGACGAATCGCCGCGAAAACTCGCGCCACGTCATTTGCACAATTTGCGCTGCGCGACCTACAAGCAGCAGCGCCAGAACGGAACGCTTCAACGAGTCACTGGTGCGTCGAACGTGTAGTCCGAATATTTGGCGCAGTAGGCACTTTTCCCGTCTGCTGTCGGACAGTTGCCAACACCGCTCCGCAGTGTTCCGATGACGCGTTTTCCGGACCGTTCCGTGAATTGCACCTCGATGCTTTTAAGTCCGTTGGACGTGCTCGTCATCTCCGTATTCGACATCGCGGCACCCGGCGGGCAAAGGAACAGATCGGCATCGTTGTCTGCGTCCAGTCTGACTGCAACAAAGGCCGCCTTTTCGTTCTGACACCACATCTGCCGCGCAGCCATGCGATCCTTGGCGGCGGCCCAAGCGGCGACGGGTGGGGCCCTTTCGGTCAATACGATCCATGTAGCAAGCGCTTTTCCGCTACCTTCGAGATACGCAAACGCGTATTTTGGTGCGAACGCGAGACGCTGCTCTTTCCGGTTGGGTTGCTCAGGCACGCTGATGATGCTGCCGATACCACTGGCCTTTCCGACGTCCTGCGCGAATACTGTCTGCGTCGACAGGCCGACGACCATACATAGAGCTAGAAAGAGCTTGAAACGAATATCTTTGGGAATGATGGTTATCCGGGCGCTTTGTGATGTCATGTTCAATACTCCTAGTTGTCGAGCAGACGGATTTCAGCGGCTCATGGGTTGCGTGACAAGCGCGCTAAAAGACGTTTCTCAATTAAGGAGTGCGCCAGTTTTCCCTGAGCACATGGGCGCCGCATCGAAACGTTCACCGGGGTAAGAGCGACAAGGCGAGCGAGGGAACGCGTCGTCTGAGCGTTGGTCTAGCTCGTGCGAACCGTGCGCATCACCTGGCTTGAAAAACGCCTGTCGCCGACTTCAAAATGATTGCGAGCCGACGCAGACGCGCGCTGATATCAGCGCGCTAACGGGCACGCGTTACTTCGGCGGTATCGCTTTACCCGCAGGCCAGTCGCTGTCGCCGATTCGAGTGAGCGTCATCTCGAAGAAACGCACGGGGTTCTTGCCCGGCTCAATGCGGTCGCCGACTTCTTTCAGCGTACCGTCCTTGATCACCGCAGCGTAGCGAATTGTCATGGGGCCTGCCGGAATTTCCCATGTGTTGCCGTCATCCGTTGGCGTGATGGCGAAGTCGCCGTAGCGCCCCTAGGCATGAGAGCGAATGCGGTAGTTTTTGGACTCAGGGTTGTATGAAATGACGCCAAATGCGCTGAAGCTGACGCGACCATCTGGCTCGTAACCACGACCTTCAACCAATTTGATCGAACCGTCCAGCAATGGCCCGATCCGTTCGGTCTGTGTGATGTTATGTTTTTCGCCCGACGGCAAAATCGTCCAGGCCGGGCCGCGCCATACGCCGTCCATGCGGGAAAATTTCTCGAGCGCAGCCTTCTGCGTTGCAATCAGCGAAGCGGCATCGGGCAAGTTCTGAGCTGAAGCGGGCGATGACGCGATAGTCGTCGCCAGTACCGCCGCAAAAATGAACGTGGCGAACGTATTGCATCTTGACATGAACATCTCCATATTCAACGGGTACGAAAGGTTGATGAAATGCGAAACGGCAGCGTTGCATGGTGTCCGGTAATCATCGCAGAAAATCGCCCGCACCAAAAGCATCACACAAGGCAGTCATGAAGTCTCTTGGAAAACGCGCCGACGGATTACGGCTTGAACGCATGCGGGATTCACCGATGTGGGCGGGAGGAGGCTTCCGCAACATTCACCCTGCCCTGCCGGGTCTGCGTGACAGGACAGTGGCTGGTCCAACGATCAAGGATTTTCTGTACGGCGGAGAGCGACGCACACCCGTCGGCACGCTGCCTTCTGTCAATCCACTGGACGCCTGGTTAAAAAAACCGGATACCGGCTTGCGCGCCACCTGGCTCGGCCACTCGACCGTGCTGATCGAGATCGATGGCCTGCGCGTGCTGACTGACCCAGTGTGGGGCTCGCGCGCATCGCCATCGCGCATCGTCGGCCCCAAGCGATTTCAGCCAGTGCCGATCACCTTGCGCGAGCTGCCGCCGATTGATCTGGTCGTCATCTCGCATGATCACTATGATCATCTGGACTACCCGACGATTCGCGAACTGGCCAAGCGTGATGTGCCCTTCGTCACCTCACTCGGTGTCGGCGCGCACCTCGAAGCCTGGGGCGTCCCCGCGCATCGCATCACCGAGCTTGACTGGTGGCAGTCGCACACGCTGCCGAACGCAGACCTCACCGTCACCGCCGCGCCATCGCAACACTTCTCAGGCCGCGGCCTCAAGGATCGCAACGCGACGTTGTGGTCGTCAATGGTCATCCGCTCAAAGCGCCACAGCGCGTTTTTCAGCGGCGACACCGGTCTCACCACCGAATACGCCACCATCCGCGAGCGCCTCGGCCCGTTTGATCTGGTGATGCTCGAAGTCGGCGCGTTTCACCCGTCGTGGGGCGATATTCACCTTGGCCCGGAGAACGCGTTGAAGGCTCACGCGCTACTCGGCGGCGGCGCGTTCCTGCCCGTGCACTGGGGCACGTTCAGCCTCGCCATGCACGCATGGGACGAACCGGTGGAGACGTTGCTGGAACTCGCGCCGAAATATGACGCACAGCTATTGATGCCGAGGCTCGGGCAGGCGGTAGAGCCTGCGCAGGCTGAAGCCGTGACGCCGTGGTGGCGTGGGGTTGATGATCGGAAGAAGAGCGCGAAAACGGTGGAAGAGCCGATTGCGCAGACGTTGCCGAAATCGATGCCGTGGCCGGTGGATTGAGGGCGCGTGGCGAAAATGCCCAACTTCGCATCGCCCTTAACGTAGAGCTAACCGGCGCTGCGCGGCGTTATCGCGCAGTGTCCAGAGAGCGAAGCGAACGGGGTTGAGCGCCGGGTTATGCATACTCACTAGCGAACCCAT